>NZ_JBEOWF010000002.1:0-430645 GCF_040295925.1 Streptomyces sp. NPDC002588
TTGTTGAGGACGTGGTCGACGAAGCCGGGGTCCTGGTGGGAGAACCCGTTGTGGTCCTGCCGCCACACGTGCGAGGTGAGCAGGTAGTTGAGGGAGGCGATGGGGGCGCGCCACGGCAACCGCCGTGTCGTCCGCAGCCATTTGATGTGCTGGTTGACCATCGAGTCGACGATGTGCACGAACGCCTCGTAGCAGGAGAACAGCCCATGACGGCCCGTCAGGAGGTAGCCCTCCAGCCAGCCCTGGCAGGTGTGTTCGGAGAGGATCTCCAGCACCCGGCCGTGCCGGTCGAGGTGTTCGTCGACCTGGAGGGTCTGCGCCTGCCAGGCCTTGCCGGTGGCGCCGTAGACGGCCTGGAGCCGGTTGGAGGCGGTCTCGTCCGGGCCGACGAGCCGGAAGTCCCTTCGCTGCGCGGTGGATCGCATGACGTCCGCGAGCAACTCGCCCAGGACGGCGGTGGGTTCGTGCAGGGTCGTGCCGGGCTTGTCGACCGGGACCGCGTAGGTGTCCAGGCCGGGCAGGGGGAGTTCACGCAGCAGCAGTCCGCCGTTGGCGTGCGGGGTGGCGCCGAGGCGGCGGGGGCCGTCGGGGATCCAGGCCAGCACGTCCAGCCGGGGCCTGCCCTGCTCGTCGAAGAGTTCCTCGGGCCGGTAGGAACGCAGCCATGCCTCCAGTTGGCGCAGGTGGTCGGGGTTCTCGCGGACGGCGGCCAGCGGGACCTGGTGGGAGCGCCACGTGCCCTCCACGGGCAGCCGGTCGACCTGGGCGGGACCGGTCCAGCCCTTCGGGGTGCGCAGCACGATCACCGGCCAGCGGGGCCGCTCGCCGGCGCCGTCCTCGCGGGCGGCGCGTTGGAAGGCGGCGATGCGGTCCAGGGCGGTGTCCATGGCCTGCGCCATCGCCCGGTGGACGGCGTACGGCTCGTCGCCGGTGACGTGGACGGGGTCGTGACCATAGCCGCGCAGCAGCTCGTCCAGCTCGTGTTCGGGGAGGCGGGACAGCACCGTCGGGTTGGCGATCTTGTAGCCGTTGAGGTGCAGGATGGGCAGGACGGCGCCGTCGTGCACCGGATCGAGGAACTTGTCGGAGTGCCAGGAGGCGGCCAGCGGCCCCGTCTCCGCCTCCCCGTCGCCGATCACACAGGCGACCAGCAGGCCGGGATTGTCGAAGGCGGCGCCGTACGCGTGGGAGAGGGAGTAGCCGAGCTCACCGCCCTCGTGGATCGAACCCGGCGTCTCCGGGGCGACATGACTCGGCACACCGCCCGGGAAGGAGAACTGCCGGAACAGCCGGGCCATGCCCTCCCCGTCCCGGGTGACGTCGGGATAGGTCTCGGTGTACGACCCCTCCAGCCAGGCGTTGGCGACCACGGCCGGGCCGCCGTGTCCCGGACCCCAGACGCACAGGGCGTTCAGGTCACGGGTGCGGACGGCGCGGTTGAGGTGGGTGTACACGAGGTTGAGCCCGGGTGAGGTGCCCCAGTGGCCGAGCAGCCGCGGCTTGACGTGCTCCGGGCGCAGCGGCTCGGTGAGCAGGGGGTTGGCCATGAGGTAGATCTGGCCGACGGCCAGGTAGTTCGCGGCGCGCCAGTGGGCGTGCAGCGTCCTGACCTCGTCGTCGGTGAGCCGGGCGGACGACTGCTGCAGGTCGGCGGACATCTCGGGGTCCCTTCCGGATCGGGGTCGCGGGGAGGTGCGTACGGGTCCGTACCTCCCCGCCTTTTCCCGGCGCCGGGTACCCCACAGGGCCTGCCGCCCCATACGGAGGAGCGGATCCGTCCGTACGGGGCGACGTCGGTCAGGATTCCCCGCGGCCCGCGTCCAGCCCGTCGACGTGCCGGACGTTCCCCCGGTCCTCGGCGTCCTCACTGGCCCGGGCCGCGAACCAGGCGTCGAGGATCTCCTTGAGCAGCGGCTCGGAGGTCAGGCGCAGGCTGAGGGCGAGGACGTTGGCGTCGTTCCAGCGGCGGGCGCCGTCCGCGGTGTAGGCGTCGGTGCACAGGGCGGCGCGGACACCGGGCACCTTGTTGGCGGCGATCGACGCGCCGGTACCCGTCCAGCAGCACACCACGGCCTGCTCCGCCGCCCCCTCGGCCACGTCCCGCGCGGCCGCCGCCGAGCACACCGCCCACTGCGGGTCGGCGCCGGGGCGCAGGGCGCCGTGGGTCACCACGTCGTGCCCGCGCCCGCGCAGCTCCGCGACGAGAGCGCGGGCCACGGGTTCGTCCATGTCCGAGGAGACGGAGATCCGCATGCCGGGAGCCTACTGAGGGGAGGCGGCCGCTGTCGCCCCGGGCAGCCTCCGGAAGTGGGGACAGCGTCCTCATGGCCGCGGCGCGGCCCGCCGTCGGCGAGACCGGGCGAGGCCTGCGCGGCGGCGATCCGGGGCCGGAGCGTCTCGTGCCGGTCGGGCAGGGCCGGGCCGCCTCGGGGCATCGCCGCCCCGACGACCGGGCGCTCGCCCGCGCTCTCACCGCCTCCCGGCCCCGTGCGTCGCCCCGGGCGGCCGCAGACCGCCGCTTCCCGGCCCTGCCGGTTCGTGGCCCCGGCGGCGGCGCCGCGCTGATCGAACGTCACACGGCGGTGGTTCGCCAAGTTCCGGCTGTCAGGCCGACCGGGTTGGCGGCCGGGACGATGCCGGAGTCCAGGACGGTCCGGGCGAGCGGTTCGAGCAGATGGGCGAGACGGTCCGTGGCGTCGGGGCCGAGGGCGGTCCAGGGGGTGGCGGCCGCGGCGTCGGTCGCGGCCTCGATCTCCGCCCGGGCGGCCGCCCCCGCCTCGGTGAGCTTCCCGGCCCCGTCGAGCCACCCGCGCGAGCGCAGCTCCGCCTCCGCCGCCTGCCACTGCGCGAGGTCCCACTTGCGGGTCGTCCGCTGGAACTCCCCGTCCGACTCCCCCGCGGCGCATTTCAGCACCATGGCGGCGACCGGTCCCACGCCACGGCCGACGAGCACGGCGACATGCCCGTCGCCGCGGTGTTCGCGCAGGGTGGTCAGGGCCTGCCAGAGCCTGACGGACGGCTGCGGCGGCCGGGCGAGGGCCTGGTTGGCGGCGCCGAGCACCCGCCCGGCCGTGTCCGCCGCCTGCGCGGCCGCCCAGGCCAGGTCCGCCGCCTCGGCCAGTTCGGCGGAGCCGACGACATCGGGGCCGTAGAGACCGGTCATCGCGGCGTCCACGGCATGCGCGCGTGCCGCGAGGACGTCCGCCGGGTCCGCGCGGGACCAGGCGTCGGGCAGGGCGCGGGCCACGCGGTCGGGGTGGAAGACGTAGAAGCAACCGGTGACGACGGAGGCGGGCGCAGGGCCGAGGGGAGCCGCGCGCAGCGCGAAGTAGCCCATCCAGTACCCGCGCAGACCGAGGCCGTCGGCGGCCCGGCGCACCTCGGGGGCGAAATAGACCAGGCCGTGGACCGGCTCGAACCGCTCCCACATCGCCCGCGCGACGGTGTCCCTCACTCCGTGCCTCCCGGTTCGCCGGTGTCCCTCACCCCGCGCCTCCCGGCTCGGCGGTGTCCCGGGGCAGCATCCGCCATGACAGCTGTCATAACAACCCCGCGGGGCGTTGTCAGTGGCTGGATCTACTCTGCACTCATGACCGAGACGATCACCGGCGACCGCCGTTTCCCGCCCGCCCTCGCCGAGGTGGCCACGGCGGAATTCCCGTACGAAGACGGCGACGGCTTCGACTTCGAGCCGTACGACACCTTCGACTCCGCCGAGGAGACGACGGAGTGGATCCGCCAGTGGACCGGGAACCACGAGCTCGACGGCGCCGCCTACCGCGTCTTCGGGCAGGACGGCACCGGCGGCCTCGCCGCCCTGTGGTGCGTGCGCCCGGGGCTGCCCCTGACCGAGCAGCCGGTGGTGTTCCTGGGCTCGGAGGGCGAAGTCGGGGTGGTGGCGCCGAACCTGTCGGACTTTCTGTGGGTGCTGGCCGACGGCTACGGCCCGATGGAAGCCGCGATATACCCGGACCGCGAGGTACGCCCCCGGCCGGAGCTGGCGGAACTGGCCGCCCGGCATGCCACCACCCCGCGCCGGCCCGCCCGGACCATCACCGCCGAGGCGAAGGCCGAGTTCCCGGCGTTCGAGGAGGACCTTTCCGCACTGTGCCGCTGACATCGGATTCCCCGTCCAGGAACGCCGAGACCGTGGCCGTGAACCGCTCGGCGTCGTCCCGCCAGGGGTAGTGCCCGGCTCCCCGCTGCACCACGAGGGAAGCGTCCGGGAACAGTTCCGCGAACTCCGCGACCGACCGGGGCGGGCTGTTCAGGTCGAACTCCCCGGCGAGCAGCAGGACGGGAGCCGCGAGGGCGGTGAGCGCCGCTCGCGTGGCCTCGGGGGTGAAGGCGCCCTCGGCCCCGAAGAGCGCGACCGCCTCCTCGTTGTCCGGCCGGTCGGCCGCATGACGCCGCCGCGCGGCGGCGTCCCAACGGCCGTGGAAGAAGGGGGCGACGGCTTCCCGGTCCCCGTCCCTGCCCTCGGTGATCGCCTCCAGCGCGGCGTACGCCTCGGCGAACCACGGCTCACCACTCCGCAGCCGCGCCAGCTCACGCCGGGTCTCGCCGGTGATCTCGACGCCGACGGCGCGGGTGCCCGGGCCGACCAGGGCGAGCCGGCCGACGCGCCGGGGATGCCGGGCGGCGTACTGCGTGACGACGTTCGCACCCGCGGAGTGCCCGAGCAGGTCGATCCGGGGCAGCCCGAGGTGGACGCGCAGCGCCTCGACGTCGTCGACGAGCCGGTCGCAGCGGTAGGAGGAGGTGTCTTCGGGGACCGCCGACCGGCCGGTGCCGCGCAGGTCCAGGACGATCAGCCGGTGGTACGCGGACAGACCGCCGAGGTCGCCGAGGTAGGCGGAGTCCGCGGGGCCACCGGGGACACAGACGAGCGGGGGCCCGTCGCCCACCGTGCGGCAGGCGAGCAGGGTGCCGTCGAAGGCGGAGAAGGTGCGGGAAGAGGCGTGGGAGGACGAGGCGGAGGAGCCGGAGGAGGCCGAGGAGGCCGAGGAGGCCGAGGAGGCCGAGGAGGAGGACATGCCCGGGATCCTGGCACTCATAACCAGGTAATACAACCCGGTTATCCCCCACGGGCAGGGTGTATAACCGGGTTGTGGCAGGTACGGGAAGCGGTTCCGGGAAACTGACCGAGGCGCAGGCCGAGCGGATGCTCGCCGACATCAACGAGGTCATCCGCGCGGGCGAGGAGATGCGGCGGCTGCGCGCGGAGCTGATCCAGGTGTTCGCCGGTCTCGGCTGGACCCAGGAGACCATCGCCCGGCTCGCCGGGATGAGCCAGCCCGCCGTCTCCAAGCAGATGGCGAAGCACCGGGACACCGACCCGTCATCCGCGCCGGAGTTCGACCTCGAGCAGCCGGACCTCCCCTGGCTCGAAGGGCGCCTGTGGGGCCTGGCCGAGGAGATCTCGGAGAGCCTCGGCCACACCGCGCACTGCACCCGGTACGTCGATGCCGTCACCCGCGGCCGAAAGCGCTTCACCCCCCAGCACGTCGACGAGTTGCGGCGGCTCGTCGAGGAGGACCTGCGGGCGCACCGGGCCGAGCTGCCCGCCGGCCACCGCGCGGCGTACGACAGGATCAGCCGGGGTCTCGACCTCCCGGCGAAGTCGGAGGCCACGGGCACCACCGGATCGGCGTCCGTGCGCCGCGCGTTGGCGCGGCGGCTGCAGCGCGACCGGTTGCGCGGCGGCTGACCGGCGCACGCTTATGGACGCGTCTGCGGGGGCTGACCTAAGGTGCCGAGAGCAAGCGCTTTCTAGCATGCTCATGCCAGCAGCCCACCGTCCCGCGCACGGAAGGGAAAGCGTCTCGTGCCGCACCCCACCTCCCCCACCCCGTTCTCACCGTCCCGCAAGTCGTTCCTGCGGGGCATGGCGGCCGCAGGCATGTCCCCCCTCCTCCCCGCCGTGCTCCCCGCCGCCTCCGCCGCCGCCTCGCCCGACCGCCCCGACTTCACCCTGGCCCGGGACGGCGTCGCCGTCGCCGTCCATGTGGACGCGGCGGACGACCCCGCGGTGATCCGGGTGGCGGGCGACCTGCAGGCCGACGTGGAGCGGGTCACCGGAGTCCGGCCGGAGCTGCGGCACACGTTGCCGGAGCGGGCCTCAGGGCTGATCCTGGTCGGCACCCTGGGCGCCAGCCCGGTCATCGACCGGCTCGTCGCCCGGGGGCGCCTGGACGTCTCACGGGTCGAGGGGCGCCGGGAGGCCTCCGTCACCCAGGTGGTGGACCGTCCGGTGCCCGGAGTGGACCGTGCCCTGGTGATCGCGGGCAGCGACCGGCGCGGCACGGTCTACGGGGTGTACGACACCTCGGAGCGCATCGGGGTCAGCCCCTGGTACTGGTGGGCCGACGTCCCCGTGGAGCGGCGGGCCACCCTCACCGTGCCCGCCAAGCCGCTCAAGCGGCTGGAGCCGTCGGTCCGTTACCGGGGTGTCTTCATCAACGACGAACAGAACCTGACCACTTGGTCCCATCGCACCCAGGAGCCGGACAAGAACATCGGCCCGGAGACGTACCGGCGTCTCTTCGAGCTGCTGCTGCGCCTGAAGGCCAACTACCTGTGGCCCGCCATGCATCCGTACTCCGACTTCTTCAACAAGTACCGGGAGAACCCCGAACTCGCCGACCGCTACGGCATCGTCGTCGGCTCCAGCCACCCCGAGGCGCTGCTGCGCAACGGCGTCCACGAGTGGGCGCCCTGGGCGGAGGAGCACCGGGGCGCCGACGGGAGTCTGCCGGTGTACGACTACACGGTGAACCCCACGGTGATCTCCGACTACTGGCGGGCGAGGGCCCGCGAGAACGCGGCGTACGAGAGCAGCTGGACGATCGGCATGCGCGGGCTGCACGACACCGCGCTGGAGACGAAGTACGCCACGACCGTCCCCGAGAAGGTGGCGGTGATGAACGACATCATCGCCGACCAGCGCAGGATCCTCGCGGAGGAGGTCGGTGCGGCGGCCGAGCCGCAGATCTTCATCCCCTACAAGGAGGTCCTGGACCTCTACAACGCGGGCGTGGAGGTGCCGGACGACGTCACACTGATCTGGCCGGACGACAACCACGGCAACATGCGCCAGCTGCCGACCGACGCGGAGCGGGCCCGCCCTGGCGGCAACGGGATCTACTACCACCTGTCCTACTGGGGCCGCCCGCGCAGCTATCTGTGGCTGGACACCACGCAACTGGCGAAGGTCTGGCAGGAGTTGCGCCGGGTGTACGAGCACGGTGCGGACCGGATGTGGATCTTCAACGTCGGCGACCTGAAGTCGATCGAGACCGGGCTGTCCTTCTCCATGGACCTGGCCTGGGACGTGGACCGGTGGGACGCCGAAGACGTCGAGGGCTTCCTCGTGGAGTGGTACGGGCGGCAGTTCGGGCGGCGGCACGCGGCAGAGATCGCCGCGATCCGCAGCGAGTACTACCGGCTGGCGGCCGAGCGCAGACCGGAGTTCATCGACCGGAACGTCTTCTCCGTGGTCCATCACGGGGACGAGGCGGGGCGGCGGATGGCCGCGTACGACCGGCTGCTGGAGCGGGTCCGCGCGGTGGGCGCCGGACTGCCCGCCGCGCACCAGGACGCCTTCTACGAACTCGTCCGATACCCGGTGCACGGCGCCTGGTTGATGAACCTCAAGTACTACTGGGCGGACCGCAACGCGCTCGCGGTGCGTCAGGGCCGGGGTGCCGGCGCCAACCGCTTCGCGGACCTGGCCGAGGCCGCGCACACGGCGGAGGCGGCGCTCACCGCGCGGTACAACACCGAGGTGGCGGGCGGGAAGTGGGACGGGTACATCAACCCCTATCCGTCGGAGATCCCCAAAGCACCGGGGCGCCCGGCGGTCACCCGCGTGGCCCGGCAGGAGACGTCCGGACTGGGCGTCGCGGCCCAGGGGAACGAGACCGGCACGGACCGGCCCCTCGCGTTCTCCTCCGTCACCCGTGACCGGCGATTCGTCGACGTCTTCAACACCGGCTTCCTCACCGTGAGTTGGGAGGCAGAGGCCGATCAGCCATGGGTCCGGCTCAGCTCGTCCGGCGGCTCCCTCACCGAACAGGTGCGGGTGTGGGTCGAGATCGACTGGGAGCAGGTCCCCGAGGGCGCGCTCGACGCCGCGGTCGCCTTCACCGGCGCCGGCCGGCGCTTCGAGGTGCCGCTGCGGGTGGTGAACGGCGGGGAGCGGGAACGCCGCAGGGCCCGGGGGTTCCTCGAGGCCGACGGGTACATCTCGATCGACGCCGTGCACACCGAGCGGCGGGTGGCGCGGGGCGGGGCGCGCTGGCGGACCGTACGCGGTCTCGGACGCCGTACGGGCGCGGTGGAGGCCGTGCCGTCGACGGCCGCCCCGGTCACCGGGGACCATGCGACCCGGGCACCGGAGCTGCGGTACCGGGTGCGCTTCAGCGGCACGGGCACCTTCCCGGTCACCGTCTTCCGGCTGCCCTCGCTCGACGAGCGGGGCGCGCGCCGGCTCGCGGTCGGCCTCGACGATCAGCCGGTGACGGTGCTGACGGGGCAGAACATCGCCACCGGCAACCGTGGGGACGCCTGGGCGCGCGAGGTGGAGGAGGGCGTGGAGAAGCTGACCACCACGGTGACGGTCGGCGAGCCCGGCGAGCATGTGCTGCGGATCTTCATGGTCGATCCGGGGATCGCGGTGGACCAGATCGTCGTCGACACGGGCGGAGCGCCGGCCGCCGCCTATCTCGCCCCGCCGGAGAGCTACCACCCGGTGTTCAACCCGGATCCGGACATCGGGCCGGGCCTGAACGCACCCGACCAGTGACGCGGTGACAGCGCCCGCGCCCGACCAGTGAGGCGGTGACGGCCTCAGGTCTGGCCGCGCAGCACCCGGGACAGTCCGAGGGCCGCGGTCCGTACGGCGGGGGCGAGCTGGGCGGGGCTGAAGCGGGAGCGGGGTACGGCGACCGAGAGGGCGGCGACCGTGGTGCCGCCCGCGAAGACGGGGGCGGCGATGCAGCTGACGCCGAGCGCGGCCTCCTGCTCCTCGTAGGCGAGGCCGGAGACCTGGATCTTCTCCAGGGTCATCCGCAGCCGGGCCGGGTCGGTGATCGAGTGGGGGGTGAGGCTCGGCAGCGGCCGGGACAGCAGTTCCTCGGTCAGCTCGGCGCCGGAGAAGGCGAGCAGGGCCTTGCCCACTCCGGTGCAGCTCAGCGGGAGGGTGCCGCCGATGCGGGAGGGCAGCCGCAGGGCCTCGTGGCCGTGGATGCGTTCCAGGTAGACGACCTCCAGGCCCTCCCGCACACCCAGGTGGACGGTCTCGCGGGTGGCCTCGAACAGGTCCTGGAGGAAGGGCAGGGCCGCCTCGCGCAGATCCAGCCGGTGCGGCACCAGCGAGCCCAGTTCGAACAGTTTGGTGCCCAGCCGGTACCGCTGGCCGGACCGCTCGAGCCAGCCGAGGCGGACCAGGTCGGCCGCCAGCCGGTGCACGGTGGGCTTGGGCAGACCGGTGCGCTCCGACAGTTCCGACAGGCGGAACGGACCACCACTGGGACTGAAGCTCTCCAGGATCGTCGCCGCCTTCTCCAGCATGCTGCCGCCGTTGAGGTTCCGTGTCACGGAACAGAGTTTGTCCCTTTGCCGCGGGGGTGTCTATACCGGTGTTCGACCCACCGCTCCTCTGGAGGCACACCGTGACGACCGAGCTCGACCCACCGGCCGTGGTCAAGGCCGCCGACCTGCTGGCGGAGGCCACCCGCAGCGGGGCCGCCTGCCCGCCGGTGCGTGACCTGTTCGACGACGGCGGCGATGTGGAGACCGCGTACGCCGTGCAGCAGCTGAACGTGCGGCGCGGCCTGGACGCCGGCCGCCGGATCGTCGGCCGGAAGATCGGCCTGACCTCCGAGGCCGTACAGCGCCAGCTCGGTGTGGACCGGCCCGACTTCGGCGCGCTGTTCGCGGACATGGCCGTGCCGGACGGCGGCGAGGTGGCCGTGGGGCGGCTGCTGCAGCCGAAGGTGGAGGCCGAGGTCGCGCTCGTGCTGGGGCGGGACCTGCCGCACCGGGAGTGCACCGTGGTGGACGTGCTGCGCGCGGTCGACTTCGCGCTGCCCGCGCTGGAGATCGTCGACAGCCGGGTGCGGGGCTGGGACATCTCCCTGGTCGACACCGTCGCCGACAACGCCTCCTGCGGGCTGTACGTGCTGGGCGCCACCCCGGTGCCGCTCACGGCCGTCGACCTGCGGACCGTGGCGATGAGCATGACCCGGGGCGGCGAGACCGTCTCCGAGGGCACCGGCGCCGCCTGTCTCGGCAGCCCGCTCAACGCGGCGGTCTGGCTGGCCTCGGCACTCGCCGAGCGGGGCGATCCGCTGCGCGCGGGCGACCTGGTGCTGACCGGGGCGCTGGGTCCGATGGCGCCCGCCGCACCGGGGGACGCGTTCGAGGCACACATCTCGGACCTGGGCTCCGTGCGGGTCCGGTTCGCCGCGGAAGGGGAAGGCCAGTGAGCACGAAGGTCGCCATCATCGGTTCCGGGAACATCGGCACCGACCTGATGATCAAGGTCCTGCGGCTGTCGGAGAGCCTGGAGATCGCCGCGCTGGCCGGGATCGACCCGGACTCCGACGGTCTGGCCCGCGCCCGCCGCCTCAAGGTGGCCACCACCCACGAGGGGGTGGAGGGCCTCGTCGGTCTCGACGAGTTCGCCGACGTCGAGATCGTCTTCGACGCGACCTCGGCGGGCGCCCACCGCCACCACGACGACGTGCTGCGCCCGCTGGGCCGCACCCTCGTCGACCTCACCCCGGCCGCGCTCGGCCCGTACGTCGTCCCGCCGGTCAACGGCGACGCCCACCTCGGTGCCCCGAACGTCAACATGGTCACCTGCGGCGGCCAGGCCACCATCCCGGTCGTCGCGGCGGTCGGCGCGGTCACCCCGGTCCACTACGGCGAGATCGTCGCCTCCATCGCCTCCCGCTCGGCGGGCCCCGGCACCCGCGCCAACATCGACGAGTTCACCGAGACCACGTCCTCGGCCATCGAGAAGGTCGGCGGGGCCGCCAGGGGCAAGGCGATCATCGTCCTCAACCCGGCCGAGCCCCCGCTGATCATGCGGGACACCGTGCACTGCCTGGTCTCCGACTGTGCCACCGAGGCGGTCACCGCGTCGGTCGAGGAGATGGTCGGCCGGGTCCAGGCGTATGTGCCGGGCTACCGGCTCAAGCAGAAGGTGCAGTTCGAGCGGGTGGCCGCCGACGATCCGCTGCACACCCTCGCCCCCGGCGCCGGCGAGACCCTGAAGGTCTCCGTGTTCCTGGAGGTCGAAGGCGCCGCGCACTACCTGCCGGCCTACGCCGGGAACCTCGACATCATGACCTCGGCCGCGCTGCGCACCGCGGAACGCATGGCCGCCGACCGCGCCACGGAGGTGGCCTCGCGATGACCCGTCTGTACGTCCAGGACGTCACCCTGCGGGACGGCATGCACGCCGTCCGCCACCGCTACACCGTCGACCAGGCGCGCGCCATCGCCGCCGCGCTGGACGCGGCCGGCGTGGCCGCGATCGAGATCGCCCACGGAGACGGTCTGGCCGGCTCCAGCATCAACTACGGCGTCGGCGCCCACACCGACTGGGAGTGGATCGAGGCCGTCACCGACGCCACCCACCACGCCGTGCCGACCACGCTGCTGCTGCCCGGCATCGGCACGGTCCACGACCTCAAGCAGGCGCACTCCCTCGGGATCCGTTCGGTCCGGGTCGCCACGCACTGCACCGAGGCCGACATCTCCGCCCAGCACATCGCCGCCGCGCGGGAGCTGGACATGGACGTCGCCGGGTTCCTGATGATGTCCCACATGGCCGAACCCGCCGAACTCGCCCGGCAGGCCAAGCTGATGGAGTCCTACGGCGCCCACTGCGTCTACGTCACCGACTCCGGTGGCCGGCTCACCATGGACGGCGTCCGCGACCGCTTCCGCGCCTACCGCGACGTGCTCGACCCGGCCACCTCCCTCGGCATCCACGCCCACCACAACCTCGCCCTGGGAGTGGCCAACACCGTGGTCGCCGTCGAGAGCGGCGCCGTCCGGGTGGACGCCTCGCTCGCCGGGCAGGGCGCGGGTGCGGGCAACTGCCCCCTGGAGGCGTTCGTCGCGGTCGCCGACCTGATGGGCTGGGAGCACGCCTGCGACCTGTTCCCGCTGATGGACGCCGCCGACGATCTCGTACGGCCGTTGCAGGACCGCGAGGTGCGGGTGGACCGCGAGACCCTCAGCCTCGGCTACGCGGGCGTGTACTCCAGCTTCCTGCGGCACGCCGAGACGGCCGCCGCCCGCTACGGGCTCGACACCCGCGCCATCCTGGTCGAGGTCGGCCGGCGGGCCATGGTCGGCGGCCAGGAGGACATGATCACCGACGTCGCGCTTGACCTGGTGGCGCGCGGCTGAGCCGGTGCCCCGGGTGGAGGAGGACGGAGAGAGGCGCCGCCGCACGGCCCGGAGCCCGGTGAGCCACCGGCTCCGGGCGGGCCGCGGACGGCCCCCGGTCAGCCGCGGTCGCGCTGGTGGACCCGGGCCAGGAGCAGGTTGGGGTCCTGCATCGTGAAGAACGCCGAGCTGGGGACGTAGACGGTCCGGCCGCGTACGGCGACGGAGGCGGGGTTGGACAGGCCGTCCTGCCGGGTCAGGACGACGGTGCGGGTGCCGTCCGGGCGTACCAGGGCGACCTGGTCGGCCGTCAGGAGCGCGGCGAGGAAGGTGTCGCGGTGGCGCTCGAGGAAGCCGAAGTCGTCGATGCCGACCAGTCCGGTCGCCCTGGTCTGGATCGGACCGGCGGAGCCGTCCTCCTGGACGGGGACGCGCAGGACACTCCCGGCGTCGGTGTTGGACACCCACACCGCGCCGTGGTGGAGCCTGAGGCCGTTGGCGCCGAAGCCGGACGCGGGCGGCACCTTGCCCGGGTCGAGGGCGGCCCCTGTGACCCAGGCCGTGGGCTTCCCGCCCTCGACGGGGACGCGCCAGACGGTGCCCAGCACGGAGTCGGCGGCGTAGAGGACGCCGCGGCGCTCGTCGAGGGCCAGGCCGTTGGGCAGCCCGTCGGACGGCAGCTGGGCGATCTGGACGGGCGTGCCGCCGCCGGGGGCGATGCGCCAGATACCGGTCTCGCGGGTGCCGGTGGCGTAGTTGACATAGAGCGTGCCGTCGTAGGCGCGGGCGATGCCGAGGACGACGGCGGCGCCCAGGTTCGGCGTGTCGGGGTCGGCCACCTCGGGCAGTGTGGCGAGGATCCTTGTCACGCCGGCGCGGGTGACGTTGGCGACCTGGCGGGCGCCCGCGAAGGTCAGGTCGGCGGAGCCGTCGGGTTCGAGCGCGATGTTCTCGGGGGTCTGTCCCGCGGCGAAGTCGAAGTGGGCGACGACGTGCGGATCGGACACGGTCGGTTCGCCGCCCGCCGCGGGAGCCGTCGCGAGCAGACCGAGAGCGAGCGCGGCAGCGGTGACGCCCGCCAGGCGTGGAAGTCGGGGCATGGACCTCTCCTCGTGAGGGGAGCGCTGAGGGGAAGCGCGGAACGCCGGTGTGCGGCGCGAGAGAAACATCGCGGCGCTGCGGTGGCGGCGGTGGCAGTCGCGGCCGGGAGTTCCCCCGCCTGGCCCAGGGCATGAACCCGCCTGCCGGATGCACGAGACTGTGCCGTGCAGCCGGTCACCGGCCGGGGCTGCGCAGCCGGGCACCGACCGAGAGGGAACAGCGCCGTGATCATCTTCGGCACCAAGGGATACCTGTACCAGCTGGCGATAGTGACGCTGGTGTGCGGTCGTTGCGGCAACCCCTCCGCGCACACGCTCAGGAAGCGCGTCACCAAGTTCACGCTGTTCTTCGTCCCGTTGTTCCCGGTGTCGACGAAGTACCTGACGCAGTGCACGTTCTGTGCCGCCGAACAGAAGCTGACCCGGGACGAGGCGGAGCGGTTGCAGGCCCAGGGGACGGTCACCGGGTGAGACCGGCCCGCTCGCAGGCCGCCCGCAGATCCGGGGTGCAGATCCGGTCGACGGTGTAGACGCCGCCGTCCACCAGGATCCGCCGGACGTCCCCGGCCGTCACCGCTCTGGGGGTGAGCAGCACGGCCGGGATGTCCCGGGTGGTGGGGCTGTCGACGGTCGTCGTGGCGGTGCCGTCCAGGTCCTCGCCGCGTCCCAGCGCGACCGCCATCCCGGCGACCGCGGCGGCCTCCTTCGAGAAGGACTTGTACACCGTCATGTACTGCTCGCCCCGAACGATGCGGCGTACCGCGTCCAGGTCGGCGTCCTGTCCGGTGACGGGCGGGAGTTTCGTGACGCCGGCGCTCTTGAGGGCGGAGATGACGCCCGCGGCGATGTTGTCGTTGGCGGCGAGGACGCCGTCGATGCGGTCGGGGCCGAGGGCGGCCACGGCGGCGGACATATTGGCGTGGGCGACCTGGGTGCTCCAGTCCTGGGTGTCGTAGGACCTGGCGATGCGTACCCGGTCCTTGATGACGGAGAGGGCGCCGTCGCGGTACCAGTCGGCGTTGGTGCTGCTCGGGTCGCCGTTCATCATCACGACTCTCCCGCCGTCGGCCCGGTCGCCCATCGCCCGAAGCAGGGCCTGGCCCTGGAGCCTGCCGACCTGGAGGGCGTCGAAGCCGACGAAGCCGGAGACCGGGCCCTCGGCGAGCCGGTCGTAGGCGACCACCGGGACGCCCGCCTTGCGGGCCTCCTGGATGGAGGAGCGCATCGCCCGGGTGTCGGCGGCGTCCAGGATCAGGACGCCGGCCCCCTTGGTGACCATGGAGATCATCTGCTGGCGCTGTCTGGTCACGTCGTTCTCGGCGTTGGCGTACTCGAAGGCGCACGACGGGCAGAGCTTCTTCACCTGTGCCTCGATCAGCGGCCGGTCGGAGTGCTCCCAGCGGGGCACCGAGCGGCTGGGGAGCAGCAGGCCGACGGTGAAGGCGTCGTCCCCTCGGCCGCCGCCGTCCCCGCCGCAGGCGGCCGCGGTCAGCGCCAGGAGCGCCGTGGCCAGCGCGGCGGCGAGGCGTCGTCCGTGGATCCTCATGACCGGTCACCTGTCTCTTCGCCTGGTACGGCGATCTCGCTCCACACCTGCTTGCCGCCGGCCACCGGCACCGTGCCGCAGGCCTCCGACATCGCCTCGACCAGCAACAGGCCCCGGCCGCCGGTCGACTCCCAGTCCACGATGACCGGCTTGGCGGGCGCGCGGGGCGAGGCGTCGCTCACGCCGACCCGCACCAGGTCGCCGCGCAGCACCAGGTCGAGGCGGACCGGCCCCTGGGTGTGCACGAGGGCGTTGGTGACCAGTTCGGAGACGACGAGGAGCACCGCGTCGGCGACATCGGAAACCTTCCAGCGGCGCAGGGTGCGGGCGGTGAAACGGCGGGCGTGCATGACGGCGTCGGGCAGCCGCCAGACCATCCAGCCGGCCCGGATCGGCCGGGTCTCCATCCCGTCGTAGCGCAGGAGGAGCAGGGCGACGTCGTCCTCCCGGCGGCCGGCGTCGCCGAGGAGCTGGTCGGCCATCGTGCCGGGGTCCGCGGGGTCGGCGGCGGCGAGGGCGGTGCGGGTGCGGCGCATGCCCTCGTCGAGGGGCAGGTCGGTGGCCTCGACCAGGCCGTCGGTGACCAGTGCGAGGACCGCGCCGGGGGCCAGCGCCACCGAGGTCATCGGGAACTCCGCCTCCGCGAGGATGCCCAGCGGGGGCCCGCCCTCGACCTCGACCTCCTCGGTGCCGCCGTCGGGGTGGCGCACCAGCGGGGCGAGGTGCCCGGCGCGGACGAAGAGGATGTTGCCCTCCTCCATGTCGAGCTCGGCGTAGCAGCAGGTCGCGAAGAGGTCGGTCTCCATGGCCACCAGGAGCCGGTTGGCGTGCGAGACGACCACGTCGGGCGGGTGGCCCTCCATGGCGTAGGCCCGGACGGCGGTCCGCATCTGGCCCATGATCGTGGCGGCGCCGGCGCTGTGTCCCTGCACGTCGCCGATGACGAGAGCGACCCGGTCCTGGGAGAGGGCGATGACGTCGTACCAGTCGCCGCCGACCTGGAGGCCCCTTCGGGCGGGCAGATAGCGGGCGACGGCCGTCCCGCCGGGGAGTTCGGGCAGGCGGCGTGGGAGCAGGCTGCGCTGGAGCATGGTGGCGAGTTCCTGCTCGGCGTCGTGGGCGTGGGCGCGCTGGAGCGCCTGTCCCACGAGGGCCGACGTGGCGGTGAGCAGGGAACGTTCCTCGGGGACGAACTCGTGCGGCAGGTCCCAGCCGACCAGGCACACCCCGGCGACGCGGCCCTTGGCGGGCAGTGGCAGGACGGCGAGGCCGCCGGGGCCGATGCCGTCGAGGCCCGGTTCGAGGGCGGCGCCGGCCGGCCAGAGGTCCATCCGGCCGTCGGCGAGGGCCGCCCGGAGGGTGGGCAGGGAGCGCACCGGGGCGTCGGGCCACTCGGTGCGCCATTCGGCGCGCCACGCCTCGGGCCAGGCGGCGGGCTGCGGCGGGTCCAGCACGGTGACCATCAACCGGTCGTCCTGGAGGGCGGCGAGCGCCACCCGGTCGGCGCCCAGCGGTTCGCGCAGGGCGGCGACCACGACCCGGCCGACGTCGCCGAGGGTGACGGCGTCGTCGAGCGCGGCGGTCAGCCACTGGATCCGGGAGACGTCGTCGGCGCTGCGGCGCAGGACCGGGGTGGCGGTCACCACGCCGAGCACCTGTTCCGGCCGGCCGGGGGTGGCCGGCTCCACCCGGCAGCTCAGGCTCAGCCAGCGCATCTCGCCGGTGGGGCCGCGGACCCGGAACTCCAGGTCCCGGCGTCCGGAGGCCAGGGGGGACGGCTCCAGGACCGACATGAGGGCGTGCATGTCCTCCGGGAGGGCGTGCGCGAGCAGGGTGTCCACCTTGCCGTCGAAGTCGTCGGCGGAGATGCCGACCAGGCCGAGGAGTGTCTCGTCCGCCTCGATCAGACCGGTGTCCGGGACCAGCACGAAGGAGCCGACGCGCAGGCTGCGCAGCGCGGGGTCCAGCAGGGAGGAGGGTTCGGGCGGTCCGGTGACGGGCTGGAGGAGCCCGGCGACCGCGTCGGCGTAGCGCTCCAGGAAGCGGCGCTGTTCGGCCTCGAAGCCGGCCGCCGAGACTCCCGTGACGACGAGGCAGCCGAGCCGCCGGCCGTCGGCGTCGAGGGGCAGCGCGCCGAGCGAGGACTCCGCGGTCAGCCAGAGCGGGCGGTCGGTGAGGAAGGCGCGCGCCGCCGGGGAGTCACCGGACAGGGGCAGCCGCTCCGGCGGCCCGGGCTCGTGCGGGGGATCTCCGGCCGAGTCCATCAGCCGGAGTTCCTCCTTCCCGGCCCCGGGCGCGTAGACCGCTGCCCGTCTCGCTCCGGCGAAGGTCAGGGCCCGGTCGAGGCATGTCCGCAACGTACCTCCCGTCCCTGTCGCAGGTGCCGACAGGTTGAGAACGGGGCACCCACCCACCAGAATCGCATATACGGACCAACAGAACATATCTACTCATCGTCATCATTCTCGTCATTGTCATGATTTTCGTCCACGGCAGACAGCACTGGTAGGTATCCCCCATGAAGGCCTGCATACGGGACACGGCCGCCGCGATGACCGCGGTCACGGCGGTCGTCGCGCTGGCGGCCTGCGGCGCGGGTGCCGGGGCCGATGCCGGCGGGGGCGACGGGCCGCGCATCGCCCTGCTGCTGCCGGACGCCACCACGGCCCGCTGGGAGGCGCAGGACCGGCCGCTGCTCGAGAAGAAGATCCAGGAGCTGTGCGACACCTGCGAGATCGAGCACGCCAACGCCCGGGGTGAGGTGGCGAATCAGCAGGAGCAGATGGACTCGATGATCACCAAGGGGGTCGACGCCATCGTGCTGGTGGCCGTGGACGCCCGCTCCCTCGGCCCCGCCGTCTCCAAGGCCCGTGCGGCGGGCGTCCCCGTCATCGCCTACGACCGGCTCGCCGAGGGCCCGATCGCCGGGTACGTCTCCTTCGACGGCGTCGAGGTCGGCCGGCTCCAGGGCAGGGCTCTCCTGCGGGCCATGGGCGACAAGGCGCCCGACCCCCAGATCGTCATGATGAACGGCGACCCGGCCGACCCGAACGCGGCGTCGTTCAAGGAGGGCGCGCTGTCCGTGCTGCGGGGGAAGGTGCGCATCGGCAAGGCGTACGACACCCTGCAGTGGCGGACCGAGACCGCGCACATGAACATGTCCGCCGCCATCGCGGCCCTCGGCGTCAAGGCCATCCACGGGGTCTACGCGGCCAACGACGGCCTGGCCGCCGGAAGCATCTCGGCCCTGAAGGCGAACAAGATCGATCCGCTGCCCCCGGTCACCGGCCAGGACGCGGAGCTCGGCGCGCTGCGGCGGATCGTCGCCGGCGACCAGTACATGACCGTCTTCAAGCCGTTCGGGCCCGAGGCCGAGGCCGGCGGCGCGATGGCCGTGGCCGCCGCCCGCAAGGAGGGGCTCGGCCGGGTGGCGACGGGCGAGGTGGCGACGCGCGGCGACGGACGGGTGCCGGCCGTGCTGCTGACGCCGGTGTCCGTGACCGCCGACACCATCAAGGACACCGTGGTCAAGGAAGGCCTGCACTCGGTCGACCAGATCTGCACCCCCCGGCTCCGTGCCGCCTGCGAGAAGGCCGGACTGACCTGACGGACCGGCGCGCCGGAGGCGGGCCCGGGGAAGGAGTTGGTTTCGGTGCCGGATCCCCCCCTGCTGGCGCTGCGCGGGGTGTGCAAGCGCTACGGCGTCGTCGACGTCCTCACCGACATCGAGCTGGAGATCCACTCCGGCCAGGTCGTCGCCCTGCTGGGGGACAACGGGGCCGGCAAGTCCACCCTGGTGAAGGTGATCTCCGGGGTGGCCCCGGCGGAGAAGGGCGTCATCGAGTGGGAGGGCCGGACGGTCCACATCAGACGCCCGCACGACGCGCGGGACCTCGGCATCGCCACCGTCTACCAGGACCTCGCGCTGTGCGGGAACCTCGACGTCGTCGGGAACCTGTTCCTCGGGCGGGAGATCCGCAGGTACGGCTTCCTCGACGAGATGGAGATGGAACGCCGCACCCGACGGCTGCTGGAGCGCCTGACCCGGCGCGTGCCCGATCTGCGCGGCCCCGTGGCCTCGCTCTCCAGCGGCCAGCGGCAGACGGTCGCCATCGCCCGCTCGCTGCTCGCCGAGCCACGCGTCCTGCTGCTGGACGAGCCGACCGCGGCACTCGGCTTCGAGCAGACCTCCGAGATCCTGGACCTGATCGACCGGCTGCGCGACCGCGGTCTGGGCGTCCTGCTCATCAGCCACAGCATGGGCGACGTGAAGGCGCTCGCGGACCGGGCCGCGGTGCTGCGGCTCGGCCGCAACAACGGCTTCTTCGACGTGAACACCGTGTCCCAGGAACAGATCATCTCCTCCATCACCGGCGCCACGGAGAACGTGCCCCGCCGGCCGGCCCACCGGGAGTCGGGGTGGTGAGCGACATGCACAAGGCCGCGGAGGGCGCCCGGGCCGAGAGCTCCGCGGCCGGCCCGCACCCTCCCGAGCCGCACCCCCGGCGCACGGTGGCGGGAGCGGTGCGAGCCGGACTCGCGCTCCTGCGCCGCAAGGTGAGCGCCGGTGAGCCGGGATCCCTGCCCGTGATCTGCGTCCTCGCCGTCGTCTGGATCACCTTCCAGTCCCTCAACGAGAACTTCCTCTCGCCCCGCAACCTGTCCAATCTCAGCGTGGACATCGTGGGGACGGGGATGATCGCGGTCGGCATCGTCTTCGTGCTGCTGCTCGGCGAGCTCGACCTGTCCGTCGGCTCGATCAGCGGTCTCGCGGCGGCCGCCTTCGCGGTGCTGAACGTGAACAACGGCGTACCGGAATGGCTGGCCCTCGTCATCGGGGTGCTCACCGGCACCGTGGCAGGCGTCGTACAGGGCTACTCCATCGCCCGGACCCGGGTGCCGGCCTTCGTCGTCACCCTCGCGGGGCTGCTCACCTGGAACGGCCTGATGCTCGCCGTGCTCGGCGACAGCGGGACCGTCAACCTCGACGAGGACGGGCTGGTCGCCGACCTCACCAACTACTACTTCACCCAGGACGCCGTCGCCTACAGCCTGGCCGCGGTGGCCACGGCGGCGGTGTTCCTGGCCGCCGACCGGGACCGCCGGCGCCGGCGGGCCGTGGGCATGCCGCACCGCCCGCTGCGGGCCGTCGCGGTGCGCACGGGAGGCACCGCGGTGATCGCGTTCGGTACGGCGTACCTGCTCAACCGTTTCCAGGGGCTCCCGCTCGCCCTGCTGATCTTCCTGGTGCTGGTGGCCGGGCTCGACGTCCTGCTGCGCCGCACCCACTACGGACGCCAGGTCTACGCCGTCGGCGGGAGCATCGAGGCGGCCCGGCGCGCCAGTCTCGACGTGACGCGCGTACAGACCGCGGTGTTCGCCGTCTCGGGCACGATGGCCGCGATCGGCGGCCTGTTCCTGGCCTCGCGCATCACCTCGGTGAGCCAGACCTCCGGCTCGGGCGTCCTGCTGATCAACGCCATCGCGGCGGCCGTCATCGGCGGCACCAGCCTGTTCGGCGGACGCGGCACGACCTGGTCGGCGGTGCTCGGCATGCTGGTCATCCAGTCGATCGCCTCGGGCATGGCGATCACGGACACTCCCCCGGCGGTCCAGTTCGTGATCACCGGTGGGGTGCTCTTCGCCGCGGTGGTCATCGACGCGCTGTCCCGCCGTTCCCAGGAGGCGCACGGCCGGGCATGACCTGGCGTCCCCGGCCCGGCCGCCACGGCACCCGCGGTCGTGATGTGCGTCACATCACACGGCAGCCGCAACTTTCGTTGAAAGTTTTGTCATCTAGGCTGACAAATCCTTCCGCCCCTCAGCAGGCAACTGGAGCGTTCCTCCATGTCCGACAGGTCCACCGCCGCCTCCGCACCACCCTCCGCCACGGCCCGGTACGCCCGGATCTACGAGGAGCAGCAGCCCCGTCTCGTCGCGTACGCCCGCTCGCTCACCCGAAACGCGTGGGCCGCCGAGGACCTCGTCGCCGAGGCGCACTTCCGGGTGTGGCGGCGGCTCGCCGAGGGGCACGAGATCGACAACGTCCCGGCGTACCTGCGGACGACCGTGCGGCATCTCGCCATCGCCTCCGGGACCGCGGTGCGCGAGACGCCGCAGGATCCGCAGACCGACGAGCGACCCGAGACCGGCGGGCACGGCGGCGACCCGGCCGAGGAGGTGTCCCGCGTCGACCTGGTGGTGCGGGTCCTGGGCCAGCTGCCCGAGCGGTGGGTGAAGGCGCTGTGGCTGGCGGAGGCGGAGGGCCACCCGCTGTCGGCCATCGGCCCCCAGCTGGGCACCAAGGAGGGGGCGACGGCGGTCCTGCTGCACCGGGCCCGGGAGGGCATGCGGCAGGCGTATCTGCGCGCCCAGACCGGCGCCCCGGACGACCCCGCCTGCCAGGTGTACTGGGCCCGGATGCCCGCGTACGTCCGCGGCGCCGCGACCGCGCGGCAGGGTGAACGGCTGCTCGGTCACGTGGACGCCTGCGACGACTGCCGCGCACGGCTCGCCGCGCTGATGCGGGCCAACGACCGGCTGCCCGCGCTGGCCGGCCCGGCCCTGCTCGTGCTCGCGCTGGGCGGTGGCACGAGCAAGTTCCTGGCGGCGTTCGCCGCGGGCTCCGCCGGCGCGGCCGCGGCCGGGCAGGGCGCCGGGCACGGTGCCGGTCTGCTGCACGGAGTGCGCGACGCCACGATCGGCGGTTCGAAGGCGCCGGTGGCGGTGGCGGCCGGGGCGCTCGCGGCGGGCGCCACCGCGCTCTTCCTCGTTCTCGGCCCGGCCGAATCCGCCCCGGCGCCGGCGCAGCGCACCCCGGTGGCCGACGCGCCCGCGGTGCGGGTGCCGGTGACCGAGCCGTCGAAGGCCCCGGCGGCGACCGTCGTCGTGGCCGAGAAGGCCGCCGCCGAGAACGGCGACCGCCCCGGGCCGGCCGGGGCCGGCGCCGCCGACGTCCCGGCAGCTTCCCCCTCGGGCACCACGGACCCGGCCGGCGCCGAGGAACCCGCGGCGGCTTCGAGCCGGGAACCGGCCGCGGAGCCGGCGGCCGAGGCGCCCGCGACCGACGCACCCGCGCCGGAGGAGCCCACGACCGAGGAGCCCACGACAAAGGAACCCGCGACCGAGGAACCGGTCACCGAGGAACCGGTCACCGAGGAGCCCGTGACCGAGGAGCCCGCGCCCGAAGAAGAGCAACCGACGGAGCCGGCCGACGAGGCGACCCCGGAGGACCCACAGCCCTCCGACCCCGGACCCACCTGCGAACTTCCCCACCACCGGTCTGACAGACATTCAGATCCCAGGAATTACCAAGGTTTTCACAGCATTCATTCGCGGGCTGAATTCTGAATTTCCCGTTGCGGCGCACAGCTCCGTGTTAAGTTCCTTCTCATCGGGCGGCGGGATCGCCCAGGGCGACGGCCCTGATCCCTTCCCCCTCCGTACGGAATTCCCATCCCGTGCAGGTACTGGAAACTCAGAAGGAGTCGGCATGAGCTTCAGGGTGATTTCCTCGCTTACCCCTCGCCGCAACCCCGACACGGACCCGAACCAGGGCCCGAACCCCAACCGGGTTCCGCCGCCCCCGCAGCAGGCCGGCCGTCGCCGTCCGCGCCCCGGCGCCCCCCTGCGCCCCCAGCAGCCCGGCGCCTGACGCATAACCCCAGCTGAGAGCGGGAGGGCCGGCGGCACACGCGCCGGCCCTCCGGCACTCACGCACCGTCCACGGCTGTGCACGGATCGCAGGGAGAAATATGCGCGCGCCCACGGATCATTCACCGGGGACATATCCTCGGAGCATTCCATCCGGCATCGAACTCTCCGATTACGGATTTCCGATTTTCCAGGGAAACGAAAAAGCGCCGTACGAAGAAGAGGAACAGCACCCGGAACAATACGAGGATTACGGAAAGAACAGTGCCGGCACCCTCACCGCCCGCGCCGCCTTCCGCCGCTTCTGGCCCCTGACCAGCGGGCTGCGGCGCTGGCTCGTGGCCGTCTGGCTGTGCACCGTCCTCGGAGCGCTCGCCGAGACCGCCGCCATCCTGCTGTTCGGCGACCTCACCGACAACGCGCTGAGCAACGGCTCCCTGGACGCCTTCTGGACCCCCGCCGCGCAGTGGCTCGCCCTCGCCGTGGTCGGCGCGGCCATCGGCTACGCCGGCGGCTCCCTCTCCGTCTGGGTCTCGGAGCGGTTCGTGATGCGGCTGCGCGAGCGGGTCTTCGACCATGTGCAGAAACTGCCCCCGCACTTCTTCCAGCGGCACCGCCAGGGCGATCTGCTCTCGCGGCTGACCGGTGACGTCGAGTCCATCGAGCAGATGGCCGTCTCCGGCCTCCTCGGCACCGCCTCCGCGCTGTTCAGCGCCGTCTTCTACGCGGCGGCCGCGTTCTGGCTGCGCTGGGACCTGGCCACGGCCACCTTCGCGCTCGCCCCGCTGTTCTGGCTGGCCGCACGGAAGTTCTCGGCCGGCGTCCGGTCCGTCGCCCGGGACGGCCGGGTCGCCGACGGCGCGGTCACCTCGGTGGTGGAGGAGTCACTCGGCAACCTCGTCCTCACCCAGGCCTACGGCCGTGAGGACGCCGAACGCCGGCGGCTGAAGCAGGAGGCGACGGCCTGGTTCCGGGCGTCCGTGCGCTCCGCCCGCCTCAACCAGGCGTACGGCCAGATCGTCCAGGTCATCGAGACCGTCTGTGTGCTGGCCGTGATCGGCATCGGCGTCTGGGAGATCTCCGCCGGGCAGATGACCCTCGGCCGGCTGCTGGCCTTCGCGGCCCTGCTCAGCTACCTCTACCCGCCCATCCGCAGCCTCGCCCAGCTCGGCCTGCTCGTCACCGCCGCCACCGCGGGCGCCGAGCGGCTCGTCGAGATCCTGGACGCCCGGCCCGCCGTCAGCGACCCCGAACGCCCGGCGCACCCGCCGACCGGGCGGCCCGACGGCACCATCGAGGTACGGGACGTCTCCTTCCGCTATCCGGGCACCTCCGCCACGGCCCTCGACGCGCTCTCCTTCACCGTGCGGCCCGGCGAGACCGTGATCATCACCGGCCCCAGCGGCGCCGGCAAGTCCACCCTCTCCAAACTCCTCCTGCGCTTCTACGACCCCGACTCCGGCGCCGTGCTCCTCGACGGCACCCCGCTCGGCGCCTTCCCCCTCGACCGGCTGCGCGAGTACGTCGCCCTGCTCCCGCAGGAGACCCTCGTCCTGCACGACACCGTCCGCGCCAACATCGCCTGCGGCCGGCCCGGCGCCAGCGACCACGCCATCGAGGAGGCCGCCCGGACCGCGGACGCCCATGACTTCATCACCGCGCTGCCCGACGGCTACGACACCCAGGTCGACCCGAACTCCGCCCGCCTGTCGGGAGGCCAGCTGCAACGCCTCGCCATCGCCCGGGCGGTGTTGCGCGACGCCCCCGTACTGGTCCTCGACGAACCCACGACCGGCCTCGACGCCATCGCCGCGCGCCGCATCGTCGAACCGCTGCGGCGCCTCATGGCCGGTCGCACCACCCTCATGATCACGCACGACCTGGACCTCGCCCCCGACGCCGACCGCGTCCTCGTCCTCGAACACGGCCGGCTCACCGAGGCCGGCCGCCACGACGAACTCCTCGCCCTGGGCGGCACCTACGCCCGCCTGTACCACTCCCGCACGATGCAGGCCCCCGCCCCGGCCTGGGCGGGGTGAGCCACCGGGCAGGTACCCGGATCATCCGGGCGGGCGGGTGTACTCCCGCTCCGGCTCCCAGCGGAGCACGTGCCGACACCGTCGCACGACACGGCGCGGCAGCCGTCCGCGGACAGCGCCACGTGCACTCCGCCCGGCGCACCCCTTGTCCCGCCGGCCGTCGGCGCCGGTCCGCACCACCGGGTCGGTGCCGCGGACCGGCGCCGGGCGGTCAGCGGTCCGCCGTGGGTGCGGACGGCAGCGGCGCGGTCAGGGCGACGTCGAAGACGTGCATGACGCCGCGGTCGGTGCCCTGCGGCAGGACGACCGCCGCCACCCGCCTGGCCGGATCCAGGAGTTGGGGACTGGTGGCGAACACCTTGGCCTGCAGGGTGTCGGATCCGCCCGCGGCCCGGTTGCGGCCGGTCGTCGTCACCAGAGGCACGTTGCCGAACTGGTAGGCGGTGCCGGGCGTCCAGTCGGTGAACTGGACCGGGACGGACTGGGTGGAGCCGTCGGTGTACTCGACGACCGCGGTGCCCT
This sequence comes from Streptomyces sp. NPDC002588, assembly GCF_040295925.1. NCBI lineage: Bacteria > Bacillati > Actinomycetota > Actinomycetes > Kitasatosporales > Streptomycetaceae > Streptomyces > Streptomyces sp. NPDC002588. Next base: position 25,269 of record NZ_JBEOWF010000002.1, read on the forward strand.
GCGAGGGGCCGTTGGTGGCCAGGCCGAGGAAGGAGACGCCGCCGGCCGGCACGCCGCCCATCGGGATGCGCTGGCCGTGCGGGATCCAGTTGTCGGGCTGCCCGGGTTCGGTGTCGGGCCAGGTGAACTCGATGCCGGTGTCGCCGAGCGGGAGCGCGGCGCCCGGGGCGGCGCCCGCCGCGGCGAGCTGTTCCCGGGACAGGGAGTTGTCGCTGAGGTCGAGGGAGCCGAGGTCGCCGTGGCCGTCGGGGGTGGTGCCGGTGTTGTTGCGGGCGTCGGTGCCGTCCGTGTACGACGGGGGGACGTCGGCCGCCCGGGTGCCCCAGGTGCCGGGTGTGCGGGACATCGTGAAGTCGAGCCTGCCGCCCTTGCGGGCGAAGTCCTCGTTCAGCCAGGACCGGGTCGTGGCCCGGCCGTTGACCTTCATGCCCGTCACGTACGAGGCACGGTCGGCGCCCGGCGCGTTCAGGGTGATCCTGCGGCCGCTTCCGGCGCTGTCCACCACGACGCGGTCGAACATCGGGCCGCCGACCACCAGGTTCGCGGTGCCGTACACGGCGGGATAGATGCCCATGTTCGCCCAGACGTACCAGCTGCTCAGCGAGCCGAGGTCGTCGTTGCCCGGCAGTCCCGACGGGGTGGTGTCGTACATCTCGTCGACGGCACGGCGCAGCACGTCGGCCGTACGGTTCGGCTGCCGGAGCCAGTTGTAGACGTACGGCATGCTGAAGCTGGGCTGGTTGCTCAGGTAGGCGCCGGTGGTGTCGTAGACGCCCGCGTCCAGGTTCTGTGTGTGCTCGTCGAGGGCCTTGGTGGCGGCCTCGATGCCGCCCCGTTTCTCGATGAGGGTGCCCACGTTCTGCGGCACCATCCACCCGTACTGGTAGCCGGTGGCCTGTTCGAACTGGTCGCCTCGTTCACCGAGGTCGAAGTTCCGGTCGAAGCCGGTGCGGCTGCGCGGGCGGATGGCGTCGCCGGTGTCGTCCAGGAGGTTCTGCCAGCTCTGGGCGCGGACCATGAACCGGCCGTACGTCTCCTCGTCGCCGAGGCGCCTGGCGAGCTGGGCTATGCCGAAGTCGTCGACGGCGTACTCGAGCGTCTTCGACGTCGCCGAGTCGCCCTTGGCGTTCTCGATGAAGCCGACGGACTCGTACTGGTAGGCGTAGCTGCGCAGGGTGGAGTCGGCGGGCAGGGTCTGGGTGGTCTTCATCGATTCCAGGGCGGCCCGGCGGTCGTAGTCGGTGCTGCCGAACGCGTCGATCGAGGCGAGCACGGACTGGAGGGAGTCGCCGCTCATCTTCTGCTGCGCCTGGTTCAGGTGGGGCCAGTTGGGCCACCTGCCGGTCTGGCGCACCATGTCGGTGATCGACTGGTCGATGTCGCTGCCGACCTCGGGGAACAGCAGGGCGACCAGCTGCGACTGGCTGCGGTAGGTGTCCCAGCCGGCGTAGGTGACGTACTCGTGGCGGCCCTTGGCGACCTGGTGGATCTGGCCGTCGTAGCCCCGGTATTCGCGGTTGACGTCGTCGAAGACGTTCGGGTGGAGCAGCGAGTGGTAGAGCGCGGTGTAGAACTTCACGCGCTCCTCACGGGTGCCGCCGTCCGCGTCGACGGTGCCGAGCGCGTCCCGCCACACCCGCGCGGCCTCGGCACGCACCCGGTCGAAGCCGCGGCCACGGGTCTCGGCGGCGGCGTTGCGCGCGGCGTTCGAGACGCTCACGTAGCTGAGGCCGGTCTTCGCGGTGACCTTCGCACCCTTGTCGAAGACGAGCCAGGCGCCGGCGCCGTGCTTGGTGGTCCCGCCGGAGGCCGAGGCGACGCCCGGCCGCACCGCGGAGCCCTCCCAGGTGCCGTAGGACCTGACGGGCCGGTCGAAGGTGGCCGAGAAGTAGGCCCGGTAGCGGCCGCCCTCGTCGCACACCGACGCGGTCTCCACCCAGCCGCTGACGGTGTTTCCGTCGACCGTCACCTCGCTGCCGAACACGCGGTTGTTGGAGCCGGCCACGTCGAGCAGCAGTGCCGAGCCGCCCTCGGCGGGGAAGTCGTAACGGCTCACGGCGGTGCGCGTCGTGGCGGTCAGCTCCGTCGAGACGCCGTCCGCGAGGTCCACGGAGTAGTAGCCGGGGTCGGCCTTCTCGGTGGAGTGGTCGAAACCGAGGTAGTAGTCGGTGACCGAGGTGGCGGGGCTGGCGGGGAGGGCGCCGTCGGCGAGGGCGCCGGTGTAGGGGAGCACGGGGAAGTCGAAGCCGCTGAAGCGGCCCTCGCATCCGGTGCCGGAGAGGCGGGTCATGCCGAAGCCGCGGATCTTGTCCGCGGTGTACTCGTAGCCGCCCTTCTGGTCTCCGTCCGAGGAGCGGTAGGTGGTGGGGCTGGACTGCACCATGCCGAACGGCACGGTGGCGCCCGGATACGTGTTGCCGTAGGCGCTGTTGCCCTTGTTCTGCGTGGTGTCCAGCCGGGTCCCGATGAACGGGTCGACGGCGTCGTAGGCGGCGACATCACGGCTCTGGGCGGTGGCGGCGGACACCGGAACCAGTGTGGCGACGATCGTGCCGACGGCCAGAGCGAGCGTGAGGAGTCTTCGGCGGCCGGGCGAGGGCGGCGGGGACGGGAGGGCGGCGGCTAACGACATGATGTCGGTGCCTTTCGGGTCGGCGGGCGATGACAACGATGTCTCATAGTTCACTTCAGGGAGTTCGACAGGGGAACCCCTCGCGGAAAATCTGGTGAATGCCGCGGAACGGCGAGGAGCGGTCGCGGAACCGTCCCAGCGGGCATACTGCTGGGCATGAGTCCGGTCGACAGACACGGTGAAGAGCCGACTGCCCAACTCGGCGACGAGGCGCCCGAGCCGACGGGACCGGTTCAGTACGCGTCGGGCGGCGCCTGGGTGGTCGTGGCGAGCGGCTCCTACGACCTGAACTCGCTGGGTCCGCTGGCCGAGGCGCTGCAAGCGGCCGCCGAAGAACACTCGCGGGTGGTGCTCGACGCCTCCGGGATCAGCTTCGCGGACTCCACCCTGTTGAACCTCCTGCTCCGCCTCCACCAGGACGGGACCCTGCGGGTCGCCGCGCCGGCACCCCAGCTCCGGCGTGTGCTCGAGCTCACCGGAGCCGATGCCGTCCTGGTCGTGCGGGAGACCGTCGAGGACGCGGCCGCCGCCCCGGACTGAGCGGACGAGCCGGCCGCCGCCCCGGGCCGGAAGGACGGACCGTTCGTCCGGTCAGCCGTCGGGGCGACGGCCGGTGGCCGCGATCGCCGGCGCGGCCGGCGGGCACGGGGACCTGTCAGAGGGTCGAACCGGGGTTCTCGGGCCGGATCCGACCCCGCCAGGCGCCCGTCTCTCCCCCGCGCTGCTCCATGTACTCCTTGAAGCGGTGGAGATCCCCCTTGATGCGGCGGTCGATCATGCCGAACATGTCCGCGCCCTTCTCGATCATGCCGGTGGGCTCGATGTCCATCGTGAGCTCCACCCGGGTGTGGGTGTCGTCGAGTCGCTGGAACCTGACCGATCCCCGCTGCCGGGTCTCGCCCTCGACGGCCCGCCAGGTGATCCGGTCGTCCGGGAACTGGTCGACGATCTCGGTGTCGAACTCGCGCCGCACCCCGCCGATCCTGGTGATCCAGTGGTTGTGCCGGTCGTCGAGCTGCCGCACCTCCTCGACGCCCTCCATGAAGCGCGGGAACTCCTCGAACTGCGTCCACTGGTTGTAGGCGGCGTGGACGGGCACCTCGACGTCCACTGCTTCCTTCACCGTGCTCATGTGCTCCTCCTCGCTGACGGTCGTTCCGCACGGCGCCGAGTACCCGGGTCCTCGGCGACGAAGACCTCCATTTCGGGCGTATCGCGCACCGCGCCGGGCACTCGGGCGCCATGAACGCCGACACAGGAATCCAGGGGGTCCGCCGGGGATCGCGCCGGCTGGAGACCGCGCCGCCCGGCGTTCCCGCTCCCCCGCCCTCGGGCGATCTCACCGTCGACGTCGCCGTGATCGGCGCCGGCATCGCCGGACTCAGCACGGCCTGGGAACTGGTCCGGCAGGGACGCGAGGTGGCGGTACTGGAGGCCGACCGGGTGGCCGCCGGGGTCACCGGGCACACGACGGCCAAACTGAGCGCCCTGCACACCCTGGTCTACGAGCATCTGCGCCGCACCCGCGGCCCCGAGGGCGCACGGCTGTACGCGCGCTCGCAGACCGCGGCGATCCGCCACGCCCGCGAGATCGTCGACGAACTCGGCATCGACTGCGAGTGGGAGGAGACGGCGGCGTACACGTACGCCGAGGACCCGCGGCGGGTCGGCGCACTGCGGGCGGAGGCCGAGGCGGCGCGGGCGGCGGGGCTGCCGGCCGAGTTCGTCACCGAGACCGGACTGCCCTTCGCCGTCGCCGGGGCGGTCCGGGTGAGCGGGCAGGCCCAGTTCCATCCCCGCAAGTACCTGCCGGCGCTCACCGACGACCTGCTCAGGCGCGGCGGCACGGTGTACGAGGGGACGCGCGTCGTCGGGCTCTCCGAGGGCGAACCCTGTGTGCTGCGCACCGACAGCGGTGTGGCGGTGCGCGCCGGCGAGGTCGTGGTCGCCACGCACTGTCCCGTGTTCGACCGCGCTCTGCTGTTCACCCGCCTGAGTCCACGCCGTGAACTCGTCGTCGCCGCGCCTCTCGACGAGGGCCGAGCCCCGCGCGACATGTACATCACCCCCGAGCGGGCCACGCGGTCGGTGCGCACCGCGCCGTACCGTGACGGCGAACGCCTGCTGATCGTCACCGGGGAACACTTCGCCCCGGGCACCGCGGACGTCGAGGAGCGGTTCGCCCGGCTGTCGGCCTGGGCCGACGACCGCTTCGGCGGGCTCACGTTCACCCACCGCTGGGCCACGCAGGACAACGACTCCACCGACTCCGTCCCGCTGGTCGGCCCCCTCCACGCCGGCAGCCGGCACACCTGCGTGGCCACCGGCTTCGGCGGCTGGGGTCTGAGCGGCGGCATCATGGCGGGCGGGCTGCTCAGCGACCTCATCAACGGCCGCGAGGTCGCGTGGGACGGCCTGTACGATCCGCGCCGCCTGGCATCCGTGTTCCGCGAGGGGACGTCGTTCCTGAAGCACCAGGCCCAGGTGGCCCGGCACTTCGTCGCCGACCGGCTGCCGCCCGTGACGGGGCTCGCGCCGGACGACGTCCCACCGGGGCACGGCGCCGTGGTGCGCCTCGGAGCCCGGCAGCTCGCCGTCCACCGGGACGGGAGCGGGGAGGTCCGGGCGGTCTCGGCGCGCTGCACCCACCTCGGCTGCATCGTGTCCTTCAACGACGCGGAGCAGGCACGGGAGTGCCCGTGCCACGGTTCCCGTTTCGCCCCGGACGGACGGGTGCTCCAGGGCCCCGCCGTGCGGCCGCTGGAAAGGCGCGAACTCCCGGGACAGGAGCGACCGACAGAGGGGTGATTGTCGTCGCGCGCCCGCCGGGAATTACGGGACAGCCCTTAGGAAACCGCAGGCGTCCGAGCCGCCGCACGGCCAGGGACCGAGCCGCCACCAGGGCACCGGACAGCACGGCTGGTCTCCCGACGTGGAGGGACCCGTCAGCAGGACAACCCGAGCGCCCGTCGCTCGTTCCGCACCGCCGAGCACCGGGCGGGGGCCGCAAGGGCCGCTCCCAGACCGCGACAGACGGGGCCCGGTGGGTCCGGGCCCCCTCTGTCGGCCGTGTCGGCTCAGGCGCGGGCCGGGTCGAGGACCACGAAGTCCGCGTTCGACGGGTCGAGGCAGACGGCCAGCCGGCCGACGCCCTCCGCGTCCGCCGGGCCCGTCTGCACACCGCCGCCGTGCCCGGTGATCTCGGCGACCGCGGCGTCGCAGTCGGTGACGGCGAAGACCGGATGCCAGTACGGGTGCCCGCCCGCCAGGGCGAGATCCTCCTTGCCGACTTCCATCAGACCGCCCTGCATGCGCTCCGTGGGAAGCCCGGCGGGCGTGATGAGGGTGTACGTACCGACGCCGCCCGGCATCTCCATGTCGCTGAACTGCCAGCCGAAGACCCCGCCGTAGAACTCCCGCGCGGCCACCGCGTCGGTGGTGTACAGCTCGGTCCAGGTCAGCGAGCCCGGTTCCTCCACCAGCTCGAAGCCCGTGTTCCGCCCCGGCTGCCAGACGGCGAACTGGCCTCCGAGCGGGTCGCTGTACTGCGCCATCCGCCCCCATTCGCCGAGATCCCTGGGTGCCACTCGCACCGTGCCGCCGCCGCGCTCCACGGCCTGGGTCGTGGCGTCCGCGTCGGTCACGTCGTAATAGATCATCCAGGCCGGGCGCGCGCCCTCCTCGGTGAGCTTGCCGAGTCCGGCGACGGTCTTGCCGTCCTTCTGGAACATCCCGCCTTCCATGTCCCCCTCCGTCTCGCCCATCGGCTCGTACTCCCAGCCGAGCACCGCGCCGTAGAAGGCCGCGGTGGCCTGGACGTCGGGGGTGCCGAGGTCGAGCCAGCAGGGGGCGCCGGGAGTGACGTCGGTGGTGATCACGGCAGTTCCCCTTTCGCAGGTCCTGGTGATTTCAGCGTGACATCCGGCACCGACAACCGCGCGTCGGCCGCCGCGGGCCGTCCGTCACTCGTCGTTCACCCAGCGCATGAGTCTCTGCAGGGGGTAGAAGCCGTCGTGGGAGAGGCCCGGTGGCATGCCGCCCGCTCCGCCCAGGGAGACCACCCGCTGGACACCGGCGCAGGCGAGGGCGTCGCGCAGTTCCGTCTTGCGGGAGTCGGGGAACACGCCGACGGTCTGGGTGGCGACCCCGGCGTGTGCGACGGCCTCGGACAGCGCGCCCACCGGCACGACGTTGACGATCTTGCCGTCGGGGTGGAAGTCCACGGGTTCTGACGAGCGGATGACCAGACCCGTGCCGTCGTAGCCGCCCCACACCCGGTAGTCGGGCTCCATGGAGCGCAGTACGTCGATCTCCTCCCGGAGTTCCGCGGGCACCCGCGGACCGCCCGCCGAGCTGAACTCCCGGGCCACACCCAGGCGTTCGCACAGCAGCGCGGCGTAGCGGTCGGCCTCCTCCGGCGAGCCCTCGACGAACTGGAAGCGGCTGGCCACGCAGGCCTGCTGGTTGAAGAACGCGGCGTCGGCGGCGCCCGCGTCGGCGGCCCTGGCCAGGGCCTCGGCGGAGGCGAAGGCCTCACGGCCGATGAGCGAGATGGAGGTCTTGGGGTCGAAGGAGACGAGCTCGAATCCCGGGCCGACGTATCTGAGCGCGCCGCGGATCGTGCCCTCGCCACCCCAGGCGACCAGTTTGTCGAAGAACTGGGGCCGGAACAGCACGCTCTCCACGCTCTCGTCGCCGCCACGCCAGTACACCGCCGAGAAGGAGCGGACGACGGGGTGCCCGGGGGCCACAGCGGCCATGGTGCGCAGGATCGCGGTCGCGGTGAACAGGTCGTTCGAGGGCAGTTTCAGCAGATTGACGCCCTTGGTGAGCGCGCCGCGCACCACCGACATCGCGGCGACGCCGGGCGCGTTGCCGGCGATGATGTGCACCAGGCGGGGCGGGAAGGCGCGGGTGGCCGCGACCCGGCCCTCGGGGAGCCGCACCTCGCGCCAGCCGTCGAGGACGTCCGCCCCGCCGAGTTCGTGGTCGATCTGGGCGTACAGGGAGGGTCGCCGGAAGCTGCGCCACAGCGCGGCGTAGGCGCGTTCGAGGATCTCGGCGGGGAGCCGACTGACCGGGGCCATCCGGTCCAGTGCCTCGGCGAGCAGGCCGTCCCGGTCGGCCCTGAGCGCCTCGCCGGTCTCCACCAGCAGTTCCACGATCTCCGCGACGGGCACGTGGAAGGCGGGGCCGGGTTCGCTGCGGGGCCATACGAGGCGGTCCAGGTCGAGGGCCGGTGCGGTGAAGCTCCCGCGGCCGTGGGTGAGGTGCGGGCCGTCGTCGGCCTCGCCCCGGATCACATGGACGACGGCCACCGCGCCGTCGAGTGCGGTGCCGCTCATCCGTGGATCATCCCCCGTACGTAGGAGTCGAGCGTCGCGGCGCAGGTGATCTTGTCGTCGCCGCCGAGGTCGCCGTAGCGGGTGATGTCCGGCAGGACGGCCGGTCCGGGACGGCCGCAGGCGCACCGCGCGAAGTCGACGAGGACGCGGTCACCGCTGATCAGTCCGCCCCAGCGGCCCTCCAGGGAGACGTCCAGGAACGCGAACCGCCCTTCCACGACGGCCTCTTCGGTGTTCAGCAGCTTCTCTCCCGGCTGGTCGAGCACCAGCGGGATCACCCACGGCGGCAGGTGGTAGTGGCCCCGCTCGCAGGCCAGGCAGGAGCCCTGGAGTTCCGTCATGCCGTAGCTGCGCACCCGCCGTACGCCGGCGTAGAAGGCGGCGAACTGCTCCTGGTAGTCGTCGGGCAGCGCCCCGTTCTTGTTGCCGCCACCGCTGAGCACCAGGGTGTCCGGGTGGAGGCTGCCGTCGGCGACGCCCCGCGCGCGCAGTGCCTGGATCAGGGTGAACTGCTGGTTGTTCATGCCGGCGACGAGGAGCGGTTCGTCGCGGTGCTCGGCGATGTCGTCGACGATCCGGTTCACGGCCGCGTCCAGTTCCCGCTCCCGGGAGGCGGACGCGCTCTCGAAGGAGCTGATCTCCTGCGGGGTCGCGGTGCCCTCGGCCATGCGGCGGCGCAGCAGGGCACTGCTCATCAGCTCGGAGACCCGCAGTGGTTCCTCGGTGAGCAGGCGGGTCTCGCCGGGCCTGGCGAAGACCTCCGCATGCCAGCGGTAGCCGTCGATGGAGCGCATCGGGCCGCCGGCCGGGGCGAGCAGATAGGCGCGCCGGGTGGGCTCGGGCGGCAGCGGGTCGGGCCAGCAGGTGAGGTTCTCCAGGATGTCGCGCAGGAAACCCAGGTCGCTCGCGTCGCAGTTGAGGAAGGAGACCTTCCCCGAGGTGCCGCTGGTGATGTACGGGCGGTGTCCCGCGGCGGTGACGCGGTCGGTCCACTCGTCGATGTCCCGGACGCCCTCCACGTCGACCTCGTCCGGTTCCACCACGGAGACGGTCGAGTACCAGCGCAGCAGGCGGTCCCAGCGGCCCTGGGTGATGAGGGAGACGGGGTACGACTTGTAGCTGGTGTGGGAGAACAGCAGCGGCACGAGGTCCTCGAGGCCGCCGATGTCCCGCACGCCGGTCTCCTCGGCCCGGGTGCGCAGCAGCGGGATGCGCTCGCGGTGCGCTGCGAAGGTCTCCCGGGCCGCTTCCATCTGCAACTCGCCTATTTCGTCGGCGGGTTGGTCGAAGGTGTCTCCGGTCACCGCGAGGTTCCGGATCTGTTCGCGTGCGCTGGGCACGGCAACCACCTCAATCGGTCAGGACGTGGGGTCGTTCGCGAGATAGGAGGACTCGATCGCGTCGAGCTGTCCGCGCAGTTCCTTCGGGGTGCCGCTCAGGGCGACCCGGCCGCGGCGCAGCACGTACACGCGGTCCGCGATGTCGAGCACCTTGCGGACGTGCTGTTCGACCAGCAGGGCGCCGAGCCCCCGGTCCGCCGCCTCGCGCACGGCGCGCAGGAGGCGGTCGACCACGAGGGGGGCGAGACCGAGGGACAGTTCGTCCGCGAGGAGCAGCCTGGGCGCGCGGCACAGCGCCCGGGCCAGTGACAGCATCTGCTGTTCGCCGCCCGACAGCATGCCGGCGCCCGTCCTCAGGCGTTTGTCGAGTTCGGGGAAGAGGGCGAGGGCCTGCTCGGCCCGCACCCGGCCCACCCGGAGGTTGTCCGCGGTGTCGAGCCGGGTGAAGACCGCGCGTTCTCCGACGTACGCGAGGCCCTCACGGGCACGCCGGTGCAGGGGTGCGTGGCCGGTGCCCCCCAGCCAGCGCACCTCGCCGCCCAGGGGGGTCAGATCGCCCGACAGCACGCGGAGCGTCGTGGTCTTGCCCGCGCCGTTGGGCCCGAGGAGGGCGACGACCTCGCCGGGGCGGACCTCGATGTCGAGATCGCGTACGACGGGACGGGCGCCGTATCCGGCGGACAGGGCGCGGGTTTCGATCAGGGGCTGTCCGGTGTCGTGCACGGACGTTCTCCTACGGTCGGTCGGGCGACAGGTCAGCCGGCCGAGGCGGCGGTCAGCACCTTGCGGACGTCGACGAAGGTCGATCCGGACTTCGCCCACTCGATCTTCCCGTCGCGGATGGTCAGTTCGGTGGCGGTGGCGTTGTGGATGCGGTTGAGACCCTTGATCGGCAGGGCCGTGGACGCGCTCCAGGTCAGCGGCGGGGTCAGGCCGCCGGTGCTGATGCCCGAGGTGGTGTTCAGCTCCTGCACCAGGGCCTTCGACGTGATCGCCGACAGCTTCTTGACCGCCTCGGTGAAGACGGTGAAGGCCACCCAGGTCGTCTCGTTGGCGCCGTTGGAGGTGTCGATCTCCTTGTTGCCGGAGGCTGCCTCGCTGAAGACCTTCCATGCCGCGTCGGAGACCGGCGGGTAGTAGCCGGTGATCACGGCGCCCTCGAGCGGGCTGCCGCTGCCGCCGGTGCTCGCGGCGAGCTCCGGGGTGAGGTTGCCGACGACGCTGCCGAGCTTCGTCTTGGCGCCGGACTGGACGTACGCCTTCACGAACAGGTCGGAGTGCGTGCCGAGGATGACGCTGACGCAGTCGCTGTTCTTGGTCGCGGCGGCGACCTGCGGGGCGAGGTCGGTCGCGGTGACCGGCACCTTCAGGTCCTTGGGGGCGGAGCCGCCGGCGGACATCGCGCCCAGGGTGAGGAACTGCGAGACGATCGCGGCGGCGGCCAGGTCGTAGCGGACGCCGGAGATCTTCTTGCAGCCGGATTCCACGAGCTGCTTGCCGTGGGCCGCGAACACCGCCGGGGTGCCGCCGTTGACCGGGAAGGACAGCGGGCTGGAGAACTCGGCGGCCGAGACGCCGGTGCCGCCGAGGTAGGGGATGCCGGCCTTCTCCAGGATCGGCATGTACCGGTCGCCGGCCAGGCTGTAGGAGCCGACGACCGCGACGACCTTCTCGGCGACCGCCTGCTGGGCGCACTTCTCGGCCTCGTCGGGGTCGTTCTTCTCGTTGCAGGTGACGACCTTCAGCGGGCCGCCCTTGATCCCGCCGTTGGCGTTGATCCACTTCTCGTAGGCCTGGGCGGTGAGGCGGACGCCGGGCTGGGCGCTGCCCTGGGTGTCCTCCGGGTCCCAGACCATCACCTTGACGGGGGTGCCCTTCAGCGAGGAGGTCTCCGTGGAGCTGCCGGACGCCTCTCCCCCGCATCCGGCGGCCAGCAGGGTCGCGGTCACCGCGAGACAGCTCGCCGCGGTGGTTCTGCGTCGGCGTGGGTGGTTCATGGTTCCTCCACGAGGCTCGCGCCCATTGGGCGACGTCGAGATGCCGAACAGCATGGAGGCGGCGACATTGGTTAGTGAAGTACTCTGGACACAATTATTTAAATAATTACTCTGTCTGTCTGGAGGTGCCACAGATGGACGACGTCCTGCGTTTCGCACTGCTCGGCCTGGGGCTCGGGGCCCTTTACGCACTCACCGCGCACGGCATCGTGCTGGTCTACCGGGGCTCCGGGGTGCTCAACCTCGCCCACGGCGCCATCGGAATGGCCGGCGCCTACGTACAGTGGGAGCTCGCCGCGCAACACGGCGTGCCCTACTGGCCCGCCACCGGCTGCGGGGTCCTCGCGTCCGCGCTGCTGGGGCTGCTCACCCATCTGCTGGTGATCCGCCCGCTGCGCCGGGCGTCCTCTCCGGCCCGGCTGGTGGGCACCCTGGCCGTGTTCATCGTGCTCACCGCCGTCGCCGTCAAACGCTACGGCGACAGCCTGGAGTTGGTGCCGGGCAGGCTGCCGGCCCGGCTGCTGACCATCGCCGGCGCGACGGTCTCCGAGGACCGGGCGTGGCTGCTCGGCATCGCGGTCGTCATCACCGCCGGCCTTCATCTCCTCTACCGGCACACCCTGTTCGGGCTGGGCACCACGGCGGTCGCGGAGAACGAGGGCGCCGCCGCCTCGCTCGGCTGGTCCCCCGACCTGGTCGCCGCCGCCAACTGGGCGCTGGGTTCGGCGCTCGCCGGGCTGACCGGCATCCTGATCGTGCCGGTCATCGGCCTGTCCGTGGGCGGTCTGACCACACTGCTGCTGAGCGCGCTGGCCGCCGCGCTGGTCGGCCGGTTCTCCTCCTTCCCCGTCACCCTGGCGGGCGGTCTGGTCATCGGCGTCGTGCAGTCCGAACTGACCCGCTTCGGCTCCGGCGTCACCGGCCTCGCCTCGTCGGTGCCCTTCCTGTTCATCGCCCTGGTGCTGGTCGCGCGCGGCCGGGCGCTGCCGCTGCGCGGCACGTTCCTGGAGCGGCTGCCCGCCCTCGGCACCGGACGCGTCCGCCCCGTCCCGCTGGTGCTCGCCGTCGCGGCGGGACTGGTGCTGGTGAGCCTCTCCTCGCCGCTGTGGGCCGACGCGATCACCAACACGCTGGTGCTGTCGCTGGTCATCCTGTCGATCGTGGTGGTCACCGGCTACGCGGGGCAGGTCTCCCTCGCGGCCTACGCCCTCGCCGGGACCGGCGCCTTCATCGCCGGGCACGCCGCCGCGGACTGGGGCTGGCCGTTCGAACTCGCCCTGGTGGCAGGTGTGCTGGGCACGGTCCCGATCGGCCTGCTGTTCGCGCTCCCCGCGGTCCGCACCCGCGGCGTCAACCTGGCGATCATCACTCTCGGCCTCGGCACGACGCTGGAGGCGATGGTCTTCCAGAACACCGATCTGTCCACGACCCCCGGCAGCGACGGCATCGCCGTGGGCAAGCAGACGCTGTTCGGCGTCGGCATCTCCGGAATCGACCATCCGCAGCGGTACGCCGCCGTCGTCCTCGTGCTGTTCGCCCTGGCCACGCTCGTGGTCGCCAACGTACGGCGCAGCAGGACCGGCCGCCGGCTCGTCGCCGTACGGGCCAACGAACGGGCCGCCGCCGCCCTCGGCATCGACGTCCGCGCGGCCAAGCTCTACGCGTTCGGCCTGTCCGCGGCCATCGCCGCGCTCGCCGGCGTGCTCACCGGCTTCCGGTCGACGTCGGTGGTCTTCTCCGACTTCGCGAGCTTCGACTCGGTGACCGCGCTGGGGCTCGCCGTCATCGGCGGCGCCGGCTTCCTCGTGGGCCCGCTGTTCGGCGCCACCTTCGCGGCGGGCACGGTCGGCGCCCGCTTCGGTGACCTGATCCTGCCCGGGCTGAGCGACTGGATGCCGCTGATCGGCGGCGTCGCCCTGGTACTGACGCTGGTGGGCAACCAGGACGGCATCGGGCGGGAGGTCGGCGAGGGCGCGGCGCGGCTGCTGCCCGGGCGCCCCGCCGCCGCAGCGGACCAGGACCGGGGCGACGAGGCCGCGGCGGCGGTCGGCCGGGCCGCGCCGTGCGCGCTGCGGGTGCGGGATCTGACCGTGCGCTACGGCGGTGTCGTCGCCGTCGACGGGCTCTCCTTCGACATCGAGCCGGGCCGGGTCGTGGGACTCATCGGGCCCAACGGCGCCGGCAAGACCTCCGCCATCGACGCCGTCACCGGCTTCACCCGGGCCGCGTCGGGCACCGTACACCTCGGGAAGCGGGACGTGACCCGGCTGCCGGTGCACCGGCGGGCCGCCGCCGGGCTCAGCAGGTCCTTCCAGTCGCTGGAGCTGTTCGAGGACATGACCGTCCTGGACAACCTGTACGCGGCCTGCGACCGGCCCGGCAGGTGGGCCTTCCTCACCGATCTGATCCGTCCCGGCAGCCGCCCGCTGCCCGCCCATGTCCTGGTCGCCGTAAGGGAGTTCGGACTCCAGGACAGCCTGGAGCGGCCGGTGGGCGACCTGTCGTACGGGGAGCGGCGGCTGCTCGCCATCGCCCGTGCGGTGGCGGCCTCGCCGTCGGTGCTGCTGCTCGACGAACCGGCGGCGGGACTGTCGGACGACGAGACACGGGAGCTGGCCGGCCTGGTGCGGCGGCTGGCCGAGGAGTGGGGCATGGGCGTCCTGCTCGTGGAGCACGACGTCGACATGGTGATGAGCGTCTGCGACCGGATCGTGGTGCTGGACTTCGGCCGCCGGATCTGCGCCGGCTCCCCTCAGGAGGTGCGGCGCGATCCGGCGGTGCGGGCGGCCTATCTGGGCGACCTGGAGCCCGAGGCCCTGGCCTGACGGGTTACGCGTCCCGCAGGTCGGCGACATACGGCTGGTGGGCGAGCAGGCCGCCGTCGACCCGCAGGGTGTGGCCGGTGATGAAGGAGGACTCGTCGGAGGCGAGGAACACCACCGCCGAGGCGACGTCCTCCGGGCGGCCCAGGCGCGGGGTGAGATGGTGCCGCAGCATCGCCTCCCGGATCGCCCCGTGCGCCGAACCGGAGCTGGCCGGCGTGACGATGAAGCCGGGCGCGATGGCGTTGCAGCGCACGCCCTGCTTGCCGTACTGCGTCGCGACGTACTGGGTCAGGTTGACGAGGGCGGCCTTGGACGCGCCGTAGGCCGGGTTGCGCAGGTCGCCCGCGAGGCCGGCCCCGGACGAGGTGTTGATGATCGAGCCGCCGCCCCGGGCCAGCAGGTGCGGGACGGCCGCCTGGATGGCGACCATGGTCCCGCGCAGGTTGATCCGCATCGTGTCGTCCCAGACCGCCGGGTCGGCCTCCAGGACGGCCAGGTCCCGGCGGGCGGCCAGGTGGGTGGCCGCCGCGTTGTTGTGCAGGACGTCGAGGCCGCCGTACGTCTCGACGGCCGCCGCCACCATGGCGCGCACGCTGCCGACGTCGCCGAGGTCGACGGCGACGGCCGTCGCGGCGCCGCCGGCGGCCCGGATCTCCTCCGTGACCGCCTCGGCGCCCTCCGGGTTCAGGTCCGCGACGATCGTGCGGGCGCCCTCGGCCGCGACGCGGCGCGCGGTGGCCGCGCCGATGCCCGACGCGGCCCCGGTGATGATCGCGATCTTCTGGTCGAGCCGTCCCATGCCCGAACCGCCTTTCTCACTACGACTCTCACTGCGACAGTTGACTCCCGACGACGGAGACGAAGGACACGCATTCGCCGGGCCCGCCGCCCAGGTTGTGGGTGAGGGCGAGCGAGCGCCCCTCGGCCAGGGTCCGCACCGCGCGCTCCGGCGGCGCCTCGCCGCGCAGTTGCAGCCAGGCCTCGAACATCATCCGCAGGCCCGAGGCGCCGATCGGGTGACCGAAGGCCTTCAGGCCGCCGTCCGGGTTGACCGGCAGCGATCCGTCGAGGTCGAAGGCACCGCTCGTGACGTCCTTCCAGGCCTGGCCGCGTTCCGCGAAGCCCAGGTCCTCCATCAGCACCAGCTCGGTGGGCGTGAAGCAGTCGTGGACCTCGGCCAGCGCGAGTTCGGCGCGCGGGTCGGTGATCCCCGCCTGCCGGTAGGCCTCCTGCGCGGAGACGACGACCTCGGGGAAGGTGGTGAAGTCGTACCCCGGGTCGAGGAGGCCGTCGGCGGGGCCGGCGACGAAGGACAGCGCCTTCACGAAGACCGGCCTGTCGGTGTACTTGTAGGCGTCCTCGGCGCGTACGACGATCGCCGCGGCGGAGCCGTCGGAGACGCCCGAGCAGTCGAACACGCCGAGCATGCCCGCGACGATCGGCGCCGACCGGATGCGCTCGGCCGGGACCTCCTTGCGGAACTGGGCGCGGGGGTTGCGGGCCCCGTTGACGTGGTTCTTCCAGGCGATACGGGTGATGACGTCCTTCATCTCCTCCTCCGACAGGCCGTACTTCGCGGCGTAGGCGGGGGCGAGGAGGGAGAAGTTCGCGGGGGCGGTGATCTCACCGCGGCTGTCGTCGCCCGCGCCGGGGATCGCCGTCCCGGAGAGCCCGGACATGCCGGAGTCCTTGAGTTTCTCCACCCCGACGGCCATGGCCACGTCGTACGCCCCGGAGGCGACGGCGTAGCAGGCACCCCGCAACGCCTCGGAGCCGGTGGCGCACATGTTCTCGACCCGGGTGACGGGCTTGTTCGGCAGACGGAGGGCACGGCTCAGGGCCAGACCGGACACGCCGGACGCCTGGGTGCCGAACCAGAACGCGTCGACGTCGTCGAGCGTGACACCGGCCGAGGTCACGGCCTCGCCCACGGCGTCGACCAGCAGGTCGTCCGCCGAGCGGGTCCAGTGCTCGCCGAAGGGCGTGCAGCCCATACCGACGATCGCGACGCGGTCCCGGATTCCGTGCGAGCTCATCGGTGTGTCCCCTCGGTCTCGCCCGCGCGCACCGGGCGGGCCTTCCAGAAGTAGTTGTGCACGCCGGCGGCGGTGACCGTACGCCGGAACGTCATTTCCACCCGGGCGCCGATGACGGCGTCCGCCTCGGTGGCGTCGGTGAGCTGGCAGCGGAACCGGCCGCCGCCGTCGTAGTCGACGACCACGACGAGCATCGGCGGGCTCGGGGTGTGGGCCAGCCGGTCCACGGTGTACGTGGCGACCGTACCCCTGACGTGTTCCATGGGCTCGTCGGTCATGGAGTCGACGCTGTGACACGAGGCGCACACCCGGTCCGGTGGCAGTTGGCGGGTGCCGCACTTCTCGCAGCGGGCGGCGACGAAGCCGTACTTCCAGCCGGCCCGGCGGTGCGCGGGCGGGGCGTAGGGCGGCTCCGGGTCCGGCCTGCGGGGCGGTTCGCGGTCGAGGAGGCCGCGCCAGGAGAGATAGGTGGCGTAGGGCATCGGCGGGCCGCCCGCGGCGATCTGCGCGGCGACCGGGCGGGCGGCGCGGTGGGCGGGCAGCGCGTCGGTGGCGCGCAGCAGGAGCACCCCGGCGCCGTCGCCGAGCACGAGGAGCGCGATGACCTCGCCGGGGCGGGCCCGGTCGAGGACGTCGGCGAGGAGCAGCCCGGGCTGGGCGGTGCCCGCGTTGCCGATCACCGCGGAGAGGTCCGGGGTCACCGCCTCGGGGCGGGCCCCCGCCGTGCGGCGGACCGACGCGCACGCGCGCGCGTGCAGCCCGGCGACGACGAGGTGGTCGATGGCCCCGCGCTCCAGGCCCGCCTGGTCGAGGGCGGCGGCCAGCGCCTTGTCGGCGAGGGACACGTAGATCTCCTCGGCGAAGCGCTCCTCCCAGACACGGGAGGCGGGGGCGCCCGGCAGCCGCCAGCGGTCGAGGATCTCGTCGCTGACGGTGTCGTGGGCGAGCAGTTCCGCGAGGACCGGCGCGTCGCCCCGGTGTCCGCCGAAGACGAACGCCGCCGCGGCGTCGCCGCCCGCGACCTCGTCGGCGCCGCCGGGCAGGCCGGTGCGCAGGTCGGACAGGACGGCCAGGGTGGGCACCGGGGAGCGGGCGGCGGTCACCAGCGCGCCGAGGCCCGAGCGGACGGATCCGGCCATGTCGGCGGCGAGCACGTGCTCGCCGAGGCCGAGCGCGGCGTGCACGGCGGTCGCGTTCGTCTTGTCGAGGTAGGCGGGGGCGGCGGTGGCCAGGAAGAGCTGGCCGATGCGGGGCCGCAGACCGTCGCGGGCCAGGGCGACCCGGGCCGCCTCGACGGCCATCGACGTGGTGTCCTCGTCGTAGCCGGCCACCGCCCGGGTTCCCCTCCCCGCACCGGTGCCCAGCGCGGCGGCGACATCGGCCCGGGCGAGCCGGTGGTACGGCACGTGGGCGCCGTATGCGAGCAGTCCGGGCATGTCAGCGTCCTCCGGTGATGTCGTTGCCGGGTCGTTCGAAGACCGCGGCCAGTCCCTGGCCGCCGCCCAGGCACATGGTCTCCAGGCCGTAGCGGGCCTGACGGCGGTCGAGTTCGCGCAGCAGGGTGGCGAGGATGCGGCCGCCGGTGGCGCCGACCGGGTGGCCGAGCGAGATACCGGAGCCGTTGACGTTGAACCGCTCGAAGTCGGTCTCGGTCAGGGCCCATTCCCGGGTGCAGGCGAGCACCTGGGCGGCGAACGCCTCGTTGAGTTCGATGAGGTCGATGTCGGCGAGTTTCAGTCCGGCGCGCTCGAGTGCCCGGGCGGTGGCGGGGACCGGGCCGATGCCCATGGTCTCCGGCGGTACGCCGACGACGGCCCAGGAGACCAGCCGGCCGAGGGGGCGCAGGCCGAGTTCGGCGGCCCGCTCGGGGTGGGTGACGACGCAGAGCGCGGCGCCGTCGTTCTGCCCGCTGGCGTTGCCGGCCGTGACCGTCGCCTCCGGGTCCTGCCGGCCGAGCACCGGTCGCAGCGTGGCGAGTTTCTCCAACGAGGAGTCGGGGCGCGGGTGTTCGTCGGTGTGGACGACCGTCTCGCCGCGCCGCGTCCGTACCGTCACGGGCACGATCTCGTCGGTGAAGCGCCCCTCGCGCTGGGCCGCCACGGCCTTCTCGTGGGAGCGCAGGGCGAGTGCGTCCTGTTCCTCGCGGGGGATGCCGTACGCGCGGCGCAGGTTCTCGGCGGTCTCCAGCATGCCGCCGGGTACCGGGTGGTTGGCGCCGCCCGAGGTGACGCGGCCGCGGGCCAGGCGGTCGTGGAGGGTGGTGCCGGCGCCGCGCACGCCCCAGCGGACGTCGGTGGTGTAGAACTCGGCCCGGCTCATGGACTCGACACCGCCGGCCAGCACGAGGTCGCTCGCGCCGGTCTGCACCTGCATCGCCGCGGTGATGACCGCCTGGAGTCCCGAGCCGCAGCGGCGGTCGATCTGGAGTCCGGGCACCTCGACGGGCAGTCCGGCGTCCAGGGCGGCGACACGGCCGATGGCCGGGGCCTCGCCGTTGGGGTAGCACTGGCCGAGGAGGACGTCGTCCACGGCCGACGGCGGGATCCCGGTGCGGTCGAGGACGGCCCGTACGACGGCGGCCGCCAGTTCGGCGGCGGTGACGTCGCGGAAGGCTCCCCCGTAGCCGCCCACCGGGGTCCGTATCGGTTCGCAGATGACCGCGTCACGCATCCGTCATGCCTTTCGTGGACGGGAATTCACATGTACCGGCCACCGGTCACCTCGATCACGGCTCCGGTGAGGTAGCTCGCCATGCCGGAGGCGAGGAAGAGGACCACCTGGGCGACCTCGGCGGGTTCGCCCGCGCGGCCCATCGGGATCTCGGCGAGCTTGGCGTCCCAGGCCGCCCGGGGCATCGCCTCCGTCATCGCGGTACGGATCAGTCCCGGCTGCACGGCGTTGACCCGGATGCCCGCCTTGGCCAGCTCCTTCGCGGAGGCCTTGGTGAGGCCGACGAGTCCGGCCTTGGCCGCGCTGTAGTTGGTCTGCCCGAAGTTTCCGACCTTGCCGGCGATGGAGGAGATGTTGACGATGCTGCCGCCCCGGCCGTGTGCGCGCATCGCCTCGGCGGCGAAGCGGGTGCCGTTCCAGGCGCCCGTGAGGTGAACGTCGAGGACGGCGCGGAAGTCGGAGACGGGCATCCTGCGCAGGGTCGCGTCCCGGGTGATGCCGGCGTTGTTGACCATGACGCCGACGGGCCCGAAGACCTCGGCGCAGTGGGCGACGAGGGCGGCGACCTGGTCCTCGTCGGTGACGTCGCAGCGCGCCGAGGAGGCCTCGACGCCGTTCCCCGCGAGCCGCTCGGCGGCCTCGGCCGCGGCGCCCTCGTCCAGGTCGCCTATGACCACGCGGGCACCCGCGCCGCCGAGGACGCCGGCGATCTCGTAGCCGATTCCCTGTGCGCCGCCGGTGACCACGGCGTTCCGGCCGTCCAGCAGTCCCATGTCCGCTCGCCCCGACCCTTCCGTCACTCGCTTATTCTTCTAAAATAGATAACCTATTACACTGAAAGTATCAACAGGGGCATCACCAGGTGCATCGGCAGGTGCATCGACAGGGAGGAAGAGCAGGTGGACATCAGCTATCCCCCGCAGACCGAGGCGTTCCGTGCCGAGGTCAAGGAGTTCCTCACCGAGGCGCTGCCGTCGGACTGGAAGGGCATCGGCGCCCTCGACGAGGAGGCCGCCCGGGCCTTCGCCCGCGACTGGCGCGGACGGCTCGCCGAGCGCGGCTACCTCTCCCTCACCTGGCCGAAGCCCTACGGCGGCCGTGACCTGTCCAAGCTCCACCAGGTCGTGTTGATGGAGGAACTCGCCCTGGCCGGAGTGCCGTTCGGGCTGCCACAGGACACCTTCGGCGTGAAGATGCTGGCGAACACGCTGCTGCGCTGGGGCACGGACGAGCAGAAGGCCCGCTTCCTGCCGCGCATCCTCAGCGGTGAGGACACCTGGTGCCAGGGGTACTCGGAGCCGGACGCGGGCTCGGACCTGGCCGCCCTGCGGACCCGGGCGGTGCTCGAGGGCGAGGAGTGGGTGATCGACGGGCAGAAGGTGTGGACGTCCGGCGCCCACCACAGCGACTGGATCTTCGTCCTGGCCCGCACGGACAGCGCCGCGCCCTGGCACCGCGGCATCTCCTTCCTGCTGGTCCCGCTCGACCAGCCCGGCGTCGAGGTGCGCCCGTTCCGCATGATGAGCGGGCAGCTCCATTTCAACGAGGTGTTCTTCGACGGCGCCCGTACCCGGGCCGACCTCGTCGTCGGCGGGGTGGACAACGGCTGGACCGTCGCCCAGAGCCTGCTGGGCGTGGAGCGCGGCGAGGAGGCGGCGACCAACCCGGTCCTGTTCCGGGCCGAGGTGGAGCGGCTGGTGGAGCTGGCCCGGCAGTACGGCAGGGACCAGGACCCGGTGATCCGGCAGCGGATCGCCTGGTGCTGGTCCAAGGTCGAGATCATGCGCTACCTCGGCTACCGGATCCTCACCGGCTGGCTCAAGGGCGCCGAGCCCGGCCCGGAGACGTCGATCGCCAAGCTGTACTGGAGCGAGTACCACACCGAGGTCACCGATCTGGCGATGGACATCATGGGCCTGCACGGCCAGGTGCCGGCGGGCCGGCCGCCCCTGCGCACCTACCGCGCCGACGACCCCGGTGCCGCGAACTCCTCGGCGTCGTGGTCGACGACGTATCTGATCGCCCGCTCCGGCACGATCTACGCGGGAACCTCGCAGGTACAGCGGAACATCCTCGCGGAGAAGGTCCTCGGGCTGCCGCGGGAACCCAGGATCACCGGCCCGTAGGCGCCCCCGCGTCCGGCGGCACGGCCCGCGGGCGTCACCGGCCCGCGGGCCGCTCGAACGCGCCGACTTCCGGGACCGGGCGCGGGCCCGTTCCCGGGCGCCAGCCCGCGTCCAGCTTGCGCAGGCCCACCCCGTCCGGGGCCCAGATGTGGCAGCTGTTCAGCACGCCGGCGGTGGCCCGCGGATTGTGCACCGGCACGCCGTCGGCGGCGCGGCGCAGCGCGCCCGCGGAGATCGCCGCCTGGACGGTGGCAGGGCCGAGGGCGCGGGACAGCTCGTGCAGATGGGTACAGCCGGAGACTCCGCGGAAGCGCTCCTGGACCGCCCGGTTGTACCCGGCCGCGACGCTCAGCCCGACCAGTCCGTCGAAGGCGGGGGCGATCAGCGGACACTCGGCGTGCGGGAACTCCCGCATGTGCGCGCCGGCCGCCGTGATCACCATGTCGGCGAGCCGGATCCGCACCGCGAGCGCCATACGGTGGACGACCCCGCCCGGCGGCTTCTCCCAAGGACGCTCGTCGCGCAGCTCCGCCTCTACGGAGATCTCCCCGCCGGCCTCCTCGTACGCCGTGACGGTGACCGTACGGCGATGCAGGGGAAGCTCGGCGCGGGTCATGCGGAGGCCTCTTCCAGCCCCGCGAACTCGGGTCGTCGGCGTTCCATGAAGCTCAGCACCCCCTCGCGGTAGTCGGGAGCCCGCTTGGCCGTCGCCAGCAGCGCGGCGGCGCTGTCACGGCTCTCGGTGAAGGTCCGCGCCTGGTCGTCGGCGAGCTGCCGCTTGATGAGGGACATCGCGTAGGGACTCGCCGACCGCGCCAGGTCGGTGGCGTACGCGAGCGCCACCGGGAGGAGTTCGTCCGGCTCGACGAGGCGATTGACCAGGCCCATCGCGAGGGCCTCCGATCCCGTGATCTTCCGTGAGGAGAGCAGCAGGTCGGCGGCGTTGCCGTAGCCCACGATCCGGGGCAGCAGCCACGCCACCCCGTCCTCGGCGACCAGACCGCGCGCGCTGAAGGCGGCGGCGAACCTGGCGTGCGGCACGGCGAACCGTACGTCGCACATCAGCGCCTGGTTGAAGCCGATGCCGGCGCAGGCGCCGTTGACGGCCGCCACCACGGGTTTCGGGAAGGACATGGGCCGGGTGCGGGGCGGCAGCCGGTCGGTCGGCCACGGGCGGGCACCCGACGACGCCCCGTCCAGCACGCTCATGTCCATCCCCGGACAGAAACCGCGTCCGGCGCCGGTGAGCACCACGGCCCGTACCCGCGGATCCGCCTCCGCCCGGTCGAACAGCTCGTTGTAGAGCAGCTCCATCTCCAGCGTCCAGGCGTTGTGGCGCTCGGGCCGGTTCAGGGTGAGCACCATGACCCCGTCGTCGGTGAGTTCGGTGAGGATCACCGGGGTCGGATTCTCGGTCATCGAGGCCACTCCCACACCTAATAGATAGATGAATCATCTATATCCTAGAAGCCCCGCTCAAGGGAAGATCCATCCTTCCCTTGACCTGGTACGCTCGATGCACTAAGAAGATTCATTTTGCTATATAAGGTTTGCTACCCAAGGAGGGCCCACCGTGGCCGAGGCAGCCCGCGCAGCAGCACGACCGGCGGCCGTACCCGCCCCCTCCCGCAGCCGCGTCGGACGACAGGTGCGGGTGCCGAAGACCGCCGAACTGGTCGCCGCACACCTGCGCCGGCAGATCGTCCGGGGTGAGCTGAAGCCCGGCGACGCGCTGCCGCCGGAGTCGGGCCTGATGGAGCAGTTCGGCATCTCGCGGCCGACCCTGCGCGAGGCGTTCCGGGTACTGGAGTCGGAGTCCTTGATCAGCGTGCGGCGCGGCGCCCACGGCGGCGCCCGGGTGAGCGCGCCGGACTCGGACGTCGCCGCCCGCTTCGCCGGCCTGATCCTGGAGTACCGCGGCGCCACCCTGGGCGACATCTACCGCGCGGCGGCCGTCATCGAGCCGCCCTGCGCCCGCCAGCTCGCCGCGAAGCACACGGCGGACGACATCAAGCGGCTGCGCGACGCGGTGGC
The DNA here is from genome assembly GCF_040295925.1 of Streptomyces sp. NPDC002588. Lineage (NCBI taxonomy): Bacteria > Bacillati > Actinomycetota > Actinomycetes > Kitasatosporales > Streptomycetaceae > Streptomyces > Streptomyces sp. NPDC002588. Next base: position 48,274 of record NZ_JBEOWF010000002.1, read on the forward strand.
CGCGGAGAAGGCCGCCCTCGACGACCCGCTCGCCCTGGTCGACGCACAGGACGCCTTCCACGCCCTGCTGGTCGAGCTCACCGGCAACCAGACACTGATCCTGCTGTGCGGCATGCTGCGCAACATCATCGACCGCGCCAACGCCTCGTACACCGCCGCCGCCACCGACACCGAGACCCAGCAGGCCCAGGCCCTCAAGGGACACCGGGCGCACGTCCGGCTGGTCGGCCTGATCGAGTCCGGCAAGGCCGACGAGGCGGAGAAGCTGTGGCAGCGGCACATCTCCAGCGCCGACGACGTGGTGAACTCCGCCGGACCCAAGACGGTGCTCGAGCTCATCGACTGAGCGGACACGCCCCCTCCACACCTCCGTCCACCCCGGCCCCTTGCGCGCGATAAACAGTTAGATAATTATAGGAGGCGTACTGAATAGCTCTGGGGTCCGGAGGCGACGGCCATGGCCGAACAGCGAGGGCGCATCTTCGACTGCGACCAGCACATGTACGAGGAGCGGGACTCCTTCACCCGCTACCTTCCGAAGGAGTTCCTCGGTGCGGCTGTCGCACCGGTGACCCTGCCGGACGGGCGGGAGGTGATCCTCGCCGGCGACCGGATCGTCGTCTGCCTGGAACCGGAGTTCGGACAGGTCTACCGACCCGGCTCGCTGAAGGAGATGCTCAAGGCGATGGCCTCGGGCAATCCCGAGGAGACCTACCAGTTCGAGCCGATGCACGAGGCGTACCAGAACCGCGAGGCCCGGCTGCGGATCATGGACGAGCAGGGACTCGACCAGACGATCATGTACCCGGGCGGCTGGGCGCTGGTCGCCGAGGAGTACGTGAGCGGGGTCGAGCCGCTCTACGCCAACTACCACTCGTTCAACCGCTACATGAACGAGGTCTGGGGCTTCGACCACCAGGGCCGCATCTACGCCCCGGCGCTGCTGTCCCTGCGCGACCTGCCCAGCGCGGTCAAGGAACTCGAGTACGTCCTGAACCAGGGCGCCCGCTTCATCCTGCTGCCCACCGGCCCCATGTACGGCCGCTCGCCGGGCGACCCGTACTTCGACCCGTTCTGGAAACTCGTCAACGAGGCCAGGGCGAGCGTCTGTTACCACATCAGCGAGTTCTACTACAACTCGCAGGTGGCGCCCGCCTGGGGCTACGACCCGAGCCCCATCCACTTCCGGATGTCGGCCTGGCAGTGGCAGAACACCTACGGCCAGCGCCCCATCGAGGAGACGCTGTCGGCGCTGATCTTCGACAACCTCTTCGGCCGTTTCCCCGACATCAACGTGCTGGTGTCCGAGTTCGGCTCCGAGTGGGTGCCGCACTTCGTCCGTCACATGGACAAGAGCCGCGGCATGGGCCGCAACGGCCCCTGGATCGGCGGGCAGTTGGACGAGCGTCCCAGCCAGATCTTCCGCAAGCACGTCCGCGTGGTGCCCTACCCCGAGGACGACATCGTGGGCGTCGTCAAGCGTCTCGGCCACCACGAGTCCATCGTCATGGGCTCCGACTTCCCGCACGCGGAGGGCCTCGCCGCCCCGGCCGACTTCCGCAAGCTCATCGCGGAGCTCGACGAGTCCGCCCAGGACGACATCATGTACCACAACGCCCAGCGGCTCGTCAGCCGCTGAGCGTCACAACTCCCCCGCCTGGCGGCGGGCCCGGTCGATCAGACCAGGCCCGCCGCCAGGTTCGCGATGTCGGTGATCAGCGCGGTGCCTTGCGGAGTGTGGTCGTAGCCGGCGAGTGGATAGCCGTTGCTGAGGCAGGCGAAGGACAGGCCGGACTCCGGGTCCATGAAGCCCAGTTGGTAGGCGGCACCGGCGCTGCCGAAGAGGGCGGGCGAGCCGGTGGACGGCAGGTTGCTGCCGGCGTCCGGTCCGGCCACGGTGACGAACAGCCCCATGCTGGTACGGCGGTCTCCGCCGCCCCCGTAGATCCGCTCCCCGTACGGGTGCTCCGTCAGCCGGATCCGGGTGCCCTCCGCGACCGCCTCCGGCTTCCACAGCCCCGAATGCTCCAGCGCCTGGAAGTAGAGGGCGACGTCGGCGGCCGTGGCGACGAGGGCGTGGCTGGGCTCGCCGGCCGCCAGGACCTTCGGGTCGGACAGGTACCACGGCCCCCAGGGATCCGGCTCCTGGCCGTCGTCGGTGCGGTCGGTGGCGAGCATCGGGGCGACGGTGCCGGGCTGTTCGTCCACCGGGACGCCTAGCTGGAGCGAGGTCAGGCCGAGCGGCCCGGTGATCCGCTCGCGCAGATGGTCGGCGAAGGCGAGGCCGGTGCGCCGCTCGACTATCTCGGCGATCAGCCAGGCGGCCGAGGTGAGGTGGAACTGGAAGCGGCTGCCCGGCGGGTAGTCCAGCCGCCAGCGCCCGAAGGCGGCGAGCCGCTGCTCGCGGTCCAGGGTCTTCGGGTGGCCGAGCGGGGCGAAGGGAAAGCCGGCGGTGTGCGTGAGCACCTGCTCGACGGTCACCGTCTCCTTCCCGTTCGGCGCGAACTCCGGGATGATCGAGGCCACCTGCTCGCCCACGTCCAGGAGTCCGTCGCCGATCAGCTTCCACACCACGCCCGCGACGACCGACCGTCCGACGGACTGCAGGACGTACCGGGTGCCGGGGTGGGCGTCGCCGTAGGTCTCGAAGGCCACCAGCCGGCCGCCGCGGGCGACTGCGACCTGGGCGGAGGGCAGGGGGCCCTGCTCGACCGCCCGGCGGATCCGGCTCAGCAGCGTGTCGAGCCGCTCCGGGTCGACTTCGTCGACATGGTCAGGCACTTGTTCCTCCTGCGTACGGCTCCCGCAGACGACGCCGAAGTACCTTGCCGTTGGCGTTGCGCGGCAGGTCGGGCACGAACCACCAGCGGACGGGGACCTTGAACCCGGACAGCCGGGCGCGGGTGTGTTTCCTGAGTCCCGCCGGATCCGGCGGGACATCGGGGTCTGCGGGTACGACGAAAGCCACGACGGTCTGGCCGAGCCGTTCGTCGGGCACGCCGACGACCGCCGCGTCCGCGACGCCGGGGTGCGCCGCGAGCACGGTCTCGACCTCCAGCGGATGGACGTTCTCGCCGCCGCGGATGATCATGTCGCCGCGCCGGCCGAGGAGGTAGAGATAGCCGTCCTCCGCCACTCGGCCCAGGTCGCCGCTGTGCAGCCAGCCCTCGGCGTCGATCCGGAAGAAATGGGCGGCGCGGGCGTGGATCTCGCCGACACCGTCAGGACCGGCGCCGTCGACCCTGAGTTCGACCCCGGGGGCGGGGCGCCCCACCGAACGCAGGAGCTCGGTGCGGCCCGAGACCGCCTCCCGGTGGTCCTCCGGGGTCAGCACGCTGATCGGCGAGCCCTCGGTCTGGCCGAACATGTTGAGCATGCGGACGCCGGGCATCGCCTCGTACGTCCGCCGCAGGGTGCCGGGGCGCACGGGCGCGCCGCCGTACTGGAGGACCCGCAGCCGCTCGTGCCGTGCCTCTCCGGCGGTCAGCAGGGTCTCCAGCATCGCCGGGACCATGCTCGTGTGGGTGGTGCCGAGGTCCCGCAGCAGGGACCAGCCCGCCACGGTGAAGCGGGGCAGGCCGGTGACCAGCGCGCCGGCGGCGAGGGCGACGGCGATGTTGCCGAGGCCCGCGATGTGGTGGAAGGGGGCGCTGCCACCGTAGAAGCCGTCGGGTCCGAGGTCGCACAGCCGTCCGTTGACACGGGCCCGGGCGGCCAGGCGGTGCTGGGTCAGCGTCACGGGTTTGGGCAGGCCCGTCGTCCCCGACGTGTGCAGGACGGCCGCGAGTTCGTCCGGTCTCGCGGTCAACGCCCTCATGCTGTCGTCCAGTTCGGGCACGACATGGAGCCGCCTTCCGGACAGCCCGGCGACCTGCCCGCCGAGGCCGGCGAACTCCGGCTGTGCGAGGAGCACTCGGCCGGGGATGTTCCCGACCACGGCGGCGATCTCGTACGCGGTCATCCGGACGCCGAGCGGCGCGAGGGGGTGGCCGGCGCCGGCTCCGCCGATCACCAGGGCGAGCGCGTCGGCGGAGGTGGCCACGAGGGCGGGCACGGGTGCGCCGGGCTCCAGACCGAGTGTGTCCAGCCAGTCGGCCGCGCCGCCCGCCCGGCCGAGGAGCTCGCGCCCGCTCCAGGTCAGGTCGCCGAACCGGACGGCCGGGCGGGAGTGGTCCTGGGCGGCGGCCACCATCGCGGTCCAGGTCGCCCCGTCCGCCTCGGTCATCGGCTCAGGCCTCCAGGCGGGCCGCCGCGGTACCGGTGACCACCTCGACGCCGTCCTGGTTGACCGTACGGACGTGGAAGTGGGCGACAGGACCGGCGGGTGTGTCCTCGACCGACTCGACGGTGGCCGTGGCGGTCAGTGTGTCGCCGGGCCAGACCTGGGCCTTGAAGCGGACGCCGTAGCGCAGCAGCGCCCCGGCCCCGACCCAGTCCGTGAGCACCCGGCCGGTCATGCCCATCGTGAGCATCCCGTGCGCGAACACCCCGGGATATCCGGCGGCCTCGACGGCGAACCGCTCGTCGGTGTGCAGGGGGTTGAAGTCGCCGGAGGCGCCCGCGTACTGGACGATCCGGGTGCGCTTCAGATCGCCGACGAGTACGCTCTCGCGGGTCTCGCCGACCTTGATGTCGGCGGTGCTCAGGCTCATCGGGCGTCCTTCGGGGTCGCGGGGCCCTCGGGGACGACGGCCACGGTGACGGCGCTGACGACCGGTTCGCCGTCCGCGTCCAGGTACTCGGTGACGCGCTCGCTGAACAGCAGCCGGCCGGTACGGCCCTGCTTCTCCCAGCTGCGCCCTTCGACGGTGTGCGCGTAGAGGGTCTCGCCTGCCCGGACCGGGCGGTGGTACTCGAAGTGCTGTTCGGCGTGGAGTCCGCCGCCGCCCTCGGCCATCGCCCCGGGCCCGCCCCCGGATCCGAACCACTCCTCGTCCGGCCTGGGCCGCAGGTGGTACTCCGGGTCGTAGTGGGCGCTCGCCATGGTGAAGGTGGGCGGGGCGAGCGCGGCCTCGCCCCCGTAGGCGGGGTTCTCGTCACCGATGGCCCGGGCGAACATCATGATGTGCCCGGCCTCGACGGGGAACGGCTGACCTGACATGTGCGGTCTCTCCTCGGTCAGTACGGCAGGAACGCGCCGCGGGTGGCGTCCTCGGGGTCGAAGTCCGGCGGCAGGCCCTCGAACTTCGGCTCCCGTTTCTCCACGAAGCTCGCCACGCCCTCCCGGAAGTCCGGGGAACCGGCGAAGAACTCCATGGCGGAGTAGGAGCGGGCGAGGGCGTCGGTGAAGGGGCGGTCCAGGTCTGCGTAGACCTGGTGGCGGACGACGGCCATGGCACGCGGGGAACAGTTGCGGGCGATGTCCCGGGCGTAGGCGCGGGCGGCGTCGAGCAGGTCCCCCGGTTCCACCACGCGGCTGACGAGGCCGAGGTCCTTCGCCTCGTCGGCGTCGAAGACCCGGCCGGACAGCAGCAGGTCGAGCGCGTTCTCCAGGCCGATGACACGGGGCAGCACGTACGGCAGGTTGTACTCGCCGGCCAGGCCGCGCCGGGTGAAGGCGGTGGTGAAGCGGGCTCCGCGGGCGGCGAAGCGGATGTCGCAGATGAGGGCCTGGACCAGGCCGATGCCGGCGCAGGCGCCGTTGACCGCGGCGATCAGCGGCTTCGGCAGGTTCCGCCTGCTGTACATGGGGACGCGGGCCTGGAGGTCGAGGGACCGGCCCGGCCGGGAGTTCTGCTCCAGGCGCTGGACGTCCATGCCCGGGCAGAAGGCCCTGCCCGCGCCCGTGACGATCACGACGCGGACGGCCGGGTCGTGGGCGGCCTCGTCCAGGAGGGCGAAGAAGCGGCGCTCCATGGGGATGCTCCAGGCGTTGCTGCGCTCGGGCCGGTTGAGGGTGACGGTGGCGACACCCTCCTCGTCGACCTCGTACAGCACCAGGTCGTCCTGGCCGGGTTCCTCGGACATCACGTCACTCCTGTGTCAGCGGTTCGGCAGTCAGCGGTTCGATGGGGTCACCGATGCCCGGCCGCTCCCCCGAGATGGTCACCACCACCTGCCCCCGCGCGCAGACCCGGCCCTCGGTGAGCACGTCGACGTCGGCGAAGTGCACCCGGCGGCCGCGCCGGACACAGCGCGCGTGGGCGACGGCCTCCGCGCCCCGGGCGGGTGCCAGGAACTGCACCGACAGCGACACGGTGCTCAGGCGGCTGCCGTTGGTGAAGTCGTGCCCGGCGATGACGGCTCCGGCGCCGGCGGTGTCGATCAGGGCCGAGACGACCCCGCCGTGGAAGACGTCCTCGTGGGCGGAGAGGGACTCGGCGTAGGGCAGTACGATCTCGACGCCGTCCGGGTCCCAGCGGGTCACCCGGATCCGGCAGAGGCGGTTGAAAGCGACTCCGCGTTCCCAGCGGGCCCGGAACCACGCACGGTGTTCGCGCTGCTCCTGGTCGGTGAGGGTCCTCGCCGCGACGGTCATCAGCACGCCCTCCGGTCTCGGCCTGTCGACCGACCAATATAGTTACATGATTTGGCTAGTTGCAGCAATCATAGGACCGAAAGTGGGACTTCAGAAGTATATTTATCTAACTCATTCAGTCGAAAGTCAGCAGAAGGAGGCAGCCAGATGCCGTCGACCGCCCTGGCCGGGATCCGTGTCCTCGATCTGTCCCGCATCCTCGCGGCGCCGCTGGCCACCCAGATGCTGGCCGACCTGGGCGCCGAGGTGATCAAGGTGGAGCGGCCGGGAACGGGCGACGACTCCCGGACCTACGGCCCGCCGTTCGCCCCGGGAACCGACACCGCGGCCTTCTTCCTCTCCTGCAACCGCAACAAGCGGTCGGTCACCGTCAACCACGCCACCCCCGAGGGGCAGGAACTGATCCGCGCCCTCGCCGCCCGCTCGGACGTCGTCGTGGAGAACTTCCGCGCGGGCACGCTCGCGAGGTACGGCCTCGGCCAGGAGAGCCTGCGGGAGCTCGACCCACGGCTGGTCTACCTCTCGGTGACGGGCTTCGGCCAGACCGGGCCGTACGCGGGGCGGCCGGGATACGACGGCGTCTTCCAGGCCATGTCCGGGATGATGAGCGTCTCCGGGCACCCCGAGGAACCGATGAAGGTCGGGGTCAGCATGGTCGACATCCTCACGGGGCTGTACGCCTCCACGGCCGTCCTCGCGGCGCTGCGGCACCGGGACGCCACCGGCGAGGGCCAGTTCATCGACCTGTCGCTGCTGGACTGCGGCCTGGCCTCGCTGTCGCACTTCGCGATGAACTACCTGGTCTCCGGGGAGGTGCCGGCGCGGCGCGGGAACGGTGGGTACGGCGGGATCCCCTCCCAGGCCTTCATGTGCGCGGACCGGCCGCTCTTCATGGTGGCCGGCAACGACAGGCAGTTCGCCGCGTTCTGCGCGGCGGCCGACCGCACCGATCTCCTCCAGGACGAGCGGTTCGCCACGACCTCGGCCCGGATCGTCCACCGCGAGGAGATCCTGCCGGTCCTCGAGGCGGTGCTGCGCACCCGGCCCCGGGACGAGTGGCTGGACCTGCTCGACCGGCACGGCGTGCCCGCGGGCCCGTACAACGAGATGCCCGAGGTGTTCGCCGACCCGCAGATCCGGCACCGGGAGATGCTGGCCGAGGCCGGGGGGCTGCCGCTGCTCGCCAACCCCATCCGGCTCTCCGCGACCCCCGTCGACGGGTACGCCCCGCCCCCCGCGCTGGGCGAGCACACGGCCGAAGTCCTCGCCGAACTCGCGGGAGTGACGGATCATCGGCTGGCCGAGCTGCGTGCCCGGGGGGTCGTCTGACGTCAGCCGAGCAGGGTCCGTCCGCCCTCCAGCATCAGCGTCGCCCCGGTCAGATAGGACATGTCGTCGCTGACGAGGGCGGCCACCGCCCGGCCGATGTCCGCCTCCGGATCGCCCATCCGGCCCAGCGGGATGCCGGCGAGCACCTGCTCGGCCCGGTCGGGGTGATCGGCGAAGTACGCCTCCGCGGCCGGACTCAGCGCGGCCGGGCAGACCACGTTGACCCGGATCCCGTACGCGCCCCACTCCCGCGCGGCCACCCGGCTCAGCCCCCGGATCGCCTCCTTGGCCATCGCGTACGCCGCGAAGGTCGCCTCGCCCTGCACGGCGGCCGAGGACCCGAGGTTCACCACGCTGCCGCGGCTCGCCTTGAGATGGGGCAGGGCAGCCCGCATGGTGTGGAACGCGGCCAACGGCCCGCTCCGATAGGTGAGTTCGACGTCGTCGTACGTCGTCTGCTCCAGCCGGCGCTGCACGGAGCTCTGCGCGTTGTTGACCAGCACGTCGAGCCGGCCGAACACCCCCACCGTCTCGGCCACCATGCGCTCGGCGTCCGCGCGCTCGCCCACGTCCCCGACCACGCTGTGCACCCGCCCGCCGCGCTCGCCGATCGCACCGGCGGTGTCCTCGAGCTTGCTCCCGGTACGGCCGGTGATCACCACGGCCGCCCCCTGGGCCGCCAGCGCGAGCGCGATGCCGCGGCCCACACCCTGCCCCGCCCCGGTGACCAGTGCCGTTCTGCCGGACAAGCGTGTCATCGCGTCTCCTTCCAGAAGGGCGCCCAGGAGGCGAAAGCCTCCGGCAGCGCCGGTTCGCCGGCCCCCTTCCAGCCGCGGAATCCCACCGCCTGGGGCCGCTCGGTCACATCGGCGGCGTACCAGTGCTGTTCACGGCGCCGGGAGAAGTACCACTCGCCGTCGACGCGCGCGTAGTCGTCGAGATAGCGGATGGCCATGACGATCCACCGCTCCCCCACCTCGTGCTCGGCCCGGCAGTAGACGGAGCCGGTGGCGGTGTCCCGGCCGGTGAACTCGACGCGGTGGCCGCAGATCTGGTGGACGGAGCGGCCGAAGCCCCGGACCAGGGGCTCGATGTACGACCGCAGCGCCGCCCGCCCCCGGCCGTACCGTCCCAGCTGCACGTCGGGCCGGAAGCAGCCCACCCAGGCATCGAGGTCGCGGGCGTCCACGGCGAGCGCGTAGCGGACGGGCAGCTGCTGGACGGCCAGCTGCGACTCGACGCGGTCCAGGCGGTCCTCGATCGAGGTCATGGCCGGGGCTCCTTCGGCAGACCGAGGAGCTGCTCCCCGATGATGTTCCGCTGGATCTCGCTCGACCCTCCGTAGATCGTCTCCGCGAGGGAGAGCAGGAAGGAGCGCTGGCGGGTGTCCAGGCCGTAGTCCTCGCCGACGATCTGCCCGGCGGGCCCGGCGAGCTCCATGGCGAGCCGGCCGAGTTGCTGGTGGCGTGTCGAGGCGTACAGCTTGGCGGTGGTGGCCTGCGCGCCCGGGGTGCGGCCCGCGGTGAGTTCGGCGAGGGTGCGGAGGTTGGTGGTGCGCATGATGCGTACGGAGATCCAGGCGTCGACGATCCGGCTGCGCAGCATCGGGTCGTCGAGCGCGCCCCGCTCCCGGGCCAGGTCGAGAAGCGCCTGTGCCTCCCGCTCGAAGGTGAGCTGCTGCGGCAGCAGGGTGGTGCCGCGTTCGATGCCGAGGGTGGCCATCGCCGTGCGCCAGCCCTCGCCGACCTCGCCCACGACCAGGTCGGCTTCGGTGCGGGCGCCGGAGAGGAAGACCTCGGCGAACTCGTCCTGTCCTGCGAGGTTGCGGATGGGGCGGATGTCCACGCCGGGCTGGTCGGTGGGCAGCAGCAGCATGGTCAGGCCCTTGTGGCGCCGGGAGTCCGGGTCGGTGCGGGCGAGGACGTAGAGCCAGTCGGCGTGTGTGCCGAAGGACGTCCACACCTTCTGGCCGTCGACCACCCACTGCCCGCCGTCACGCTCCGCCCGGGTGCGCACCGACGCCAGGTCGGAGCCCGCGCCGGGTTCGCTGAAGCCCTGGCCCCACAGTTCCTCGACGGCGAGGATCGGCGGCAGGAAGCGTTTCCGCTGAGGCTCGCTGCCCACTTTCAGGAGCATCGGGCCGAGCAGGTCGAGCGCGTTGACCGTGGCCCGGTAGGGGGCGTCCGCACGGGCGTACTCGTACTCGAAGACGATCTCCTCGAGGAGTCCGAGGCCGCGTCCGCCGTACTCGCCGGGCCAGCCGACGCCCAGCCAGCGGCCGGCGGACAGTTCGCGGTCCCAGGCGAGGCGGACCTCCCAGGCCGCTCCGTCGGTGGGGCCGCCCACGCCCCGGTGCGCGGCGAACTCCCCCACCAGGTGGTCCGCGAGCCAGTCCCGCAGTTCGTCGCGGAAGTCGCGTACGGCGGGCCCGAAGTCCAACTCCATGCCGGCTCCTTTGCGTTCCGTTGCTTTCCGTCAGATGCCGAGCCGGGCGGCGAGCAGTTCCCGGTGGTACGCGGGGGTGCCGAGCAGGATCTCGGAGCTCTTGGCCCGCTTGAAGTAGAGGTGCGCGGGATGCTCCCAGGTGAAGCCGATCCCGCCGTGGACCTGGATGTTGTCGCCGGCGACCCGGGTGAACACCTCCGAGCAGTGGACCTGGGCCAGGGCCGCGGCGAGGGCGGTCTCCCTCTCGTCGCCGGCGTCCAGCGCCCACAGTCCCGCGTAGGCGGCCGAGCGGGCGGACTCGATCTCGACCAGCATGTCGGCGCACTTGTGCTTGATCCCCTGGAAGGAGCCGATGGGCCGCCCGTACTGCACCCGGATCCCGGCGTACTCCACGGCGGCGTCCAGCGCGGCGGCCGCTCCCCCGACCTGTTCGGCGGCGAGCAGGACGGCGGCGGTGGCGAGGGCGCGTTCGAGCACGGGCCAGGCGGTGCCCTCGGTGCCGAGCAGGCGGGCGGGGGTGTCCGTGAAGTCGAGCCGGGCCTGTCTGCGGGTCTGGTCGAGGGTGGGCAGGGAGGTGCGGACCAGGCCGGGTGCGCCCGCGTCGACCGCGAGGAGGCTGATGCCGGCGGGGGTGCGGGCGGCGACGAGGAGCAGGTCGGCGACCTGGCCGTCGGGGACGTAGGTCTTGACGCCGGTGAGCCGCCAGCCGGCGGCCGTCTCGCGGGCGGTGAGCCGGATGCCCGGCTCGTCCCAGCGGCCCGCGGCCTCGGTGAGCGCCAGGGTGGCCACCGTCCCGCCTGCGGCGATGCCCGGCAGCAGATCATGCCTGGCCTGTTCGTCGTCACAGCGCAGGAGGGCCTCGGCGGCCAGGGCCACGGTGGCGAAGTACGGGGCGCACAGCAGCGCGCGGCCCGCCTCCTCGAAGACGACGCCGAGGTCGACGTACCCGAAACCGGAGCCGCCGTACTCCTCCGGGACGGCGAGTCCCTGCAGGCCGAGTTCGCCGGCCATCCGCTGCCAGACGGTGAGGTCGTGGCCCCGGGGGTCGGCTGCGAGGCGGCGCACGTCCGCCTCGCCGGAGTACTTGGCGAGGAAGGACCGTACGACCTTGCGCAGTTCGTCCTGTTCCTCGCTGAAGGTGAGATCCATCTTGCCGCTCCCTCCTCGATACAGTTAGATAATTATAGTATCCACACTGAATACACCAGGAGCGTGACGTGACCGATCTCTACGAGCAGTTCACGAGCCTGCCCTTCGAGCGGCCCGCACCCGGTGTGCTCCGCATCGTGCTCGACGCCCCGCACCTCAACGCCGTGGACCCGCGGACGCACGGCGAACTGGCCGGCATCTGGCCGGTCGTCGACCGGGACGAGCAGACCCGCGCGGTGCTGGTGCAGGGGGCAGGCCGGGCGTTCTCGGCGGGCGGGACCTTCGACTCCATCGAGGCCATGACCGAGGAGTACACGGTGCGCGCCCGGGTGATGCGGGAGGCGAGGGAGATGGTCTACGGCGTGATGAACTGCTCCAAGCCGGTGGTCTCCGCGATCCACGGCCCGGCGGTCGGCGCGGGACTGGTCATCGGCCTGCTCGCGGACGTCTCGATCGCCGCCCGTACCGCGAAGATCGTCGACGGGCACACCCGCCTCGGGGTCGCGGCCGGGGATCACGCGGCCATCTGCTGGCCGCTGCTGTGCGGCATGGCCAAGGCCAAGTACTACCTGCTGACCTGCGAACCGCTCACCGGCGAGGAGGCCGAACGGATCGGGCTGGTGTCGAAGTGCGTGGACGACGCGGACGTGCACGCCGAGGGCCTGCGGGTGGCGACGGCCCTGGCCGCCGGCCCCGCGAGCGCGATCAGCTGGACCAAGCGGTCCCTCAACCACTGGTACCGCACCGCGCAGCCGATCTTCGAGGCCTCACTGGGTCTGGAGTTCTTCGGGTTCGGCGGCCACGAGGTGGCCGAGGGACTGACCGCGCACCGCGAGAAGCGCACACCGGACTTCGAGGGCGTGGGCGCCAAGCACCCGATCGACCTGTGAAGCCCGTGGAGCCTGTGATCCCTGCGGAAGAGGACGCGCCATGGAACCGACTTCGACCGAAATCCCCCCGCTGGTCAGGGGACTCACCTACGAGGAGATGCCGGTCGGGCAGGTCTTCCGGACCGCCCGGCGGACCGTCACCGAGACCGACCTGGTCAACTTCGTCACCTGGGGCGGCTTCACCGAGCCCCTCTTCTGGGACGCCTCGCACGCCGCGGAGGGCGGATACACGGGGCGGCTCGTCCCCGGAGGGCTCACCTACTGCCTCGCCGAGGGACTCGTACTCCAGACGAACGTGCTGCACGGGACCGGTCTGGCCTTCCTGCACATGGAACTCACCGTGCGGGGTCCGGTGTACGTCGGCGACACGCTGTACGCCGTCGTGGAGACCACCGGCTGCCGTCCCTCCGGCAAGCCGGGCCGGGGCGTGGTCACCAGCCGGATCACCGTACGCAACCAACGGGACGAGGACGTGCTCGTCTATACGCCGGTACGGCTGATCCGGGGCAGGGACTACGAGGCCGACCGCGGTTGAAAGCTGTCCCGGAATCGCAGCGGGGCCGCCGGCTACTGCTCACCCAGACCGGTGGCGTGTTGATCCACCTCGGTGTCCGAGCGCCGTACGCCGGCGAATCGGGTGGGCCGGAAGGCCCGCAAGAGTGCCTCTTCCCGATCGGTGGTGATCTCGGCCGCGGCCAGGCGTCCCAGAATCGGCGCCAGAGTGACCCCGCTGTGCGAGACGAGGCAGTACACGCGGGAGTGTGTCGAGGCATAGCCGGCGACGGTGTGGCCGTCCGCGGGCAGTGACCGGATGCCGACGCGCAGGTCGATCGTCGGTGCCCGGCTCGGGTCGGGCAGCAGTGCGGAGAACCGCCGGGCGAGGGTGTTCGCGATGTCCCCGTCCGCGGACGGAGGGTCTTCCGGATCGACGTCGGCGTTCAGATCGAGAGCCTGCAGGACGGTGTGCCCACCGGCCGCGGGGCGGAGATTGAGGCCGGGGCTGTGGATCACACAGCGCAGGTCCAGTTCCGGTGACCTGGCGTACCCGAGCAGACCGACGGCCTGCGCTCCGCGACCGGCTTCCGTCACCATGGGAACGTCGATCCCTGCCCGGGCGGCGAGCCGTTCCGTCCAGCGGCCTGCCGCCAGGACGACTCGATCGCCCCTGCGGACCTCGCCTCCGGCCAGGGTGACGGACACCCCGTCAGGCCTGTCGTCGATGGCCACGACCTCGCCGATCGCCCAGTCGGCTCCATGCCGCTCGGCGTCCGCCAGCAGGTTGCCCACGAAGAGTTCCGGCAGAACGTATCCCTCGCCCGGGAAGTGGGCGATGGACGTGATGGTCGCCGGAATCCGGAGGTCGCCCGCGATCCGCGTCGCTTCGTCGGGCGTGACCCAGTGGGCGGGGTAGCCGAGGGACTGCAGTCGTTCCACGTTGCCGGCGAGCCGCTGCTCGTTCGCCGCGTCCGCCCACTGCAGCGCTCCGCTGGGGAAGTACGACGGCTCGCCGCGTAATTGCCCGGCGAGCCTGCCGTGCTCCTCCATCCCCGCGAGGTTCAGCCGGTGGTAGTCGGGGTCGGGCTTCCGGCTGGAGTTGGTCCAGGCGAAGGTGGTCGCGGTCGTACCGGTGCCGACCCCCCGTTGATCGAGCAGGAGAACGTCTTCGCCGGCGATGGCGAGCTGCCTCGCGACGCTCACGCCCAGCACGCCGGCCCCGATGATGACGACCTTCATTGTGCGCACGTCCTTTCCGGCAGCGACACGCTGCTCACATGGCCGGGACGGGAAGCTCCAGGAAGAACTCGGCGGTTCCCGGACGGACAAGGGTCGTGACCACCTCGACGGTGCTTCCGTCGTCGGCACGCAACTCCCTGCGCCTCATCAGCGCAGGCGTTCCGATCTCGCTGTTGAGGAATCCTGCGTCGCGCTCATCGAGGATCACCGGGTCGAGGTAGACCCGGATCGCGTCGATCGGTACTCCTCTGCGCTGGAGGTACGGCAGGGTGACGACGTCTTCGAGGTTCTCGTTCAGCAGGTCGGGGGCGACCGCGAAGAGAACGACGTGCCGCTCGACGGACTGCGGCTCCTCGCGCAGGTCGAGCTTGCGGCGGACCAGTTCCACCACGGCCGTGTCGGCCGGGCAACCGGGGAGCGCCAGGACGGCGTCGGCGGCCCTGACGATCCGCGCGGAGACGACTTCGTGTCTGCCGGGGACACCCTTCGCGGCTGCCGCCGGGGTGACGAAGTTGAGCAGATTGATCTGCCTCGTCACGTCCGCGACAAACGTTCCGTGGCGTCGCCGGCGGATCGCCAGTCCCGCCTCCGCCAGGTCATTGAGGACCCGTTGGGCCGTGGCACGGCTGACGCCGTACCGGGTGGAGAGTTCCTTCTCGGTCGGCAGCCGCGCGCCGGAGGGCAGGTCCCCGGCCCGGATCCTCGCTTCGATCTCTCGCCTGATCTGTACGTAAAGCGGCACGGTCACATGACGACCGTACAATCACCCAATTGACCGGTCAATAGCCGGGCCCACCGCACTTTCTAGGAGCGGAGAGGGCTCGGCACCAAGGTCAGGCCCGGTGCCGGGGTGGCAGCGGGTGCCGGTGTGTCGGGGGCGAAAGCCCCGCCGTGCACCCAGTCGGACGGCATCTCGGGGCGCGGCGGCGGCTCATGGTCCGGGACGGCCATCGCGTACAGCCGGGTGTAGCGGAACTTCGCCTCCAGGTTGTCCAGCACCGACCAGTACTCGTAGCCGCACACGTCCACGCCCCGGTCCACGACCCGGGCCAGCCAGGACAGCCGGGCGCGCAGCAGGGACCTGCGCCGGGCGTCGTCGGCGCGGCCCTTGTCGTCGACCAGGTCGAGGTCGCCCATGCCGTTGTCGACGACGGACAGCGGCGGCAGCAGGTCGCCGTAGAGGTCATGGAGTCCGGCGACGGCGTCGGCGAGACCCTCGGGGAGGATGGGCCAGCCGTACGCCGTGGTCTCGACGTCGTCGAACGGGATGATCGCGAAGCCGAGGCCCGCCAGCAGGCGGTTGACCTCGTTCAGCGTGCCCGGGCACTTCCCGGCCGGCAGGGCGCGGGGCAGGTTCTCCGGGGCGGTCACCCGGAACGGGGTGTGCCAGGACAGGCCCAGCACGTCCTGCGCGGTGGCGATGGTCTCCAGGTCGCCGGGGTGGACGCAGCCGGTGGCCTCCACGGGGGAGACGTCGTCCTCGGTCACCATGTGGGTGCCGAGCAGCATCGGGTCGAGGAAGATCCGGTTGGTCCAGTTCTCCAGCCGCTCCACGGCGAGCCGGTCGAAAGGGTCGTCGGTGGCGGCGTAGCCGCCGACGAGGGTGACCGTGGTGCCGAGCCGGCCGTGCGCGCCGGCGGCCCGAAGCGCCTGGAGGGCGAGGCCGTTGCCGAGCAGGATGTGGTGGACGGAGCGCAGCCCGGCCCGGCCGATGCCGCGACTCGGCGGATACAGTCCGGCCACATGGTCGGCCAGAGTGGGGCTCGCCAGGTCGGTGGAGGTGATCCAGCGCTCCACCCGGTCGCCGAAGCGGCGGCCCAGCTCGGCGGCGTATCCGGCGAAGTGCTCGGCGGCGCCGCGGGCGAGCCAGCCGCCGGAGTCGTCCAGCCAGGGCGGCAGCGCCTGGTGCACGAGCGTGAGACCGGGGCGGGTGCCGCGGGCCAGCAGTGCGTCCAGGGCGCGGTCACAGCGGTCCAGTGCCGCCCGGTTCCAGCTGCCGGGGCCGTCGGGCTGGAGCAGCGGCCAGCCCGCGACCATCCGGTGCGTGTCCGGGACGACGCCGACCACCCGGCGGATGTCGTCGGTCCACTGCCGGAAGTGGCCGCTCCGCTCCAGCGGGGGCGGCGGCGGGGCGGCGAGGGTGTCCGCGGTGGCGACGCCCCAGTCGACACCGGTCAGGAACTCTTGAAGCAGACCATCGCCCATGATGACCGTCCAAGCGATGAATGGTTAACGCATTCAGCTGAATGGCGCGCCCCGGACGCTAACACCTCACCGAAACCACGACAATGTTTCGGGCAGATCTCATGGTCAGGGCGTTCGTGTCACTCGTCGATCGGCCGGAACTCGTCGTCCCGCCACCATGGGTAGACGGGCGGCATGTCGGCGCTGACCCGGCCCGGGAACTTCGGCGGCCGCTTGGCGAGGAATGACTCGACACCCTCCACGGGGTCGGGTCCGCCGCCGATCTGGCTCATGACGCGCGAGTCAAGCCGGTGTGCCGTCATGGGGTGGGGTTCGCCGAGCATCCGCCACATCATCTGGCGGGACAGGGCGACCGAGACCGCCGAGGTGTTCTCGGCGATCTCCCGGGCGAGCGCGTACGCGGCCGGCAGCAGTTCCTCGGGCGGGTGGACGGAGCGGACCAGGCCGGCCGCCAGCGCCTCGCCGGGGCCGAAGACACGGCCGGTGGCCACCCACTCCATGGCCCGCTGCATGCCCACGGCCCGCGGCAGGAACCAACTCGCCGCCGACTCCGGCACGATGCCGCGGCGCGCGAAGACGAAGCCGAACCTGGCCGAGGTCGACGCCAGCCGGATGTCCATGGGCAGGGTCATGCTGGCCCCGACGCCGGCCGCCGGGCCGTTGACGGCCGCGATGACCGGCTTGGTGCTGGAGAAGATCCGCAGCGCGACCCGCCCGCCGGTGTCCCGGTGCCAGGCGCCCGCCCTGCGGTGGTCGAAGGAGGAGCCGCCCGAGCTGACGTCGGCGCCGGCGCAGAAGCCGCGTCCGGCGCCGGTCACCACGATCACCCGCACCCGGTCGTCGGCGTCGGCCGCGTCCAGGACGTCGAGCAGGTCCTGCATCATCCGCGGGTTGAAGGCGTTCAGCTTCTCGGGCCGGTCCAGGGTGACGGTGAGGATCCGGTCCGCCGTCTCGGCCCGTACGGTCTCGTACTGCATGCGCGTCCTCTCGCCGGCCGCCGGTCCGGCGACCCGGTTCCCAGCTGAGCTGAATTAGTTATACCATTCAACTCTACTTACTCATTAGAGGGTCTGTTCTCACTGGAGGCACACGGCGGTGGAGATGACGGATCTGGTGGTGACGGCGGTCGGGCGGGTCAGGCTGGTGGAACTCAACCGGCCGGAGCAGCTCAACGCGATGAGCGAGGAGCTGCACACCCGGCTCGCCTCGGTCTGGGACGAGCTGGCCGCCGACCCCGAGGCGGGCGCGATCGTGCTCACCGGGCGCGGCCGGGCGTTCAGCGCCGGGGGCAACCTCGAGGTCATGACCCGGGTCCAGCGCGACGAGGCGTTCCGGGAGCAGCAGGTCGACGAGGCCCGAAGGATCATCGTCGGCATGCTCCGCTGCCCGCTGCCCGTCGTCGCGGCGGTCAACGGACCGGCGGTCGGCCTCGGATGCAGCCTCGCCCTGCTCAGCGACCTGGTGCTGATCGCCGAAGAGGCCTATCTGGCCGACCCGCATGTGCAGGTCGGACTGGTCGCGGGCGACGGCGGCGCCTATCTGCTGCCGCTGCTCGTCGGCGCGACCCGCGCGAAGGAGCTGCTGTTCCTCGGCGACCGGGTGGCCGCCGAGGACGCGGTCCGGCTGGGCCTCGCCACCCGTGCCGTACCGAGGGACAAGCTGCGGGCCGAGGCCATGGAGCTGGCCGGACGGCTGGCCGCCCAGCCCGCGCAGGCGCTGCGCGAGACCAAACGGGCGGTGAACCGGCATCTGGAACAGGCACTGGAGACCGTGATGGAGCCGGCCCTGCTCGCCGAGCGGGACACCATGCGGTCCGCGGACCACGCCGCCGCCGTGGAGCGGATCCTCGCCGCGCGCGGCCGTCGCTGAACCGGAGAGGAGCACAGGCATGGACTTCGCGTTCAGCGAGGAGCAGGAGGAACTGCGGCGCACGGTACGGGCGTTCCTCGCGGACACCTCGCCCGAGACCGAGGTGCGGCGGCTGATGGAGACGCCGGAGGGGTTCGACCGGGCGCTGTGGCGCCGGATGGGCACCGAACTCGGCCTCCAGGGGCTGGCCGTGCCCGAGGAGTACGGCGGCGCGGGCTGCGGGCCGGTCGAGGTGGGCGCGGTCATGGAGGAGACGGGCCGCGCTCTGCTGTGCGCGCCGTTCCTGTCCTCGGCGGTGCTGGCCACGACGGCCCTGCTGCGGTCCGCCGACGAGGAGGCCCGCAGGCGGCTGCTGCCCGGCCTGGCCGCCGGTGAACTCGTCGCCACGCTGGCCCTGACGGAGGACTCCGCCCGCTGGGACGCCGCCGGAGTGGCGCTCGACGCCCGTGAGACCGAGGGCACTTGGCTGCTGGACGGCCACAAGACCTTCGTCCTCGACGGGGCCGCGGCCGATGTGGTCCTCACCGTGGCCCGGGCGGCCGACGGCATCGGCGTGTTCCTGGTCGAAGGCGACGCACCGGGGCTGACCCGCACTCCCCTGCCCACGCTCGACCCGACCCGCCGCCAGGCCCGCCTCGACTACCACGACGTACCGGCGCAGCGGCTGCGCACGCACGGCGACGGCTGGGAGCTGGTGGCGCAGGTGCTGGACCGGGTCGCGGTGGCGCTGGCCGCCGAACAGGTGGGGGTGGCCTCGCGGGCGCTGGAGACGGCGGTGGAGTACGCCAAGGTGCGCCACCAGTTCGGGCGGCCCATCGGTTCCTTCCAGGCCGTCAAGCACCTCCTCGCCGACGTGCTCCTCGAAGTGGAGTCGGCACGGGCGGCCGCGCACTACGCGCTCCTCGCCGCCGAGGCCGACAGCGCGGAACTGCCGGCCGTGGCGAGCCTGGCGAAGGCGTTCTGCTCCGACACCTGTCTCCGGGCCACGAGCCAGAACATCCAGGTGCACGGCGGCATCGGCTTCACCTGGGAACACCCGGCCCATCTGTATCTGAAGCGGGCGAAGACATCACAGCTGCTGTTCGGCGACTCCGCGTACCACCGCGAGCTGCTCGCACGGCACATCGACACGGTTACGGTCGGAGGAGCGGCATGAAGGTCGACGGCAAGCTCAGCGTGTGGGGCACCGCCGAAGTGGCCGAGGAGGCCCGGCACCACGAGAAGGCGGGTTACGACGGCCTGTGGGCCTCGGAGTCCAAGCACGACCCGTTCCTGCCGCTGCTGCTCGCGGCCGAGCACACCGAGCGGCTGGAGGTCGGCACGGCCATCGCGGTCGCCTTCGCCCGCTCCCCCATGCAACTGGCGTACACCGCCCATGACCTGCAGACCTACTCCGGCGGGCGCTTCTCCCTCGGTCTGGGCAGTCAGATCAAGCCGCACATCGAGCGGCGCTTCGACATGCCCTGGAGCCGGCCGGCGGCCCGGATGCGGGAGTACGTAAGCGCGCTGCGTGCCATCTGGGCCGCCTGGAACGAGGGCGAACGGCTCGACTTCCGCGGGGACTTCTACTCGCACACGCTGATGTCCCCCTTCTTCTCCCCGCCGCCCGCGACCGGTGGGGCGCCGAAGGTGTTCGTGGCCGCCGTCGGGGAGGCGATGACCCGGGTGGCGGGCGAGGTGGCGGACGGGCTGCTCGCGCACGGCTTCACCACCGAGCGGTATCTGCGGGAGGTCACCCTGCCGACCGTCGAGGCCGGCCTCGTGAAGTCGGGCCGCACGCGACCCGGCTTCTCGGTCTCCCACCTGCTGCTGACCGCGACCGGCCGCACCGAGGAGGAAATGGCCCGCGCGATCGACGGCACCCGGCAGCAGATCGCCTTCTACGGCAGCACGCCCGCCTACCGCGGTGTCCTGGAACTGCACGGCTGGGGGGCGCTCGGCGACGAGCTGCACACGTTGTCGACGTCCCGTCGCGAGGACAGGTGGGAGGCGATGACCGGGCTCGTCGACGACGAGGTCCTGCACACCTTCGCGGTGGTGGCGGAGCCGGACCGGGTGGCGGCCGAGATCCGGCGACGGTACGGCGCACTGGTCGACCGGGTCTCCTTCTACACCGCCTATGAGATCGGCGCGTCGGTGTGGGAGCCCATCGTGCAGGAGCTGCACGGCAGTTGACGGCAGGTCAGCCGAGCAGGTCCAGGACCGTCGTCATGGACCTGCTCTGCAGCAGATAGT
Organism: Streptomyces sp. NPDC002588; assembly: GCF_040295925.1. NCBI lineage: Bacteria > Bacillati > Actinomycetota > Actinomycetes > Kitasatosporales > Streptomycetaceae > Streptomyces > Streptomyces sp. NPDC002588. Next base: position 68,608 of record NZ_JBEOWF010000002.1, read on the forward strand.
CCTCGGCCTCCTGCAGGTGGATCCGCCACAGTTCCTCGGCGTCCTCGGCTCGGCGGGCGGCCACCAGGGCGACGAGGGCGACATGGGCGCGGAAACCCCGGCGGTTGGCGCGGATGTTCTCGGGACTGCCCGCGTCGAGGTCGACGTGGGACCAGTTGGCCTGGTCGATGATGTGCCGGACCATCCCGTTGACGACACTGAGCGTCTGGTTGCCGGCCAGTTCGACGACGAGGGCGTGGAACTCCATGTGGGCGCGGATGAAGGCCGACGGGTCGTCCATGAGCCCCTCGGCCTCGGCGACGGCGGCCCGCAGCCGCCGCAGGTCCTCGTCGGTGCGCCGCTCGGCCAGCAGGCCGGCGCAGGGCGCCTCGATCACCGTACGGGCGTCGTAGACGTCCTTGAGGGTCGTGTGCCGGTACTCCAGCACCACGGCCGCGTAGCGGGCCGCCACCGTGCCCTCCGGGATCTGCACCCGCGCCCCGCCCCGGGCACCCCGGCGCACGCTGATCAGCGCCTCGGACTCCAGCACCCGGAACGCCTCGCGCAGGGTCGGCCGGGAGACGGCGAACTCCTCCATGAGCGCCGTCTCGGACGGCAGCGCGTCGCCCTCGGCAAGTTCGCCGCGCACGATCATGCGGCGCAGCCGGGCCGCCACCAGCTCGGCCATCTTGGGGACCCGTACCGGTGTGTTCGCCACGGCGCCCACCTCCGCCCTCAGTCTCTTGTGTCCGGTACGAAGTACGGCAGGGTGATCTCACCGGTCAGCGTCCGGAAGTCGACCCGCACCCTCAGTCCGATCCTGACGAGGTCCGGATCGCCGGCGTCGACATGGGAGAGCAGGGTGCCTCCGTCGTCGAGGTCGATCACGGCGAGGGCGAAGGGGGTGTCGAAGCCCGGGCCGGGCGCCCGGTGGACGACGGTCACCGAGTAGACGGTGCCCCGTCCGGCGCTGGGCGCGTACCGCCAGTTCCGGGACATGCATCCCGGGCAGGCGGGTTCGGGGACGAAGAAGCGCAGCCCGCAGGAGGCGCAGTGCGGGACGACGAGGTCGCCGCGCCGGGCCGCCGCCCAGAACGGCTCCGACAGGGCGGTGGGGCGGGGTACGGGTCTGCCGGTCATCGCATCCTCCCGAGCACGCTCATCTCGTAGTGCTGCGCGCCCGAACCGGCGTTGCCGACAACCGCCAGCTCCGCGCCGTCCACCTGGTGGACCGCGGTGCCGCGCAACTGCCGTACGGCTTCGACGACTTTGAGGGTCATCTGCTGGGTGCCGTTCCACGCGTAGGCCAGACAGCCGCCGTCCGGGTTGACCGGATGCTTTCCCTCCACGGCGATGGCGCCGGAGGCGGCCAGCGGACCGCCCTCGCCCTCCCCGCACACACCCAACGCCTCCAACTGCCGTACGACCTCGAAGGAGTTGGGGTCGTAGAGGGAGAAGACGTCCACGTCGTGCGGGCCGATACCGGCCATGGCGTAGGCACGGGCCGCGGCGTCCCGGCCGAGCTGTCCCACCTCCCGGTACAGCGCCGGGTTGGCGTAGGCGGCCTGGTGGTACTCCATGGCGCCGCCGAGCACGGCGACGGGCGGGTGGGGCAGGTCGCGGGCGCGTTCGGCGGTGGTCACCACGAGCGCGGCGCCGCCCTCGCCGACGATGCAGCAGTCCAGCAGGTGGAAGGGCGTGGCCACCATGCGGGAGGCGAGCACGTCGTCGGCCGTGTACGGCCCGCGGCCGTACATCATCGCCTCCGGGTTGGTGGTGCCGTTGTTGCGGATGGTCGCCGCGACCTCCGCGAGCTGGCGGGAGGTCGTGCCGTACTCGTGCATGTGCCGGGCCGCGACCAGCGCGAACTGGGCGACGACATAGCTGCCCCAGACGTCGGCGAACTCCAGCGGAACCCCGGCCCCGACGGGCCCCGTCCCGCGCGAGACCAGTTTGCAGCCGCCGACGACGACGGTGTCGGCGAATCCGGCCCGGACCGCCGCGGCCGCCTTCAGCAGGCCGCGCGAGCCCGCGTTGTCGAGCATGGAGTCGCTGGTCCAGCGCAGATCGCGGCCGAACATGCGAGCCCAGGAGCTGCCCTCGCCGGGTACGCCGCCCGGGCCGGGCCAGTCGGCCTGGGCGCCGTCGACGTCCGCGGGGGTGAGCCCGGCGTCCTCGACGGCACCGCGCACCGCTTCGAGGGCGAGGTCCATGGCGTCGCGGTCGGGGAGGGAGAGTGCCTGCTCGGTGGCGTACACGCCGACGACGACGGGCCGCCGGCCGTCCACGGGGCTCACCGTCCGGCGCCGAGCTGGTCGCCGCCCGGGTAGCCGCCCCCGCCGAAGCGCTCGTCGAGGGCGTCGTAGTCCTTGCCGAAGTCCTTCGTCCGCGGCAGCGCGTCGACGAACTCGACCGTCTTCGGCTTCTTGTACGAGGCGATCCGGGCCCGGCAGTGCTCGATGACCTCCTCGGCGGTGACCGGCGCGGCGTCCGGGTGGAGCACGACGACGGCCTTGACGTCCTGCGCCCACCGCTCGTTGGGCACGCCGATCACCGCCGCCTCCTTCACCGCGGGGTGTGCCTCGATGCAGTTCTCGACCTCGGCCGGGAAGATGTTCTCGGCCGCCGACTTCAGCATGCGGGTCGTGGTGCCGAGGAAGCTGATCGTGCCGTCCGGTTCGCGCCGGCCGAGGTCGGTGGTGTGCCACCAGCCGAACCGGAAGCGCCGCTCGTTGATCTCGGGCCGGTTCCAGTAGCCGAGGTGGACGAGGTCGCCGCGGACGCAGATCTCGCCGGCCTCGCCGACGCCGCGTTCCTTCCCCGCTTCGTCGAGGATGCGTACCGCGGCGAAGGGCCCGGGGCGTCCCGCGTTGCCGGTGCCCGAGCCGCCGTGGGCGCCGGTGACCGCGAATCCGGTGACCTCGGTCTGGCCGTAGCCGCGGCCCTCGCCGCCGCCGTTGCGGGTGAAGCGGCTCTCGTCGGTGGGGACGGTGCCCTGCCACAGCGTCGCGGCGACGCCGGCGCGCAGGTGAGAGAGGTCGTGTCCGGCCTCGCGGTTCAGCGCGACCAGCTGCGCGATGGTCGGCGGCATCAGGTAGGCGTGGGTGCACCGCTCGCCCGCCAGCAGCGGCAGCAGTTCCTCGGCGACCACCCGGCGGACGACGACGTTCTTTCCGCCGTGGACGAAGACGGGGACGCCCCAGAACTGGTAGTTGCCGATGTGGAACATCGGTCCCGCGCCCAGGAAGGCGGTCTCCCGGCCGATGTCGCCCATCCAGGCGGCGCTCGCGCCCATCGTGAGCAGGTTGCGGTGCGAGAGCATCGAACCGGACTGCCGGCCGCTGATCGCCGCCGTGTAGATGACCAGGAGGGCGGAGTCGGGGTCGACGTCGGCGGCCGGGTCCCCGGGCGAGCCGGAGGCCAGGAACGACTCATAGGAGTCCGAGCCCTCGGCGTCGTGCCGCAGCCACAACGCCCTGTGGTCGCTGCCGAGTTCGGCGCGGGCCTTGCGGACCGTGTCGCCGATCTCCTCTTCCTGCCAGACCACCACGCGGGGGGCGAAGTCCTCGATCGCGAACGCCATCTCGGGGACGGCCCAGCGCCAGTAGCCGGGGCAGACCATGGCTCCGACCTTGGCCGCGGCGCCGAGCAGCTCCCAGATCCGGAAGGAGTTCTGCCCCAGCCACAGGATCCGGTCGCCGGGGCCGACGCCCGCGTCCGTCAGGGCGTGGGCGAGCCGGTTGGTGCGCTCGTCCAACTGCGGCCAGGTCAACCGGACTGCGCCGTCGACGAGGGCGACGCCGTCCGGGTAGGACCTCCGGTGCTCACGGATGATGTCGCCGAACGTCAGGCGACGGGCGGGATGCATGCTCTTGGCTCCAAGGCTTCGGAGGGGCACGTTAAATAGTTAACCTATTGAACCGAGGTAGTCAATAGATGAGCCAGGCCATGGACGGGCCGGCACGGACTGACCGGACCGACGGGCCGGGCGTGGACCGGCCGGGTCGTGGACGGACTACAGCCCCAGCGACCGCCCGACGATCTCCTGCATGATCTCCGAGGTGCCGCCGAACACCCGCTGCACCCGGCTGTCCCGCCAGATCCGGGCGATCTCGTACTCGTTGACATAGCCGTAGCCGCCGAAGAGCTGCAGGCAGCGGTCGATGACCTGCCAGGCGTTCTCGGAGGTCCAGTACTTGGCGGCGGCGGCCTCCTCCGCGGTCAGCTCCCCCTCGACCAGCGCCATGATGCAGCCGTCGACATAGACCCGGGCCGCGCTCAGTCTCGCCTTCATGTCGGCCAGGGCGAACCTGTTGGCCTGGAACTCGCCGATCGGCCTGCCGAACGCGGTACGGGTTCTGGCGTACTCCAGCGCCAGCGCGCACGCCCGTTCGGCGGCCGCCAGCGAGGAGACGGCGATGGCGAGCCGCTCGGTGGGGAGGTTGCCCATCATGTGGTAGAAGCCGCGACCCTCCTGCCCGATGAGGTTCTCGGCGGGTACGCGGACCTCGCGGAAGAAGAGCTCGGCGGTGTCCTGGGCCTTCATCCCGACCTTGTCGAGCTTGCGGCCGCGCTCGAAGCCCTCGGCGCCCCGCTCGACGACGATCAGACTGATGCCCTTGTGCCCGGCGGCCGGGTCGGTCTTGCAGGCGACGACCACCAGGTCGGCGAGGATGCCGTTGGTGATGAAGGTCTTCGACCCGTCGATCACCCACTCGTCGCCGTCCCGGCGGGCGGTGGTGCGCAGGGCTCCCAGGTCGGAGCCGGCGGACGGCTCGGACAGCGCGAGGGCGCAGATCGTCTCACCGCTGATCACTCCGGGGAGCCAGCGCGCCTTCTGCTCCGGAGTGGTGAGGCGCGTCAGGTACGGCGGGATGACGTCGTTCTGCAGCCCCAGCCCGATGCCGACCGCGCCCGTGGCCGCCATCTCCTCCGCCATGATCGCGTTGTAGCGGAAGTCCCTGATGCCCTGCCCGCCGTACTCCTCGGGGAACTCCCAGCCGATGAGACCGGCCTTGCCCGCGGCCGTCCACGCGGCCCGGCCCACCTGGCCGTCACGTTCCCACTGGTCGGCATACGGGGCGCATTCGCGCAGGTAGTAGGAGCGCGCGGTCTCCCGGAACTGCTCGTGCTCCTCGGTGAAGATCGTACGGCGCATACTCGACTCCACTCATGCATCTCGCTTATTTAGCTGAAACAGTTATATGATAGCGCTGTATCGGCGGGTGAGCGAGGGAGGGCGCGTGAGCGTACGGGACAAGGTGGCACTCGTCACCGGGGCGGGACGCGGCATCGGTGAGGCGATCGCCGACCGGCTCGCCGCCCAGGGAGCCGCGGTCGCCGTCTGCGATCTGGACCCGGAGGCCGCCGGCAAGGTCGCCGCCCGGCTCACGGAGCGGTACGGGGTGCGCGCCGCGGGTGTCGGCGCGGACATCTCCCGCAGCGCGGCGGTGCGCTCGGCCGTGGAGCAGGTGACCACCGCGCTCGGCCCGGTGGACATCCTGGTCAACAACGCCGCCGTGGACGTGATCGGCCGGTTCGTCGACAGCGGTGAGGACACCTGGGACCGGATCATCGCCGTCAATCTGCGCGGCACGATCACGGTGACGCGGGCCGTGCTCGACCCGATGATCGAGCGCGGGGGCGGCCGGGTCGTCCTGGTCGCCTCGGACGCCGGCCGGGTCGGCTCCTCCGGCGAGGTCGTGTACTCGGCCACGAAGGGCGGGGTCATCGCCTTCGGCAAGGCCCTCGCCCGCGAGGTCGCCCGGCACGGCATCACCGTGAACAGCGTCTGTCCGGGCCCGACCGACACCGCGCTGCTCGGGCAGGTCGCCGAGTACAGCCGGAAGATGTACGACGCGACCGTGCGGGCGATCCCCCTGCGCCGCGTCGCCCGGCCGGACGAGATAGCCGGCGTGGTGGCCTTCCTCGCGTCCGACGACGCCGCCTACATGACCGGGCAGACGCTCTCGGTCAGCGGCGGCCTCACGATGGTCTGAGGTGGACACCGTGCTGCGTGTCGAACTCCGCGACCGGATCGCCGTGTTGACCCTCGACCGGCCGGAGCGTCTCAACGCGGTCGGGACTCGGACCGTGGGCCTGCTGCGGGAGGCCCTGGAGCGGTGCCGCGACGACGACGGCGTCCGCGCCCTGGTGCTGACCGGAGCCGGCCGGGCGTTCTCGGCCGGGGCCGACCTGGGCGAGATCGAGTCGTTCACGAAGCCCGGGGAGTTCCGGGATTTCGTCGGAAGGCTCACCGCGGCGTTCGCGCTCCTCGAGGAGTTCCCCAAGCCGTCGGTCGCGGCCGTCCACGGGTTCGCCTTCGGGGGCGGTCTGGAACTGGCGCTCGCCTGCGACCTGCGCGTCGCGGAGCGCGGCGCCCGGCTCGGGCTGCCGGAGATGAAGCTCGGCGTGCTGCCGGGCGCGGGCGGCACCCAGCGGCTTCCGCGTCTCGTGCCGCCCGCCGTCGCCAAGCAGATGATCCTCACCGGCGAACCCGTCGACGCCGAGCGGGCGTACGCACTGGGGCTGGTCAACGAAGTTGCCCCGCCCGGTGGGGCGTTGAAGGCCGCGGAGACACTCGCCGCCCGGCTGGCCGCGGGCGCCCCGCTGGCGCTCGCGGCGGGCAAGCGGCTGGTCGACCACGGGCTCGGCATGGACCTGGAGGCGGCGATCGCGTACGAGCGCGAGACCGTCTCGGTGCTGTTCTGCACCGAGGACCGGGCCGAGGGGCTGAAGGCGTTCCGTGAGCGGCGCCCCGGTGAGTTCCGCGGTGTCTAGAGATCTCAGGAGGTGGGCCGTGCGGCCACTGGAGGGCATTGCCGTCGTCGAGCTGGGCATGTGGGTGGCCGCGCCGGCCGCGGCCACCATGCTCGCCGACTGGGGCGCGGACGTGGTGAAGGTGGAGGCGCCTACCGGTGACCCCAACCGGTACACGCTCCGGCACGTCGGCCAGGACATCGACAGCGCGCCCCCGTTCGAGACCGACAACCGCGGCAAGCGTGGGATCGTGCTCGACCTGCGCGCGGAGGACGGCAAGGAGGCGCTGGAACGGCTGCTGGCGCGCGCCGACGTGTTCGTCACCAACCTCCGGCCCGGCGCGCTGGAGCGGCTGGGGCTGGCCCCGGAGGAGCTGCGCGCCCGCCATCCCCGCCTGGTCATCGGCACATTGACCGGATACGGCTGGACGGGGACCGAGCGCGACCGGGCCGGATACGACGTCTCCGCCTTCTGGGCCCGGCCCGGTATCGCCGCGATGCTCAACCCGGCCGGGGAGCCGCCGCCGGGGATCCGGCCCGGTCTCGGCGACCGTACGGCCGCGTCCAACCTGGTGGCCGGGGTGCTGGCCGCGCTGCTGCGCCGTGAACGCACCGGCGAGGGCGGGGTGGTGGACGTGTCGCTGCTGCGGTCCGGGACGTACGCCAACGGCAACGACCTGGCGCTGCAGAACTTCTTCGGCCGGCGCGGCCGTACCCGGCACCGCACCGAGCACGAGTCCCCGCTCTACAACTGCTACCGGGCCGCCGACGACCGCTGGTTCTGGCTCGTCGGCCTGGAGGGCAACCGGCACTGGCCCGGGATCGTCAGGGCGCTCGGCCGCGAGGACCTGTTCGACGACGGGCGGTTCGCGACCGGCAAGGCCCGGCGCGGTCATGTCCGCGAGCTGATCGCCGTGTTCGACGAGGAGTTCGCCCGGCGGCCGCTTCAGGAGTGGGCGGACCGCTTCGACGCCGAGGGCGTGTGGTGGGCCCCCGTGCAGACGCTGGCCGAGGTGGCGGCCGACCCGCAGGCCGAGGCGGTGGGGGCGTTCGTCGAACAGCCCGGTATGGGGGACGCGCCGCCACTGCGGACGGTGGCGACGCCGGTGAGCTTCTGGGGCGTGGACGACAAGCCGCGCACGGGCGCGCCGACGCTCGGCGAGCACACCACCGACGTACTGGACGAGCTGGACGGAAAAGGGAGGTAGGGCGTGGGCATCCTCGACGACAAGGTCGCCATCGTGACGGGTGGCGGCAGGGGGCTGGGCCGGGCACACTGCCTGGCGCTCGCCGAAGCCGGAGCCACGGTGGTGGTGAACGACCTCGGCGCCGGCGTGCACGGCGAGGCGACCGGCGACTCCCCCGCCGACGAGGTGGTCACCGAGATCACCAAGCTCGGCGGGCGGGCGGTCGCCAACCACGGCTCGGTCAGCGACTGGGGTGCGACCGAGGCCATGGTGGCGGACACCGTCGCGGAGTTCGGGCGGCTCGACATCGTCGTGAACAACGCCGGGATCGTCCGCGACCGCATGCTGTTCTCGATGAGCGAGGCCGAGTTCGACGCCGTGATCGCCGTCCATCTCAAGGGCTCGTTCGCGCTGACCCGGCATGCGTGCGCGTACTGGCGAGAGGAGTCCAAGCGGGGCGGGAAGGTGGCCGGGCGGGTCATCAACACCACGTCTGGGACCGGCCTGTTCGGCAACCAGGGGCAGTCCAACTACGGGGCCGCGAAGGCCGGGATCGCGGGGCTCACCGTCCTCACCGCGCTGGAGATGCGCCGCTACGGCGTCACGGCCAACGCGATCTCGCCGATCGCGGCGACCCGGATGACGGAGGGACTCGAAGTCGGCGCCTCCCTCCCGGCCGACGGCGACTTCGACCCGCGCGACCCCGCCAACGCCTCGGGCGTGGTCGTCTACCTGGCCTCCGACGCCGCGGCCTGGCTGACCGGCCAGGTGCTGCGCATCGAGGGCGACAAGCTGAACCGGCTGCAGGGCTGGACCGTCGCCGCGGTCCACCCCAGCCGGTCAGGAAAGGCCCTCGGCTACGACGAACTCGTCGAGGCCGTACCGCAGTTGTACGGCGTCATGCCCGCCGGCCGGGCCACGGGGGCCGGCCAGTGAAGGGCCATGACGCCGCCGCCCTGGCCCTGCGCGCGACGCTCGGCCCGATGCTCTTCGCCCACGGCTGGAACAAGGTCGCGGGTCCGGGCGGGCTGAAGGGCACCACGGGCTGGTTCGAGGCGCTCGGCCTCAGGCCCGCCGGGGTGCACGCCCGGATGGCGGCCGGGACCGAGATGGCGACCGGGGCGGGCATCGCCCTGGGCATCGCGAATCCGCTGCCCGCCGCGGCGGCCGTCGGCCTGATGACCGTGGCGGCCCGCACGGACCACCGCGGCAAGGGCTTCTTCGTCTTCAAGGGCGGCTGGGAGTACGCCGGTGTGGTGGGCGGCGCGGCGGTGGCGATGGCGGCGCTGGGCAACGGCCGGTACTCGGTGGACGGGCTGTTGGGGCGACGGCGGGCGGGCACGAGGGCGGCGTTGCTGGCGGCCGTGCTCGGCGGGGCGAGCGCGGCGGCCCTGCTCGCGGTCTGCTACCGGCCCGCCGAGAAGCCGAACGAGACGGACAAGTGAGGGGCGAGGGAGAGTACATGGACGCGGAGGACTTCACCACGGTGCTGTCGGAGGTCCGGCGGTTCGTCCGGGAGCGCGTCGTACCGCTGGAGGCGGAGATCGACGAGAAGGACGCGATGCCCGACGACATCCGGCAGGCGGCCAGGAAGATGGGCCTGTTCGGTTTCGCGCTGCCCGAGGAGTACGGCGGGCTGGGGCTGTCGATGTACGAGGAGGCCCGGCTGATGTTCGAGCTGGGCTACACGACACCGTCCCTGCGCTCGATGTTCGGCACCAACAACGGCATCGCGGGACACGTGCTGATGGTCGGCGGCACCGAGGAACAGAAGGCGGAGTGGCTGCCGCGGATCGCGTCGGGCGACGTCCTCGCGTCGTTCGCGCTCACCGAGCCGGACGCGGGCTCCGATCCCTCGACGCTCACCACGAAGGCGCACATCGAGGGCGACACATGGGTGATCAACGGCGCCAAGCGGTACATCACCAACGCGCCGCTCGCCGACGTGTTCATGGTCTTCGCCCGCACCGACCCGGACGCCCCGCGAACCCGCGGCATCTCCACCTTCCTGGTCCCGGCGGGCACACCGGGGCTGACCGTGGCGCCCAAGGACCACAAGATGGGCCAGTTCGGAGCCTGGACGGCGGACGTGTTCTTCGACGACGTACGGGTGCCGGCCACCGCCTTGGTCGGCGGTGACGAGGGCCTGAACCGGGGCTTCCACACCGCGATGGGCTGTATCGCGCACGGCCGGGTGCACATCTCGTCCCTCTGTGTCGGCATGGCCGAGCGGCTGGTCGACGAGTCGGTCGCCTACGCCGGCACCCGCCGTCAGTCCGGCCGGACGATCGGCTCCTTCCAGCTCGTGCAGGGCCTGATCGCGGATTCGATGACCGACTACTACGCGGGACGCGCCACGGTTCTGGAGGCCGCCCGCGCCTTCGACGCGGGTACGGACCTCAAGGTCGGCCCGTCCTGCGCGAAGTACTTCGCGAGCGAGATGGTGTGGCGGGTCGCGGACCGGGCGGTGCAGATCCACGGCGGGGCGGGCTACATGCGCGGGGTGGCCGTGGAGCGCTTCTACCGCGACGCGCGGCTGTTCCGCATCTACGAGGGCACCAGCCAGATCCAGCAGGTGATCATCGCGAAGGCACTGCTGGGCGACGCGAGCCGCGATTGAATCGAACACCAACTCGTCTTTTCGGCAAAGGTGTTGCGATAGTCTCCCGCTGACCGACAACAGCCGTGCACAGCACACATGTCACGCGAGAGACCGGATTCACCATGTCTGACCCTCACCACAGTCGGTCCCACGCGCTCGCCTACGCGGCGGCCGGCATGGAGCCGCCGCCTCCGGTCCCGCTGCGGAAGAGCGATCCCGAGCGGGTCGGGCCGTACGTTCTCGTGTCGGTGCTCGGCAGTGGCGGGATGGGGCGGGTCTTTCTGGGCCGCGACACCGAGGGCGGGCCCGGACCGGCCGCCGTCAAGGTGATCCGGCCCGAGTACGCGGAGGACCCGAAGTTCCGCAAGCGGTTCGAGCGGGAGGTCGGCGCGCTGGGCCGCGTCCAGGGGGCGCACACCGTGCGGCTGATGGGCAGCGGCACCGACGGGGACGTGCTGTGGGTGGCCACCGAGTACGTACCGGGGCCGACGCTCGAGGAGGCGGTGGAGCAGCGCGGGCCGATCGGCGCGGAGGCGGCCTGGCGGCTGATGGCCGACCTCGGCCGGGCGATCGAGGCGATGTGGCGGGCGGGGATCGTGCACCGCGATCTCAAGCCGTCCAACGTGATCCTGGCGGCCGACGGGGCCCGGGTCATCGACTTCGGGATCGTCCAGGCCGCAGACGGCACCTCCATCACCGGCACCGGCCAGAACGTGGGCACGATCGCGTTCATGTCCCCGGAGCAGGTGCGGGGCAAGGAGGTGACCGCCGCGTCCGACGTGTTCACCCTGGCCTCCACCCTGACGTACGCGGTCGCCGGGGAGGCGCCCTTCGGCGGGGGAACCGGCGTGGACGTGCTGCACCGGGTGGCCTTCGATCCGCCGCACGAGGACGTCCTCGCCAAGGTGGCGGCCGTCGACGCGGAGCTGGCCGCGTACGTACGCCTCTGTCTGCAGAAGGAACCCGAGCTGCGGCCGGCCCCGGACGCGGTGTTCAGGACGGCGATCGGGCACCAGCTGTCCGCGCCGGCCGACGGCCCGTCCCGGAACCGGCCGGCCGGGCCCGGTGGCACCACTGCGCCGGCCGATTCCGCCGCGCTCCCCGCGTCCGCTCCGCGGTCCGCCGACGCCCCGTTCTCCGCGTTCGCCCCGCTCGGCGCGTCCGCCGGCGGCGATGTGTCCTCGGCGCGGGACCGGGCGGCGCCGGCCGGTCCGCCCGCGCCTCCGGCCGGCACCGGCACGGCCTCCGCCCCGGCCGTCTCGCGCGGCCGCCGGCGCAGGAACATCCTGCTGGCGGCGGTCGTGGCGGCACTGGTCACCGCCGGGCTCACCGTGGCGCTGCTGGACCGGTCCGACACCCCGGTGGAAGCCGCGCCGGGCCCGGCACCCACCTCGGCCGGGACGCAGCCCCCGGCCCCGACGGCCGGCGCGTCGTCGCCGGATCCGACGCCTTCCGCTGCCACCGCCTCGGCGTCCGAAGCCACGTCGGCCAAGCCCTCCGCGAAGGCCTCCAAGGCTCCGCGGACGCTGGACCTCCGGGCCGCCGCCTGCCTCAAGGAGATCATCTCGGGGAACCACGGGGACTGCGTCGCCGCGCTGCAGTACCTGCTGTCGGGCTACGGCCTCGATGTCACGGTCGACGGAGAGTTCGGGGCGAAGACCCTCGCGGCGGTCAAGGTCTTCCAGACCGAGGCCGGGCTCACCGCCGACGGCAAGGTCGGCACGGAGACCAAGGCGATGCTGTACGGCAGCCCGGGCGGTGCCGTCCGCACCGGCACGCTCACCGTGACCGAGACGGTGAACGGGGCGGCGGTCGCGAGGTGCCTCGACGCCGACACCGGCACGGCGGGTCTCGCGCGGCAGACGGTGCAGATCTGGGAGTGCACGGGCGCCCCCCACCAGAAGTGGGCGCTGTACCCGGTGCCCGGCCGGCCCTCCCAGTACGTCGTCGTCAACCAGGGCGACCACCGCTGCCTGGACGCGGACGCGGCCGGCGTCGGACAGAACGGCCATGGGATCCAGGGCGTCCGGTGCAGCGGCCTTGCGGCGCAGCGCTGGAGCCTGGGCAACTCCGGTGCGCCCGGCGGCAAGACCCTGGTCAGCGTCCCGGACGGCTTCTGTCTGGACGCGGAGGCCTCCGGCTCCGGCCAGGACGGTCAGCGGGTGCAGGCGTGGAGCTGCGCGGGCAGCAGCAACCAGGCGTGGAACTGGCGCTGATCCGAGGCCGGTTCGGATGAGGCCGGTTCAGATGCCGAGGCGGTCGAGCAGTCGCTCGTGGTACAGCGCCGGTCCCCCGAAGAGCAGTTGCGAGGACTTGGCCCGCCGGAAGTAGAGGTGGGCCGGGTGCTCCCAGGTGAAGCCGATGCCGCCGTGGACCTGGATGTTCTCCGTGGCGGCGAAGGTGTACGCCCGTGAGCAGCAGGCATGGGCCACCGCGGCGGCGACGGGGAAGCCCGCGGAGCCCTCGGCGGCGAGCCGCGCCGCCTCCCGGGAGGCGGCCTCGGCCAGTTCGACCTGGACGAGCATGTCCGCGCACTTGTGCTTGACCGCCTGGAAGGAGCCGATCGGGCGACCGAACTGGTGGCGGGTGCGGGCGTACTCCGTGCTCGTCTCCAGGCACCGGCGGGCCCCGCCGGCCTGCTCGGCGGCGAGCGCCGTCGTGGCGAGGTCCAGGACCCGGGCCATGACGCGGCCGCCCGCCCCGTCCGCGCCGACGAGGGTCGCGGGCACGTCTTCGAGGGTCAGCCGGGCCATCGCCCGGGTGGCGTCCAGGGTTCGCATCGCCTCCGCGGTCACCCCCGGGGCCGTCCGGTCCACCGCGAACAGCGAGGGCCCGGCGACCGTGCGGGCGACGACGAGGATCAGGCCGGCCGTCGTACCGTCGACGACGAAGCACTTGCGCCCGCTCAGCTTCCAGCCGGTGTCCCCGTCCGGCACCGCCCGTGCGGAGATCAGCACGGGATCCCAGGAGCCGCCCTCCTCGGCGACGGCGAGGGTGGCGGTGGTGTGTCCGGCGGCGATCCCGGGCAGGTGGCGCGCGCAGGCCGCGCCGTCGCCGGAGGCCAGCAGTGCCTGGGCGGCCAGGACCGCGGTGGCGAAGAAGGGCGAGCAGAACAGGGCGCGGCCCATCTCCTCGAGGACGACGCCGAGTTCGACCGGTCCGAATCCGTCCCCGCCGTACTCCTCCGGGACGGCCAGGGCGGGCAGCCGCAGTTGGTCGGCGGCCTGTGCCCAGACGTCCGGGTCGAAGCGGGGTTCGCTCTCCATGAGCTTGCGGACCGCCTCCTCGGACGACTTCGCTTCCAGGAACTCCCGTACGGCAGAACGGAGTTCCCGCAGCCCGCTTTCGTCGTCGCTCATGCGCGTGCCTCCTTCGGCAGACCGAGGACCCGTTCCGCGAGGATGTTCTTCATGATCTCCTCGGTGCCGCCGAGGATGCGCAACGCCGGGGTGGCCAGCAGCAGTTCGGTCCAGGCGTAGGTGCCCCACTGCCCGGTGTCGGCGATGGCGCGCGGCCCGAGCACATCGGCCACGAAGTGGGCGGCCCGGGTGAGGTTCTGACCGTACATCAGTTTGGATACGGACATCTCGGGGCCGGGCGCCACCCCGCCGCGCAGCTTGCGCAGGGCACGGTTGTTGAGGTGTTCGGTGGCCATGGCGTCCACGAGGACCTCGGCGAGGCGGGCGCGCAGGGCGCGGTCGTCCCAGGTCCAGGTGGCGCGCATCAGCGCGGCGAGCCGGTCCGGGGACAGGGCCGCGGCGACCGGTCCGGCGCCCTCGCTGCCGACCGTGGCGCGCTCGTTCATCAGGGTGGTCAGGGCGACCGTCCAGCCGCCGTCGACCTCGCCGAGGCGGTGGTCGTCGGGGACGCGGACGTCGGTGAGGAAGACCTCGTTGAAGTCGGCGCCGCCGGTCATCTGCCGCAGCGGCCGGACCTCGACACCTGGGGTGTCCATGGGGACCAGGAAGGCGGTGATGCCTCGGTGCTTGGGCGCGTCGGGGTTCGTCCGGGTCAGGGCCAGGCCGATGCGGCTGTGCTGCGCGACGGAGGTCCACACCTTCTGCCCGTTCAGCACCCACCCTTCGCCCTCCCTCACGGCCCTGGTCGTCACGCTCGCCAGGTCGGACCCGGCGCCGGGCTCGCTGAACAGCTGACAGGCGATGGCGTCGCCGCGGTACATCGCGGGCAGCCAGCGTTCCTTGAGGTGGGGTCGGGCGTGGGCGAGGATCGTGGGGCCGATCATGCCCAGGCCGATCACGCTGAGGACGCCGGTGTCGGGGACGTCGTACTCGGACTCGACGGCGTCGTAGAGCAGGTCGTGGACCGGGGTCAGGCCGCGTCCGCCGTACTCGGGCGGGCCGGTGATCCAGCCGAAGCCGTTCTCGTGGCGGGTCCGCTGCCACGCCCGGGCCCGCCGCACCTGTTCCTGTTCCTCCTCCGGCGGAAGGCTGCTGAAGTACGCCATCGAGTCGTCGCCCTCGCCCCAGGTGAAGGCGGCGCGGTCGGGGGCCTTCGCCGCGTGCGCGTCGAGGAAGCGGCGTGCCTCGGCGGCGAAGTCCTGCATGTCCTGGTGCATCACGTGTCCCTCAGGTCGAGAGGATCGTCACCGCCGACACGCCCGGCGCGCCGTACAGGTGGGTGTAGCCGACGCGGGGTGTGCCGGGGATCTGGCGGGCCCCGGCCGTGCCGCGCAGTTGGAGGACGATCTCGTGGATCTGGCGCAGTCCGGACGCGCCGATCGGTTCGCCGTTGCCGAGAAGTCCGCCGTCGGTGTTGACCGGGAGCCGGCCGCCGATCCCGGTGGCGCCCTCGGCGACGAGCCGCTCCTGTTCGCCGTCCTTGCAGAGGCCGTTCTCCGCCATGTGGATGATCTCCGACCCGGCGTCGGTGTCCTGGAGCTGGGCGACGTCCACGTCCTCGGGGCCGATGCCGGCGAGTTCGCAGGCCGCCCTGGAGGCGTCCACCGTCGGGCTCTCGACGACGTCCCCGACGGGGAACGACGGGCTCTGCACCTCGAAGGCGCCGAGCCGGCGGCTGCGCAGGGCGGTGGAGCGGACCCGGACGGGTTTCCCGGTGTACTTGTGGGCCTGGTCGGCGCGGCACAGCACGAGCGCCGCGGCCCCCTCGTTGGGACCGCAGTACATGAACTGGCGCAGGGGGTGGTTGAGGACCGGGGAGGCGAGGATCTCCTCGACCGAGAGGGGTGTGCGGCGCCAGGCCTTGTCGTTGCCGGCCGCGTTGCCGAAGTTCTTGGCGGCGACGCGGGCGAGCGTCTCGTGGGAGATGCCGTGGTCGTGCATATAGCG
Source organism: Streptomyces sp. NPDC002588 (assembly GCF_040295925.1). Classification (NCBI taxonomy): domain Bacteria; kingdom Bacillati; phylum Actinomycetota; class Actinomycetes; order Kitasatosporales; family Streptomycetaceae; genus Streptomyces; species Streptomyces sp. NPDC002588. The sequence goes on from NZ_JBEOWF010000002.1 coordinate 84,440, forward strand.
GTTGATCTTCATGCCGAAGAAGTGGGTGGTGAGGAAGAGCCCGGTCCGCCCGTACCAGGAGGGGATGCCGGCCACGGACGGGTCGGCGGCGAACGCGCCGCGCGGGTGCTTGTCCAGGCCGATCGCGATGGTCAGGTCGTGCTCGCCGGTCTCGATGGCACGGGCGGCCAGCGCCACCGCCGTGCCGGCCGTGGCGCAGCCGTTGAACACTCCGCGCAGCGGTACGCCGGTCAGGCCGAGCCGGGCGACGATGGCGTCCGGGTTGGCGACCTCGTAGCTGCCGATGTAACCGCCCTGGATCCGCGGCCAGTCGACGCCGGCGTCGGCGAGCGCGAGGCGTACCGCGTCGGCGCCCATGTCGAGCGCGGGCTTGCCGGGGAACCGGCCGAAGGGGTGGAGGCCCACCCCGATGATGACGGCCTCGGTCACTGTCCCTCCTCCTGCTGGTCTTCCGGCGCGAACGCGAACGTCATGACTTCCGTGCCGTCCTCGCGCACGGTGTACGGCACGAGGGTCAGCCGCATGGCCTGCCCGATGCGCAGTTTCCGCGGATCGGGTTCGGTGAGCCGGGCCTCCACCAGCAGTTCGCCGGGGAGTTCGACGTATCCGACCGCGTAGGGCTCGAAGGCCTCGGGGCCGTCGTACGGCGGGGAGGGCGGGCGGAAGTCCTGGGTGGTGTACGTCCACAGCGTGCCGCGGTCCGCCAGCAGCCGTTCCTTCGGCTGGGCGCTCGCGCACCGGACGCAGACCGGGGCGGCCGGGAAGCTCACCAGACCGCAGTCCGCGCACTCGGAGCCGATGAGCCTGAGCGGGGCGGGTGGCGAGGTGAACAGGCCTTCGGCCACCGGGAGTTGTGGTGTGGTCATCTCACGCTCCGTTCCGGTTGCCCAGGGCGTCGGCGTTCGGCGCGGCCTTGGCGACCAGGTTCGGGACGACCGAGGAGAGTTCCTCCGGCGTCCAGCGGGACCCGGCCCCCGCGCCGGGGCCGTTGACCCAGCCCTCCAGGACCGTGATCCGGTTGCCGACCACGCCGAAGACACGGCCGGTGACCTCGCGTGAGGCGGCCGAGCCGAGCCAGACGACGAGCGGGGAGATGGCCTCGGGGGTGAGGTCCTGGTCCTCGGCGGCCCGCCGCATCATCTCGATGTCCTCGGTGAGCCGGGTGAGCGCGGTGGGCGCGATGGCGTTCACCGTGACGCCGTAGCGGGCGAGTTCGGCGGCCGCGATGACGGTGAGGCTCGCGATGCCGGCCTTGGCGGCACCGTAGTTGGACTGGCCGGGGTTGCCGAAGAGTCCGGACGGGGAGGTGGTGTTGATCACCCGGGCGTCGTTGCCGTGACCGGCCTTGGCGCGCTCGCGCCAGTACCCGGCCGCGTGGTGCAGGGTGGCGAAGCCGCCCTTGAGGTGGACGGCGAGCACACCGTCCCAGTCCTGCTCGGTCATCGACACGATCATCCGGTCGCGCAGGATGCCGGCGTTGTTGACCAGGACGTCCAGACCGCCGTAGGTGTCCACGGCCTGCCGGACCAGCCGGCCGGCGCCGTCCCAGGCGGAGATGTCGTCCGTGTTGGCGACGGCCTCGCCGCCGGCCGCGAGGATCTCGTCCACCACGGCCTGGGCGGGGCCCGCCGAGGCGCCTTTGCCGTCGCGCGCGCCGCCCAGGTCGTTGACCACGACCTTCGCGCCGTGCGCGGCGAACGCCAGGGCGTGTGCCCGGCCGATCCCGTTGCCGGCCCCGGTGACGACCACGACCCGGCCGTCGACCACTCCTTCGGACATTCTCAACTCCTCGATGATGACGGCCGGCCGGCCTCGGCGAGCAGGACCCTCGGGTCGTCGCTGCCGCAGGCGCACCGGCCGGTGACGACCCGGCCGGGGATGCCGAGCGGGGTCGGTGGCAGTACCGAGGCGCGGCCCTCGCCCGCCGCCACGGACAGCTGTCCGTCCCGCTCGTCGACCCGCCATTCGGCCGCGTTGACATGGGCGCCGCGGCGCTCGGGGCACTCCAGGGCGAGGGCCGGTCCCAGGGCGGAGATCAGACAGGCGGCGATGCCGACCCCGTTCAGCAGCGGCAGGGCGGCGGGCCGGGCCAGCACGACCGGGGTCGGCCGGAACATCTCGCCGATGTCGGCGGATCCGGCCAGCCCTTCCAGGGTCTCGGCCGACAGGCCGATCACCGCATGCGGGGTCAGTTCGCGGTGGAAGACCGCGGTGCGGCGGTGGTCCCAGCCCATCGCCTCCGCGATGCCGTACGTCACCTTCAGCGTGCGCAGGGCGCCGATGACCGTGTGGCCCCAGAAGCCCTCGAAGCCTGAGGTGGTGAGCAGGGCCCGCTGCCCGGCGGCGAGGCCGTGCTCGCGCAGCCGTGCGGTGGCCCACTCGGTGTCCCGGGCGAGTTCCGCCCAGGTCAGGTCCGTCTCCCCGATGCCTGCGGCGGTGGGGAAGCGCACGAGGTAGGCGAGTTCGGGCCGCTGCAGCGTCCTGGCCCGGGCGAGAGTGTCGGCGCGGGCCATCAGCTCTTCACCACCCGGGGGAACTTGGCGACACTGGTCATGGTCTTCAACAGGTCCTCCTCGGTGCGCAGGTCCAGCACCGGCTTGACTCCGGTCCGCTCGCGCACGGCCTCGCCCAGCCGGCCCGCGAGGGCGTCGACGTCGCCGGTGAGCGCGGGGTCGTAGCCGACGCGCAGCCGCAGTTCGTCGACCTCGCGGCGGTCCCGGACGATCTGGAACACCCCCGCCACGGTCTCCGGCTGGTCCTCCACCGCCTGCCAGACGTCGCGCAGGACGACGGAGCGGCCCCGCACGACCGTCTCGTCGCCGCGCCGGCCGGCCACCCACATCCGGGCATGGGTGCGGCCGCAGCCGCAGGTGTCGCCCGAGAGGCGCACGAGGTCCTCGCTGCGGTAGCGGATCAGCGGCGCCGCCCGGTTGTCCAGGTCGGTGGCGACCAGTTCCCCGAGGTCGCCCTCGGGGGTGTCGTGCCGGCCGCCGTCCTGGCCGACGTCGACGCACTCGGCGAAGACGGTGTCCTCCCAGAGGTGGAAGCCGTCGTGCTCGCGGCACTCCCAGGCGGTGCCGGTGTCGGCGGCGCTGGTGTACTCGTAGACGTCGATGCCCCAGTCGTCGCGGATCCGCTCGCGCATCCGCCGGCTGAGGGGCTGGCCCGCGCAGGAGGCGCCCTTGAGGGAGGAGAACGCCTCCTTCAGGTCCGTGTGCTCGGCCAGGTGCTCCAGCTCCACCATCTGCGGGTACATCATCTGCAGATAGGCGGGGCGGTAGGTGCGCAGGGCCTCGACGACCTCGGGCATGTTCCCCATCCAGGTGTCCACCTCGATGACCACGGCGCCCAGCGCCTGGAAGCCGGGGTCCATGAGGTTGCGGAAGGTGCCGGGCGGGCTGAGCACCCGGTCGCCCGGTCTGAGGCCGAGCTCCCACAGGTCACGGACCTGCGCGGTCACCAGGGGCGGGGCGTCCTGCCAGATCTCGGCGAAGAACTCCGGGTCGCCGGTGGTGCCGGAGCTGGAGGAGACCGAGGTCAGCTCCTCCACCGGCACGCACAGCAGTCCGCCGAAGGGGTCGCCGGTGCGGGCCCGGTGGGCGCGCACCATGTCCTTGGTGATGAAGGGGATCCGTGCCCGGAAGTCCGCCAGTGAGCGGATCTCGCGCGGGTGCACTCCGTGCGCGTCCCACAGCTCCCGGTAGAAGGCGGAGCGGCCGTAGGCGTAGTCGACGAGTTCCAGGACCCGCTCCTCCTGCAGCGCCCGCAACTCGGCGCGCGGCATGGTCTCCACCTGTGGCTCGAAGTACCTGTCACCGGTGTCCCGGTCACCGACCATGACGCCTCCTCGCGGCTCAGCTGCCCAGATCTTGCAGCCATCAGCGCAATCAGTCAACCAATTGGACTGATTAAAAGAGCGGCGTCCACCCAGCCTTCCCTTCCGCCCCCCAAACAACTAAAATCGCTAACTGATTGCATCCATTGACCCGAAGGGGCGTCATGACGAAGATCTGGGTCAACTCCGGGGACTCCCATGTGATGGAACCCGCCGACGTGTGGACCGAGCGGCTGCCCGCACGGCTGGGGGCCCGCGCCCCGCGCAGCGAGCGCGGCGAGAAGTACGAGGTGCTCTACATCGACGGCGAGCGCATCGACCGTCAGCTCGGCGACTTCATGGACGCCATGCGTCCGCCGGGCGCCTGGGACCTGAACGTCCGGCTCGAGGATCTCGACCAGGAGGGGGTGTGGGGCCAACTGGCCTTTCCCTCCATGGGGTTCTGGCTGGTGTCGATCACCGACCGGGAACTGGCGAGGGAGACCGTGCGCGCCTGGAACGACTGGGCGCACGAGGAGATCCTGAAGCGGAACAAGCGGGTCATCACCACCGCGTGCGTCTCCACGGCCGACATCGGCGACGCGGTCGCCGAGGTGGAGCGGGTCGCGGAACTCGGCTTCCAGGCGATCTTCCTGCCGTGTTCGACAAGGCCGGGCGAGGAGTACGCGCTCGACCGCTGGGAACCGCTGTGGACCGCGGTCGAGCGGGCCGGCCTGGTGCTGGGCTTCCACATCGGCACGGGCGGGGAGAACGTCGTCTTCCGCGGGCCCGGAGGCGCGGTCGTCAACTACATGGAGACGACCTACCCGGGCATGCGGGTGGTGTCGCACATGGTCGCGGGCGGCGCCCTCGACCGCCACCCCGACCTCCGGATCCTCATCGCGGAGGGCGGCGCGGGCTGGATGCCGGCCATCGGCGACCGGATGGACGAGGCGTACCGCCAGCACGGCATGTTCGTACGGCCGAAGCTCAGCCGGCTGCCCAGCGAGATCATCAGGCAGCAGGTGTACGCCTCCTTCCAGCACGACCGCAGCTCGGTGGAGATCGTCGAGGCGACCGGCTACCGCAACGTCATGTGGGGTGACGACTACCCCCACCTCGAGGGGACGTACGGGCACACCCAGGCCACGCTGCACGACCTGTTCGACGGTGTGCCGGACGACGTCCGCGAGCGGGTCACCCGCGGCACCTTCAACGAGCTCTTCCGGCTGCCGGAGCAGACCGCACGAGAGGCGGCGGTCTGATCCGCGCGGACGGCGCAGCACCGTGACCACTCCCCCGTATCCCGAGGGCCTCGACCGCCGGGACCTCTATCCGGAGGACCTGGAACGGCCCGGGCTCGTCAGGACCGGCCGGTCGACCTTCGTACGGCCCATCCGGCCCGAGGACGCCGACCGGCTGGTCGCCTTCGTCGGCGGCCTGTCCCGGGCCACCCTGGCCTACCGGTCCCTCGGCCCGGTGGTCCGGGCCCGCGACGACGTCATCCGGCGCGGCGCGCACGTGGACTACCTCGACGAGCTGGCGCTCGTCGCGCTGGCCGGCGACGAGATAGCCGGTCTGGTGCGCTACGTACGCGACGCCGGGGATCCCGAGCGCGCCGAGGTCACCTTCACCATCCGCGACGACCACCAGAGCGAGGGCTTCGGCAGGCTGCTCCTGGAGCACATCGCCGCCGCCGCGCGCGCCCGCGGCATCCGGGTGCTGGAGGCCGACGTCCTCGCCGACAACAGCCGGATGATCAACGTGTTCCTCGGCTCCGGCCACCGGGTCGAGACCGGGCCGCCCGGCCAGATCCTCCACTTCGAGATCGCCGTCGACCCGCAGGCGCCGGCGGTCGCCCGGGCCGAGCGCCGTGAGCAGACGGCCGTACGGCGGTCCCTGCGGCCGCTGCTCGAACCGCGGTCGGTCGCCGTGATCGGGGCCAACCGCGAACCGCTGACCATCGGTCACGAGATCGTGGCCAACCTGCTGCGGGGCGGCTTCGAGGGCGCTGTCCTGCCGGTCAACCCGCGGGCGGAGCGGATCGCCGGGGTGCAGGCGTACGGCAGCGTCCGGGACCTTCCCGGGCCGCCGGACCTGGCCGTGGTGGCGGTGCGGGCCGAGGCGGTGCCGGACGTCGTACGGCAGTGTGCGGAGGTGGGCGCCAAGGCGGTGGTCGTCGTCTCGACGGGCTTCGGGGAGGCGGGCGCCGAGGGACGGGCGAGGGAACGGGAGCTGGCCCGCTTCGCCCGGGCCTCCGGGATGCGGCTGGTGGGCCCGAACTGCATGGGCGTGGTCAACACGACGGCCGCGGCCCGGCTGGCCGCGACCTTCTCGCCCGCGTTGCCGGCGCCCGGCCGGGTCGCCATGTCCAGCCAGTCCGGGCCGCTCGGCCTCGCGGTGCTCGACTTCGCGCGGCGGCTGCGGCTCGGGTTCTCCGGCTTCGTGTCGGTGGGCCACGCCGTGGACGTCTCCACCGACGAGCTCCTGCAGTGGTGGGAGGGGGACGCGGGGACCTCGGTGATCCTGCTGCACGTCGAGACGTTCGGCGATCCGCGCCGGTTCGCGCGGGTCGCCCGGCGCATCGCGCCGCGCAAACCGATCGTCGCGGTGCATCCCGGCCCCGCGGACTCGGCGGCCGGCTCGCTGTTCGCGCAGTCCGGCGTGATCCGCACCCGCGGTCTCCAGGAGCTGTTCGACGTGGCGCTGCTGCTCGCCCACCAGCCCCCGCCGCCCGGCGACCGGGTCGCCGTGATCACCAACGCGGGCGGGCCCGCCGCGCTGACGGTCGGGGCGTGCGAGGCGAGCGGTCTGCGGGTGCCCGCGCTCGGCGAAGCCACCCGGCGGACGCTGCGCTCGGCCCTCGCGCCGCACGCCGAGGTCTCCAATCCGGTCGACCTGACCCCGACGGCCACCGCCGCGCACTACCGCCGGGCGCTGGACGCGGTCCTGGACGACGACGGCATCGACGCGGCCGTCGTCCTGTTCATGCCGCCGCTGGCGGACAAGCCGGACGAGGTGGCGGCGGCGATCCTCGACGCGGCGGCGGGCCGGCCCGAGAAGCCGGTCGTCACCAGTTTCCTGGGCGGCGCGGGCGTGGCCGATCTGCTGCACCGGGGCGACCTGGTCGTGCCGACCTACACGTTCCCCGAGGCGGCGGCCGCCTCGCTCGGGCACGCGGCCGCCTACCAGGCCTGGCGCAGCACCCCCGCCGGCGTCGTACCGGACCTCGCGGGGGCCGACGCCGAGCGCGCCCGGTCGCTGCTCGCGCGCCGCGCCCCGGGCCCGGTCCCCGCGGCGGTCGCCGCCGAGGTGCTGGCCGCGTACGGGATCGCCGTCCGCGCTGCCGGTACGGGACCCGGCCCCGACGCGTTCCTCTCCGTGGACGCGGATCCGGTGTTCGGGCCGGTGCTCTCCTTCGGGCTGACCGGGGACTACGCCGACCTCATGGCGGACGTGGCGCACCGGGTCACGCCGCTCAGCGACCGCGACGCCCGGGAGATGATCCGCTCACTGCGGGCGGCCCCGCTGCTCGACGGCCGCGCGGGCGGCCCGGGCGTGGACCTCACCGCTCTGGAGGAGACCGTCCTGCGGGTCTCGGCCCTGGTCGAGGACGTCCCCGCGATCGAGGCACTGCATCTGCGCCCGGTGCGGCTGCTGCCGCCCGGCGACGGGGTCGTCGTCGCGCACGCGACGCTCCGGCTCACGGACAACCCGACAGGAGGAACCCCCTCATGAAGGTGGGCATCTACTTCGACCTGCGCAACCCTCCGCCGTGGCGCCAGAGTTGGTCGCGGGTGTACGGCTTCGCCCTGGAGATGTGCGAGGAGGCCGACCGGCTGGGCCTGGACTCCGTCTGGTTCTCCGAACACCACGGCTTCGAGGACGGATACCTCCCGCAGCCGCTCACCATGGCCGCCGCGGCCGCCGCCCGCACCCGGCGGGTGCGCCTGGGCACCGCGGTCCTCCCGGCGCCGCTGCACGCGGCCCCCGAGATCGCCGAGCAGGCCGCGATCGTGGACATCATCAGCGGCGGCCGCCTCGACCTCGGTCTCGGCACCGGTTACCGCGTGCCCGAGTACCGGTTGTTCGGGGCGGACCTCGCCAAGCGCTACACCACCACCGACCAGCGGGTCCGGGAGATCCGCGACCTGTGGGCGCGGTCCGCGGTCACCCCCGGCCCGGTCCAGGACCCGCTGCCGATCTGGCTCGGCTACCAGGGCCCCCAGGGCGCCCGGCGGGCCGGCCGGCTCGGCACCGGGCTGCTGTCGCTGAACCCGGCGCTGCTGACGCCGTACCGGGAGGGCCTCGCCGAGGGCGGGCACGACGCGGCGGCGGCCCGGATGCAGGGCTCGTTCACGACGTTCGTCACGGAGGACCCGGACGGCGACTGGCCGGTGGTCCGCAAGCACCTGTCCTACCAGTGGGACAGCTACCGCCGGTACATGGTGGAGGGGACCGACCAGCCGGCCCCCCGCCCCATCGATCCGGAGAAGTGGCGGCAGACCGGCCTGCGCGCGAGTGGAGTCGGTCAGTTCCTCTACGGCACCCCGCAGGAGACCGCCGACGCCGTCAAGGCGTACGTCGCGGGCCTGCCCGTCGAGGGGGTGTTCCTGTGGGCCTCGCTGGCCGGAATGCCGGAGGAGATGGTGGCCCGGCAGGTACAGCTGATCGCCGGCAAGCTGCGCCCGCTGCTTGCCGATGTCTGACACGAGGAGAGGCGGCATGGTGACGACGACGGACGGCCACTGGGCGGGGGCGGACTTCCAGGAGCCGCCCCGCACCCCGGGCGGGGTGGCGCTGTGCGGCGCCTGCCGGGTCGCGGGTGCCTGCCGGCTCGGGGTGGCGGGCGAGCGGCTGGACGAGGACGGTGCGGCGTGGTTCGGGCTCACCTGCCCCCGCGACCAGGAGGGCGGTCCCAATGTGGCGCACGGCGGCTGGACGGCCGCCGTCCTCGATGACTGCCTCGGCCATCTCCCGCTGCTGCACCGGGTGTTGAGCGTGACGGCGGAACTGAGCGTGAGCTTCGTGAAACCGGTGCCGGTGGAGCGGCCGCTCGAGGTGCGGGCCTGGGTCGAGCGGCGGGAGGGCCGGCGCTGGTACATCGCGGGCGAGATGGTGCTGCTGCCGAACCGGGCCGTACTGGCCCGGGCCTCGGGGATCTGGGTGACCCGCGACCCGGGCCACTTCGCGCGGCACGAGGAGTGGCTGGCCGCCCAGGAAGGGCGGGGTGAGGATCAGTAGGAGCGCAGCCCCATGCTGCGGGCGATGCCGTTGCGCTGGATCTGGCTCGTCCCGCCGGAGATGGTGGCGACGATCGACTCCCGGTAGCGGAAGCTCATCATGCTCTCCGTGGAGAAGCCGTGCCCCGCGCAGACCTGCATTCCGAGCCGGGCGGCCGCCACATAGGTCTCCGACCCCTTCAGCTTGGCCATCGAGCCCTCGCGGGTGCAGGGCTTGCCCTGGGCCAGCAGCCAGGCGGCGCGGTAGGCGAGCAGCCGGGCGGAGTCGATCTCGGTCTGCAGGTCGGCCATGGCGTGGGCGAGCGACTGGAAGTTGCCGATCGGCCGGCCGAAGGCGTGCCGGGCGCGGGCGTACTCGAGCATCTCGTCGAGCGTGGCCTGCGCGGCGCCCAGATAGCCGCCGCTGATGATGACCTTCTCCAGTTCGATGTTGGAGAGCATGACCTTCCAGCCCTCGTCGCGCGGCCCGACGAGGTTCTCCTTCGCCACCAGCACGTCGTTGAAGAAGATCTCGTTGGTGCCCAGGATGTGCCGGGCCAGGGTCGGGGTGCGGCGCACTTCGACGCCTTCCGTGGCGGGGTCGACGAGCAGCAGGCTGATCCCGCCGTGCTTGGGCTCGCGGGGCCCGGTGCGCACATAGGTCGCGATGGTGGTGTCGGGCAGTCCGCCGCCCGTGCACCACGCCTTCTGGCCGCGGACGAGGAAGTGGTCCCCGTGATCCTGGGCGGTGGTGCGCAGCGCCGCCGCGTCGGACCCGCTGTCCGGCTCGCTGAGACCGACGGCGAGCCGGTGGCGCCCGGTCATCACCTGCTCGCGGATGAAGTCCCGCTGTGTCTCGCTGCCCCACCGGAACACGGTGATCCCGGGGATGAGCACCCCGATGTAGCACATGGCGACGTCGAAACTTGCCCGTCCCAACTCCTCGGCGATCAGGATGAGTTCGAGCGGCCCGCCGCCGTCGCCGCCCTCTTCCTCGCTGAACGGGAGGGCGAACCAGCCCAGATCGGCCATGCCCCGGAACAACTCGGGCGGTACGACGCTCTCCTCGTCCCAACGCTTCGCCCGCTCGGCCGGGCACACGTCGGCGACGAACTGCCGTGCCGTCGCGCGCAACAGGTCCTGCTCGTCGGTCAGCCCGAAGTCCACGGCCACTCCTCGCCACCATTGGACAAATCATCTATCTAATTATTCTATGTTAGCGGATGGAGGGGCAGTGGGGACAGTGGCGGTCGTTCCGTCGACGTCGCGGTCTCGTGGGCCCGGTACCGCACATCGGGGTCCGGATGCCCGCGCAACAGGTTCGGCAGGCCGGTGAGCAGGTCGAAGTGTTCCGCCCACGAGCCGCCCACGGTGGGGAAGGGGGGACTTCACCAGCGGCCCGAGCTACACCACTCGCGGCTGCTCGGGCATCGTCAGGCCCGGTGGCGGCCCTGATCCGGCGGGTCAGCCGAGGACGAACGGCAGTCGGGCGGCCAGTTCGCCGAGCTGTGTCCGCTCGGCGCCGGTCGGTGCCCGGCGGCCGGTGCCGACCATCAGCGCGTCCGTGTCGGTGAACGACGCCGGGAACGCGGCGCCGGCGATCCTTTCCAGCAGCTCGCGCGAGCGGGCGAGGCCCTCGGCCGGCGGTCGCGGGGCGCCCGGGAGGTGGGCGATCAGGTCGAGGTGGTGCAGCGTCCACTCCAGGACGTACGCGGTGAGGTAGTCGCCCGCCGTGAGCACCTCGTCGCGGGTGCTCACCCGCGCGCCGCGGTCGGCGAGCCCGGCGGCGCGTCCGGCCGCGGAGCCGACGTCGTCGAGGTGGAACCTGAGCAGGTGCGGTTCCCCGTAGGCGGCGGCGAGCCGGACGGTCAGCGCGTCGAGAGGGTCCTCGCCGGTCGGCGGACGGTCGGCGACGTGCCAGTACGTCACGGCGTCGACGGTGGGTTCGGTGACGGCGGGGGTGACGAGGGTGATCAGGACGTCCTGCGCGTCGATGACGAGATGGCACACCAGGTCCCGCACGAGCCAGCCGGAGCAGCCCGACGGCCGGGTGAAGTCCTCGTCCGGAAGTCCGGCGACCGCCGTGCGCAACGCCTGCCAGGAGTACGAGAAGTGATCCACGCCGGCACGGTAGTGCGGCACCGGAGCGGCGACAAGCGGACGGGTCCGGTGGGCTACGGCCTCGTGACGGGCAGGTTGAAGGGGGTGACCACCTGGATCGCCGAGGGCAGCGCGGGGCCGTCGTCGGGGAGCGCCCGGTGGGCCCGCATGACGATCTGGCAGGCGCGGCGCATGTCCTGGCGCAGGTCGTGGTGGAGGACCGCGGTGAGGCGGCGCTCGCGCAACAGCCGGGTGTTGTCGTGGTCGAGGTCGTGGGCGATGAACACCGCGCACTCCCGCCCCAGCGCGTCGAAGGCGTCGAGCGTCGCGAGGTTGCCGCCGCCCGCGGAGTAGACGGCGACGATGTCCTCGTCGCGCCGCAGCGCCTCGAGGACGAGGTCGTGCTGGGTGGCGTCCAGGCCGTCGCTGTCGGTGACCTCCACCAGCGACCGCCCGGGGTGCGTCAGCCGCATCTCGCTGCGGAAGCCCATCTCGCGTTCCTCCTCGCCCCGGAAGGAGCCCCGGCTGATGGTGATGAGCACATGGCCGGGCCGTCCGCCGAGCCACTGCCCGAGAAGGTAGGCGGCGGTGGCGCCCGCGGCCCGGTTGTCGATGCCGACGTACGCGAGCCGCGTGCTGTGCGGCAGGTCGGTGACCAGGGTGACGACGGGGATGCCGGCCGCCGTCAGCCGGCCGACGGCGGCCGTGGTCTCCGGCAGGTCCGGAGCCTTGAGGATCACGCCCTTCGAGCCCCGCTCGGCGATCCTGTCCAGGATCGCGACGAGTTCCGCGGGAGGACAGGTCTCACGGAAGTGGAAGCGGGAACGCACCACGGCGGGGTGCAGCGAGGGCAGTTCCGCCTCCAGCGCCTCGCGTACGGCGGTGGAGAACCGCTCCGGGGTCTGCATCACGATGTCGATCATGAAGGTGTGCCCCGCGAGGCGGACCTGGCTCTGCTGGCGGTCCAGGTCCTTGACGGCCTGCCGCACCTCCCTGACGGTGCTCTCCCGGACGTTGCCCCGTTCGTTGAGCACCCGGTCGACCGTGGCCGTGCTCAGCCCGGCCTGACGGGCGATTTCCCTGATCGTGTAAGGGTGCCGCATGGCTGATCCCCCCGGACGGCTGATGGACTTTTGATGTGCTGCTGAGGATTGAATGACGAGCTCGGGTTCCCAAGACTGGCAGAAGTGCCAGGGCAGCGAAAGGAACCCGCGATGACCACCACCGCCGCCGCGCGATCACGGATCTGGCTGACCGAGGCCGACTGCGATCTCGACGCGTTCCGCTCGCTCGTGGAGCGGCGCACCGAGCCCGCCGACCACCCCTCGGCCCTGCGGATCGAACAGAACGTCCCGCTCTACGACAGCGGCCGGCTCCGCTCACTGGCCGCCTCGCCTGAGGGCCTCCGGGCCGTGCGGAGCGAGCTGGTGCGGGCCCTGCTGGACGGGCCGGGCATCGTGGTGTTCAAAGGCGCCTTCACCGACCCGGCCGTCGTGGACCGCACGTCCGAGGTCTTCCGGAAGCTGATCGAACAGGAGCGCGCCGCCGGCACGGCCCGCGGCGACCACTTCGCCAAGCCGGGCGCCAACGACCGCGTCTGGAACGCCCTCGACAAGGTGGCGGTGCGGGCGCCCGAGGTGTTCGCCGACTACTACGCCAACGACATCCTGGCTCTGATCGCGGAGGCCTGGCTCGGCCCCGCCTACCAGGTCACCTCGCAGGTCAACGTGGTCAACCCGGGCGGCGCCGCGCAGAGCGCGCACCGCGACTACCACCTCGGTTTCCTCTCCCAGGAGCAGGCCGCCGCCTACCCGGCGCACGTCCACCGGCTCTCTCCCGTGCTCACCCTCCAAGGCGCGGTGGCCCACTGCGACATGCCCGTCGAGTCCGGCCCGACCCTCTACCTGCCGCACTCGCAGAAGTACGAGCCCGGCTATCTGGCGTGGCGGCTGCCGGAGTTCGTCGAGTACTTCGACGCCCACCACGTCCAGCTGCCGCTGGAGAAGGGCGACGCGGCCTTCTTCAACCCGGCCCTGTTCCACGCCGCCGGGCACAACGTCTCGGGCGACATCCGCCGCATGGCCAACCTGCTGCAGATCTCCTCCGCCTTCGGCCGCGCCATGGAGACGGTGGACCGCGCCGCGATGGCCGAGGCGCTGTTCCCGGTACTGCTGCGGCGCAAGGCCGAGGGCGCCGGCGAGGACTGGCTGCGCCGGGTGGTCGCCGCCACCGCCGAGGGCTATCCCTTCCCCACCAACCTCGACCTCGACCCGCCGGTCGGCGGTCTCGCCCCGCCCTCCCAGGCCGACACCCTCTGGCAGGCCGTCACCGAGGACTGGAACCCCGGACGGCTGCGCCGGGAACTGCGCGAGGGCGCCGAGCGCCGACAGAGCTGAAGGGACGCGGCGAACGGGTTCCTGTCCGCGCGGGCACGCGGACAGGACCCGCCCCGACGCGGATGGTGGGCGGGCCCTGTCCACCCGGTCGATTGTCGGGGCGGGGCGCTCCGGGGCCCATGGGTGCGGGCGGGGCGGCCGTGGTGAAACAAGTCCACGCCGTGTGCGCCGGGCACACCCCGTACGAATGTGGGGGTGGGACGCGTGACCGCGCGGTCGCTTGGGCAGGCGCAAGCCGAAGGCCGTCCGCCCACCCCCATGTGATCAACCACACCTCACGACGGGCGATACTGGCCTTCGCGGGTCACGCTCGTCGACGACCCCGCACGCCCCGCCCGCACACCCCGTACCGCACGCACGGCACCTCGCGCCCATCCCTCACGAACGGACTCATGCACATCTCCACGACCGTCCCGCCCCCGACCCCTTCCACGGTCTGGCTCGCCCGCGGCCGCCACACCGGTCCCACGGGGCCGGACGTGCTGCGCAAACACCTCCGGGAGTGCAAGGACAGCGGGACCCTCCAGGACTTCTCGGAGCTGCCCGACACCGAGACCGCCGAGGGGGAGTCGGCGTTCGAGGCCCGCTGGCAGGTGCCGGACGAGGTGACCGTGCGCGCCCGGCTGAAGCTGTCGGAGTGGTCGGGCCGGGGTCAGGAATGGGCGCTGGTCGCGGAGGCGGAGCGGCCCTGGGACCTGCGATGGCCGTCGCCCGCCGGAATGTTCTGGCCGTGGGAGACGGACACCGCGTGGGGCCAGGAGACCGTCACCGGTCTGCGGTTCCTCGACACCAACCCGCTGCCGGCGGACGACAAGGAGCTGCGCCGGACGCTCCGGGCCGCCCTGCACGACACCTGGACCGTCCATCTCGTCGTCCACGAGGCGATGACGCCCGACGAGCGGGGCCGGCGTTCCCTGGTCGGGCTGCTGCCGCCCGGCCTGCACCACCGGGTGGTGGAGCACCGGGCGGCGCCGCATCAGCTGCGCACGGTGAACTGGGCCCTGAAGGACTTCGGGGTCGAGGTGCCGCGCGGCGGTGCGCTGGTCCTGCCGGGCAGCCCGGCGCCGGACGGGTACGACGCCGGTGACTTCGCGGTGCGCAGTGTCTTCCTGGACGGTTCGCACCCGACCGAGGTCCTGGACTCGGTACGGCGGTACGCCGCTCTGCCCGCACCGCTGCCGGAGGGCGGCGACGCCCTGCTGACCCTGCTGCGGGAGAAGTGGCAGCTGCTCACCCTCGAGGAGGAGCTCGCGCGGGAACGGGAGCTGGTCGCCATGTACAAGGAGGCCCTGGAGGCGATGACGCAGTCCCGGGACCTGTACCGGGAGGCCGCCGAACAGGCGCACGAGGCGCTGGCCGCGTACCGGGAGGCGGCCGCCGAGGCCGGTGAGCCGCGGCTGCCGGCGCAGGCGTCCGCGCCGGGGTCCGCGCCTGCGCCGAAGAAGAGCGGTTCGCCCTTCCAGCAGCTGGGCCGGACCCTGGAGCGGCTGAAGGAGTCCACCATGGGCAGCCTGCGCCCCGCGTCGACGGAGTCGTCCCGGGTCCGGGACGAAGCCCGGCAGGTCTCCGGCGAAGCCACTGACGAGGCGACGGACAAGGCACCTGCCGACGCCGCCGAGACGGCCGGGCACAGGGCCGCCGACGGCTCCGAGCCGACAGCCGGTCAGTAGCCGGGACGAGGATCGCGCGGGTGAGGTCGGTCACACCCGTCGGCTCGACATGGCCCCGCACCGGCCCGGCGCCGGGTGCGGCCCGGGGTTCCGGGACGACCGGCTCACCCCGTGGGAGCCGTCCACGGGAACGATTTTCGGCCGCCGGGCGGATCGCCCCGAAGACTGCGGCCACCCTGCGCCTCCGAGGTGCGACACGCGGCCCTACGCCGACCTGAACCACGGTCATATGACGCAACTCGCCCTCGGACGCGGCCCCTTTGGGGGCGCACAGGGGTCGCCGAACGGCCGGAAAGTGCCCCATCCGATGCGGTAATCGACCCGGAAACGGGAATTCGGGAACCGAAATCGGGGAATTCGACCAACAAGGGCTGCGCAGCGCAGGCCGACCGGGGCGCACGCCGTACGACGGACCGCGAAGGGAGAGGCCCATGGACACGACCACCGTGCTCGTCGTCGCCGCGGCAGTGGCCGCGGTCCTCCTGGCCCTGGCCGTCGTGGTCCTGGTGCGGCTGGTCCGGGCCCGCCGGGACCTCAGACGTGCCGGGCTGCCCTCCGGCCCGCGCTGGGTGTTCTGGGGCGCCGTCCTGTACTTCGTGCTTCCCACCGACGTACTGCCCGACCCGGTCTATCTCGACGACATCGGTGTCCTGCTCCTGGCCCTGCGCTCCCTGCGCCGCTTTCCCGAGCGCGCGGGGCTCCCAACTGACCGTATCTGAAGACGTTTTCACCCCCCGTTCGGCCCATCTCCCCTGCTCCGCGCCCTGCTGGTGTCCCGACTCGCCGATGATCACGGAGAGTAAGGAAACCAACCACCCGTTCGAATCGTATAAGTGACTGAAGGTCGCAACAATGCAGCGGGCCCGAGTGACGTCGCACAGCGGCACCGCTTGATCGAGGCAGTACCGACGAGGGAGAGAACATGCAACCGTTCGCGCTCAACTACGCACGCCCTGCGGCGAAGTTGGAGTTCGCAACTCCGTACGCCTATGACCCTGGACTGCAGTTGAACGTACTCCTCGACGGCCGTGTCGCCGCTCGTGACCACGCCCTGCTCAGAGAACTGGGGACGACCACCTCCACAGCGGGTTCCAAGACCCACTTCGACGACTGAGCACGGGTCCAGATCGATGACCGTGCTCATCCTGACCTGCGAAGAGGACGTCACGGCGGACATGGTGGTCGTGCACCTGAACGCCGCGGGCGTCCCGGTCGTACGGCTCGACCCGGCCGACCTGACCAGCACCGTCGCACTCTCCGGCGAGTTCGTCCACGGTGCCTTCCGGGGCCATCTGTCGTCGGCCGGCCGGCTGGTGAGCCTCGACGGACTCAGGTCCGTGTGGGTCCGCCGGCCCGGCACCGCGGCGGCACGGGCGGCGCAGCCGTCCGCATGGCTCACGGAGGAGTCCTCGCAGGCCCTCTACGGCATGCTCCGGGGCACCGGGGCGCGCTGGATGAACCATCCCGACGCGTCCCTGCGCGCCCGGCACAAGCCGTGGCAGCTGCGGCTCGCCCAGCGCAGCGGGCTGCCCGTGCCCGCCACCCTGGTCACGAGCTTCCCGCAGGCCGCGCGGGACTTCGCGGAACGCTACCCGGACCTGGTGGTCAAGCCGGTGTCCGGGGCGCATCCGCAGGACCCGCCGCGTGCGGTGCCCACCACACGGGTCCCGCAGGGCGCCGACTTCGCGGCCGTCGCCTACGGTCCGACGCTGCTGCAGCGCAGGATCGCCAAGCGGGCCGACATACGGCTGACCGCGGTGGGCGAGCGGCTCCTGGCCGCCCGCAAGGACACGGCTCCGGGCGCCGACCCGGACGTGGTGGACGTGCGGTACGCGCCCTCCACGACGCCGTGGCGGGAGGCCGACGTCCCGCCGCGCCTCGCCGAGGCCGTACGGATGTATCTGCGCGAGGCGGAACTGTCCTACGGAGCCTTCGACTTCGCGGAGGACGCCGACGGGACCTGGTGGTTCCTGGAGTGCAACCAGTCCGGTCAGTTCGGTTTCGTGGAGGTGGACACCGGTCAGCCGATCGCCCGCACCATCGCGGAGTGGCTGGCCGGACCGGCCCCGAAGTCTGACCGCCGGACCGCCGACCGCTGCGGCTCGGCGACCTCCTGACGGCACCACGGCGCGGCCGGAGCCCCACACCGGGGCTCCGGCCGCGCCCTTCGATTCCTCAGACGGCCAGGGACAGCCCTCGGCCCGTCGCCGGGGTCAGGGAGTCCAGCAGGGCGTCCGCCGCCGCGAGCGCCTCCCCGACGTCGGACGTGTCCATGAGCACGCAGAGCGTGTACGTCACGTCCTGAAGCTCCCGGGCGGCCTCCGGCCGCTCCTGCTCCGACTGGGCGATCCTCAGCGTCGCGTACCGGGTGAGCAACGTCCTGGCGACCTTCGGGTCGGGAACGATCACGAGCGCGCCCCTCTCTACGGTTGTTGCACCGCGTGTGCCCGGACCTGGGCGATTCATGCACAGGGGAGACACATGTCACCCTCCGGGGGCACGATCGCGCCACGAACGGCCTCAACCGAGCGTCCTCCGCTCCTCCACCCAGCGTAACACACAGTAACCACCCAGCTCGTCCGTACCACTACTCAGCGTCACAGAAACCGCTTCTTTTCCTCGCCGTGCGGGCGCTGCGGGCGCGGGAGGCCCGGTACCACAAGGATTCCGGGCGTCTTCGTGCCGGAGGCCGAAGACATGTGGCGCGGTCGCGCGCAAACCTGGAGATCCTGGAGTTGTGCTCCCTCAGCGAAGGAGATCCGGACGTGTCGCACCCCGCACCGCCCCGCACCGACAACCTCACGCTCGCCGTCCGGCAGGCCGTCGCCGACGGGCTCCTCGGGGAGGACCGGCCGCTGGCCGGCTTCGTCGACGTCCAGGGGGTGCGGGAGAGCGTGGCCGCGCTGCACGAGGCGTTCGCGGGGGTGCCGGACGTGCTGCACGCCTTCTCCGCCAAGGCCTGTCCGCTGGTGCCCGTGCTGCGGCTGCTCGCCGACGCCGGAATGGGCTGCGAGGTGGCCAGTCCGGGTGAGCTGCGGGTGGCGCTGGACGCCGGTTTCGCCCCCTCCCGCATCGTGCTGGACTCCCCGGCCAAGACCCGCCGGGAGCTCGAGGAGGCGCTCTCGCTGGGCATCGCGGTGAACGCCGACAACCTCGCCGAGCTGGAGCGGATCGACGCCCTGCGGCCCGCCGACTGCGCGTCCGTCCTCGGCGTGCGGGTCAATCCGCAGGTCGGCGGCGGGTCGATCGGGGCGATGAGCACGGCGACCGCGCACTCCAAGTTCGGCGTGGCGCTGCGCGACCCGGGCGCCCGGGAGCGGGTCGTCGAGGCCTACGCGCGCCGCCCCTGGCTGACCCGGCTGCACGCCCACGTCGGCTCGCAGGGCTGCCCGCTGCCCCTGATCGCGCGGGGTCTCGCGGCGCTGCACCGGCTCGCCGAGGAGATCAACGCGCGTGTCGGCCACCGCCAGGTCACCAGCCTCGACCTGGGCGGCGGACTGCCGGTGAACTTCGCGGACGACTGCGTCACACCGACGTACGCCGAGTACGTGGCGGCGCTGACCGCCGTGGAGCCGGCCCTGCTGGACGGCAGCTATCAGCTGGTGACCGAGTTCGGCCGCTCGCTGCTCGCCAAGAACGGTTTCACCGCCGGCCTCGTCGAGTACGTCAAGGAGTCCGGCGGCCGCCGGATCGCGCTCACCCACGCCGGGGCCCAGGTCGCCACGCGCACGGTTTTCATGCCGGAGGACTGGCCGGTGCGGGTGTCCGCGTACGGCCCGGACGGCACGCCGAAGACGGGTCCCTTGGTGCCCCACGACATCGCCGGGCCGCTGTGCTTCGCCGGGGACGTCGTCGCCCACGAGCGTCCGCTGCCCGAGCTCGCGGAGGGCGATGTGGTCGTCCTGCACGACACGGGCGCCTACTACTTCTCGGCGCCCTGGGCGTACAACAGCCTGCCGAGGCCGGCCGTGTACGGGTATCTGGTGCGGGACGGCCGGGCCGCCTTCGCCACGGTGCGGCCCGCGCAGTCGGTGCGGGAGATCTCCGCGGAGAGCGGACTGCACCGGGCGGACGCCCTGCTGACGGGGTTCGCCGTGCCGTCGCTGCGCTGAACCCGGGTGTGCCCTGGCGGGACCGGTGTGCGAAGCTCACGGCATGCGCATAGGTCTGCTCGGTACCGGCCCCTGGGCCCAGATGGTCCACGCCCCGGTACTCGCCACGCACGAGGCGCTGGAGTTCACCGGGGTGTGGGGCCGCCGCCCGGAGGCCGCCGGGGAGCTGGCGGACCGTCATGGCACGCGGGCCTACGCCGAGGTCGACGACCTCCTCGCGGACGTGGACGCCGTCGCCGTCGCGCTGCCGCCGAACGTGCAGGCCGAGCTGGCGGTCCGGGCCGCCTCGGCGGGCTGCCACCTCCTGTTGGACAAGCCGGTCGCCACGACGCCGGACGGGGCACGGGCCGTGGTGCGGGCCGCCGAGAAGGCGCAGGTCGCCTCGGTGGTCTTCTTCACCACCCGGTACCTGTCCGAGACCGCGGACTGGATCGCGGCGCAGACGGCCGCCGGGGGCTGGTTCACCGCGCACGCCCAGTGGCTGGGGTCGGTGTTCGCCGAGGAGAACGGCAGCCCGTTCGCCACGCCCTGGCGGCGCGAGAAGGGCGCGGTGTGGGACGTGGGCCCGCACGCCCTGTCGGTGCTGCTGCCGGTGCTCGGCGACGTCCGCCGGGTGGCGGCCGCGGCCCGCGGTGCGCGTGACACCGTGCACCTGGTCCTCGATCACACCGGCGGCGCCTCCAGCACCGTGACGCTCAGTCTGACGGCCCCGCCCTCGGCTTCGGGCGCGGCCGTCGCCCTGCACGGCGAGACCGGCACCGCCCGTCTCCCCGAGCCCACCGGAAGCGCCGCCGACGCCCTCACCCGGGCCGCCGACGAACTCCTCGCCGCGGCCCGCGACGGCCGGGCCCACCCCTGCGACGCCGCGTTCGGCCTGCGGGTCACCGAGATCCTCGCCGACGCCGAGGCCCTGCTGGGCTCCGGCGCCGGCGCCGCGGACTGAATCAGCGGGCCTCGAAGTTCGCCCGCTCCCGTGCGACGGGGTAGCCCGCCCTGGTGAAGTGCGCGGCCATGGGGAAGTTGGCCTGGTCGGTCGCGGCGGCGATGAACCGCGCGCCCCGTTCGGCGAGGTAGTGGGTGCACTCGGCGAGCAGGTCGTAGGCGTAGCCGTGCCCCCGGTGCTGTGGGAGGACCCCGATGAAGCCTATGCAGGGGCCGACCGGGTTGTGGGCCGGGATGTGGATGCCGGCCAGCTCGCCGTCCGGGGTGTACGCGGTCTGCCACCACTCGCGCGGGGAGGGGCACCAGCGGAAGAAGTCCAGCTCCTCCTGGGCGGCCCGGTCCGGTCCGCCCTCCTCGATCGCCTTGCGGGCGTGGGCGTCCAGCGTGTCGGAGTGGATGCGCCGCAGGGCGTCGAAGAACACCGCGTCGTCGGGTTCGGGGGCGAACCGCAGCCTGCCGGGACGGTCGGGCAGGCCGCACTCCGGGGTCCAGCGGTAGACGAAGCGCTCCACGAGCAGGGTGTACCCGGCCGCGCGGGCGGCGGCGTAGCGGGCCTCGGCGGCGGCCCGGGTGGCGGGGTCCTCACGCCAGCCGGTGGGCAGGACCAGGTTGAGGCCGACCCGCCAGGACGCGGTGCGCAGCAGTTCGGCGCCCGCCTCCTCCTCGCCGTCGGCGAAGTCGAACCACTCGACGGTCACCGGTTCGGCGTCGTCGGGGCCGCCCCACCATGCGGCGCGGGCGACGACCCGGCCGTCGCGCAGCGCGACCCGCTTCCACTCGGGCCGGTAGGTGTCGTTGCCGAACGCCTCGGCGGCGCGCAGCGGGTCGGGCAGGGTGTCGAAGACATGGACGTCGCTCTCGTCGAGAGCGCGGATGACCAGATCGGTCACGGATTCCTCCGGGATGCGTATGACGTGATGCGCTCCCGGGCGCCCGACACGGAGGTCAGGCGAGGCACGCCGGGGTCACGGGGTGGGAGCGCGGGGTGGATGAGAGGTTCATCGGCGCTCGCCTCCTTCCGTGGTGTCCGGGCGTGCGGTCACACAGTAGAAGATCGTCCGACGGGGAGTCCAACCGATATTTTCGGCGTGCGTCCGCCGGTGCCCGGGGGGAGCGTGGTGGTGTGGCACGAGTGGACGGGGAGCGGCGGGGCTGGCTGCGGGGCGCGCCCCCGCCGCCGTGGGTGCGGGCGCTGCCGATCCTGCTGATCGCGGGGGTGTCCGCGGCCACCCTGGCCGACCCCGATCCCCTGGACATCGGTTTCCTGCTGGGCGCGATCCCGCCGCTGGCCGTGCTGTCCTACGGTCCCGTGGCGACCGCGGTGCTCGGCGCGGCCGTGGTGGTGATACTGAACGTGCCGGCGTTCCGGCTGGACGACCCGGGCCAGACGGACCTGCTGACGATCTGTTTCGTCGCCGCGCTGAGCGTGTTCGTGGCGTTCGTGCGCCGCCGCCGGGACATGCAGCTGGACATGGAGCGCACGGTCGCGGAGGCGGCCCAGCGCGCGGTGGTGCCGTCGGTGCCGGAGCGGGTGGGTCCGGTGCGCTGCGCCGGCCTGTACCGGGCGGCCGAGCGCGGGACGCTGGTCGGCGGCGACTTCTTCGACGTGCGGGAGAGCGCGCACGGGGTGCGGGCGGTGCTGGGGGACGTCCAGGGGCACGGACTGGCGGCGATCGCTACGGTGGCGTCCCTGATGGGGGCGTTCCGTGAGGCGGTGCTGGACCGGCCGTCCCTGGAGGAGGTGGCGGCCCGTCTGGACCGGCGGCTGGCGGTGGACTCGGCGCGGGTCGCGCACGCCGAACTCTTCGCCACGGCCGTCCTGCTGGAGTTCACACCGGCCGCGGACGCCGTGCGGATCGTGGTGTGCGGGCATCCGCCGCCCGTGCTGCTGCGCGACGGTACGGCGACGGAGGTGGCCGTCGTCCCGTGGACACCCCTAGGTCTGGGCCTGCCGGGTGCGGCCCCGCCCGGCGGCCGTGCCCTCGCGCTGCGCCCCGGCGACCGGCTCTTCCTCGCCTCCGACGGCGTCTGGGAGTCCAGGGACACCGCGGGCGCCTTCTATCCGCTCACGGACCGGCTGCCCGCCCTGACCGACGGCACCGGCCCGGCGGCCACGGCCGACCGCGTCTGGGCCGATCTCCTGCGCCACTCCCCCGCCGTCCGTGACGACGTCACGATGCTCGTTCTCGCCCCCGGGGATCCCGCGGGCCGTTGAGGGTCTCGGTGTCCCCCTCGGCGTCGATGTGCGGCAGGATCCGGTCCAGCCACCGCGGTGTCCACCAGGCGTGCGGGCCGAGCAGTGTCATCACCGCGGGCACCATGAGCAGGCGTACGACGGTGGCGTCGATGAGCACGCTGACGGCGAGGCCCAGGCCGAGCATCTTGACGACGATGTTGTCGCTGATGATGAACGCGGCGAACACACTCACCATGATCAGGGCCGCGCAGGTGATGACCCGGGCGGTGATCTCCAGGGCGTGGGCGACGGAGTCCTTGGCATCGCCGGTGCGCAGCCAGGCCTCGTGGACGCGGGAGAGCAGGAAGATCTCGTAGTCCATGCTGAGGCCGAAGATGATCGCGAACATCATCATCGGCACATAGCTCTCGATGGGCACATCGCCGTTGACGCCCAGCGCGGGCCCGCCCCAGCCCCACTGGAAGACGGCGACGACGACACCGTAGGAGGCCGTGATCGACAGGACGTTGAGGACGGCGGCCTTGACGGCGACGAGGAGGCCGCGGAAGACGGCGAGGATGATCAGGAAGGCGAGGCCGACGACCACGAGGATGATCACGGGGAGCCGGCTGGCGACGATGTCGCGGAAGTCGACCTGGGCGGCCGTGGTGCCGGTGACATAGCCCTTGGCGTCGTAGCCGGAGACCGCGTCGGGGAGGGTGTGGTCGATGAGCCGGTTCGTCAGGTCGGTGGTGGTGGCGTCCTGCGGGGCCTGGGTGGAGTAGACGGTGGCGATCAGGACGTCGCCGTCCTGGGTGGCCGTCAGCGGGGTGACGACGGCCGCGTCCGGCACGGCGCCGAGGGTCTTCTGTGCCTGGGAGGAGAGGGCGGATCGTTTGTCGGAGGGGACGGACGTCTGGTCGATGACGACGGTGAGGGGGCCGTTGGAGCCGGGTCCGAAGGCGTCGGTCATCAGGTCGTAGGCCCGCCGGTCGGTGAAGGAGGTCGGGTCGGCGCCGTCGCCGATGTGGCCGAGCTGGATGGAGAACACGGGGATCGCGAGGATCGCGATGACGGCGACGCCCGCCCCGAGGTACTCCCAGGGCCTGCGCTCGACGCGTTTGGCGTAGCGGTGCCAGGTGCCGTGCGGGGTGGCGCCCGGTTCGGCGTCGGTCTCGGCGACCGGTCTGCGGACGTGGTAGCGGTCGATGTGCCGGCCGATGAGTCCGAACAGGGCCGGCACGAGGGTGAGGGCGCCGGCGACGGCGGAGACCACCGTGACGGCGGCGGCCAGGCCGAGTTTGCCGATGAAGGACACCCCGGACGCGTACAGGCCGGCGAGTGCGATGATCACGGTGGTGCCGGAGACGAGGACGGCGCGGCCGCTGGTGGCCGCGGCGTGTCCGGCGGCCTCTGCGGGATCGGCGCCGTCGATCAGGTTCTGCCGGTACCGGGTGGTCAGGAAGAGCGCGTAGTCGATGCCGACGCCGAGGCCGATCATGGTGGCGAGGGTCGGTGAGACGGTGGCGAAGACGAAGGCGGCGGCGAGCAGCCCGAGAATGGCGAGTCCGCCGACGACGCTGATCAGCGCGGTGATCAGGGGCAGCCCGGCGGCGATGACGCTGCCGAAGCCGATGAGCAGGACGACGATGGCGACCGCGAAGCCGATCAGCTCGCTGACCCGGTCGTCGGCCTTGGGCCGGGCCAGTTCGCCGAGCGAACCGCCGTACTCGACCTCGGCGCCGGCCGCCCGCAGCGGCTGGACGGCCTGGTCGACGCCGGTCAGGTAGCCGTCGCCGAGGGTGGAGGGCTGGACGTCGAAGCGGATGGTGATGTAGCCGGTCTTCCCGTCGCTCGACACCGGACCGATCTTGGTGGGGGTCTGTGAGAGCGGGTTCTGCACGCTGAGCACGTGCGGCAGCTTCTGCAGGTCGCCGACCGTGGTGGACATCTGCGAGCCGAGCGCGCTCAGTGCCTGCTTGTCGTCGTGGAGCACGATCTGGCTGCTGTAGCCGCCGGCCTGCGGGTCGTGCTCCTTCAGGACGTCGAGGCCCTTCTCGGACTGCACGTCCGACAGCTGGAAGTTGTCCTCGTAGGTCCCGCCGACGGAACGGTCGATCACTTGGAGGGCGACCATGGCCACGAGCCAGGCGATGATGACGATCAGGAAGTGGTGGGCGCACCAGGCGCCGAGCCTGCGCAGTCCTCCGCGCCCGGATTTCCCGGCGGTGGTGGGTGCCATAGGGCCCATTACACGACAACACGATCTTCCCGGCATCTCGGGCGGGGCCGGTCGCCGGCGGACCCGGGATCTGATCGACATTGCAGGGTGCGGCTCCAGGATGAATGGTGTTAGTACATTCCTTCGGACGCGAGGAGCAGACATCATGCCGACGTCACAGCCAGGCGCCGCCCGGCCCTCCCCGGACCGCGTCACCCCGGACAGCCTGCTCCACACCCGCACCGGCACCGAGGTGTCGCCGGAGGACATGGTCCTGGCCACGGGACGGGACCTCACCCCCCGCAACCTCGAGTGGGCCAGGCGCAAGCTCGACAGGGAGGGACCGAGCGCGATCGAGAAGCTGCTGCCGTAGGCCTGTCGATCCGCGTGAGCGACGCCGCGGGCCGGCTCTCCCGGAACCCGCGTCCCCACGCCCTTTCCCCGGGACCCTCCGCGCTGTCAGACTGCGGAGGGTGCCCGACTTCGACATGCTCGTCCTGGGATCAGGTCCCGGCGGCCAGAAGGCCGCCATCGCCGCGGCCAAACTGGGCCGCCGAGTCGCCGTCGTCGACCGCCCCGACATGGTCGGCGGGGTCTCCCTCCACACCGGAACCATCCCCTCCAAGACCCTGCGCGAGGCGGTGCTGTACCTCACCGGTCTCACCCAGCGCGACCTCTACGGCCAGAGCTACCGGCTGAAGGAGGACATCACCGTCGCCGACCTGACCGCGCGCACCCAGCACGTGGTCGGCCGGGAGACCGACGTCATCCGCAGCCAGCTGTCCCGCAACCACGTCTCCCTGTTCGCCGGCACCGGCCGGTTCGCCGACGACCACACCATCGCGCTGCGCGAGATCACCGGGCAGGAACGGCTGATCGGCGCCGAGCACATCATCATCGCCACCGGGACCCGGCCCGCGCGCCCGGACAGCGTGGAGTTCGACGGACGGACCATCCTCGACTCCGACAACGTCCTCACGATCGAGCGGGTCCCCCGGTCCATGGTGATCGTCGGCGCCGGTGTGATCGGCATGGAGTACGCCAGCATGTTCGCCGCGCTCGGCAGCAAGGTCACGGTGGTGGAGAAGCGGGCCGGGATGCTCGACATGTGCGACGTCGAGGTCATCGAGTCGCTCAAGTACCACCTGCGGGACCTGGCGGTCACCTTCCGGTTCGGGGAGACCGTCGCCGCCGTGGAGCGGCATCCGCGGGGCACGCTGACCGTGCTGGCCAGCGGCAAGAAGATACCGGCGGACGCCGTGATGTACTCGGCGGGCCGGCAGGGTCTCACCGACGAACTCGACCTGCACAAGGCGGGGCTTGCGGCGGACCCTCGTGGCCGGATCGAGGTCGACGAGCACTTCCGCACACAGGTGCCGCACATCTACGCCGTGGGTGACGTCATCGGCTTCCCGGCGCTCGCGGCCACCTCGATGGAGCAGGGCCGGGCGGCCGCGTACCACGCCTGCGGGGAGCCCGTGGGCCGGATGCACCAGCTGCAGCCGATCGGCATCTACACCATCCCGGAGATCAGCTTCGTGGGGAAGACGGAGGACCAGCTCACCGAGGACAGCGTGCCGTTCGAGGTCGGTGTCGCCCGCTACCGGGAGCTGGCGCGCGGGCAGATCATCGGTGACGCCCACGGCATGCTGAAACTGCTGGTGTCCCCCGAGGACCGCACACTGCTCGGAGTGCACTGCTTCGGGACCGGCGCGACCGAGCTGATCCACATCGGCCAGTCGGTGATGGGCTGCGGCGGCACGGTCGACTACCTGGTCGACGCGGTGTTCAACTACCCGACGCTGGCGGAGTCGTACAAGGTCGCCGCCCTGGACGCCACCAACCGGCTGCGGCAGCTGGACCGGATCGGGGAGTGAACACCGCCCCGGACCGGGATATTCACTCCTCGACCATGTGCACCGCGGCCTCCTCCGCGCCCGCCGCCCCGCCGTCGATCCCGATGTCCTCGGCGATCTCCTCCTTGGTGGTGGCGGCGTGGGCGCCCTCGTCGGGGGCGACCAGGCGGCCGGCGCGGCGGTCGCCCGCCTCGGGGTCGACGGGTTCGCCCTCGCCTCCGGGGAGGTCGCCCACGTCGTCCCCGGCCGGTCCGGACACCTCCGGGACCTCCTGGGCGAGACGCTGGTCGAGGCTCTCGCCGTCGTGCTGCTCGGCCGCCGTGGTGCCGTACTTGGTGACACCGAGGGGCTTCTCCGGCGGGGAGTAGCCCTCGTCGAGGGTGTCGTCGTAGGTGCGTTCGCCGACGGCGTCCTGGAGGTCGAGCGGGGCCGCGTCCTGCTGTTCCTCGTTCGTGCCGGTGGGCTGGTAGGCGTCGTCGCCCATCGCCGCGGACTCGGTACCCATGGATGCCTTCCTGGTTCGCCGGGTTGTCACTGACCTCGTCCGCGTTTCCCGTGACGGCCGCTCCAATCACGGCACATGCCGGGCGCACCCCGATCACCCCCGCCAATCTTGAAACCTAAAGCGTTGGGGCTATCATCACTCGCACACTCGGTGTGACCGACCCCGGACGCTCTGGTGGCCGGTAACCGCCATGCTCCACCCTCACCCCCCATACGCCGACGGGACCGTACCCCCGTCGGCGGTGTGCACGACGGAAAGCAGCACAAGCATGAGCAACAGCACCGGAAGAGGGCTGCAGGCCAACGTCCTCGGCACCTTCGACACGGTGGTGATGGCGGTCGCGGGCAGCGCCCCCGCGTACTCCATCGCCGCCACGACGGCGGTCCTGGTCGGCGCGGTGGGCCTGGCCAGCCCGGCGGCGCTGCTGTACTGCGCGATACCGATGCTGGGCATCGCGCTGGCCTTCAGCCGCCTCAGCCGGATCGACGTGAACGCCGGGGCCAGTTACTCCTGGGTGGGCCGCACGCTCCATCCCTTCCTGGGCTTCCTCAGCGGCTGGGCGCTGGTCGTCTCGGCGACGATCTTCATGGTGGCGGGGTCGCTGCCGGCCGGGTCGATGACGCTCGCCCTGTTCGACCGGGACCTCGCCGACAACACCATGCTGTCCACGGCGGTGGGCGCGGCCTGGTTCGTGATCATGCTCCTGGTGGTGCTGGGCGGGGCCCGGCTCACGGTACGCGCACAGCTGATCATGTCGGGCGTGGAGCTCGCGATCCTGGCCCTGTTCGCGCTGCTGGTCTGCTTCCACACGCAGGACAACGCCCTGCCCTTCGACTGGTCCTGGCTCGGTTTCAGCCACTTCGACGGGGTCGGCGGCTTCGCGTCGGGCGCCCTGGTGGCGGCGTTCTACTACTGGGGCTGGGACGTGACCAGCAACCTCAGCGAGGAGACCCGCGACAGCCGCCGTACGACCGGGCTCGCGGGCCTGATCGGGGTCGGCATCGTCTTCCTCCTGTTCGAGGTGTTCACCATCGCCGTGAACGTGGTCCTCAGCTCGCAGCGGATCGAGGAGAACGGCGCGAACGTCCTGGCCGAACTCGGTGAGGAGGTGTGGCCGGGCGTGGGCGGCAAACTGCTGATCGTCGCCGTGCTGCTGTCCACCGTCGCCACCCTGGAGACGACCCTCATCCAGGTCACGCGCTCGCTGTTCGCGATGGGCCGCGACCGGACGATGCCGTCCGCGCTGGGCCGGGTGCACCGGGTGTGGAACACGCCCTGGATCGCCATCGGGGTGGTCGGCGGGGTGTCGCTGATGATGTTCGTGGCCTCCAACGCGCTGGGCTCGGTGGGCGACATCCTCGAGGACGCCATCTCGGCCATCGGGCTGCAGATCGCGGTCTACTACGGCCTCGCGGGCCTCGCGGCGGTGGTCGCCTACCGCAGGACGCTGTTGCGGTCCGCCTCCGACTTCCTGCTCGGCGGGCTGTGGCCGCTGTTCGGCGCCCTGTTCATGTTCTGGATCTTCGCGGAGTCACTCGGGGACCTGCACCCCGCGGCCATCGCCATCGGCCTCGGCGGGCTCATCGTGGGACTGGTGCCGATGCTCTGGTACTGGCGGCAGGGCAGTGACTACTACCGGCCGGCCCGCCTCGACGCCTCACGTACCGTGGTGGCCGACTACGCGCCCGACGGCCACGCGGGCGCGCACGCGACCGCCTACGAGGGTCTCCCGACCGACTTCTGAGGGGGAACCCGATGGTGCGAGACCGTTTCGCTCCGGACTTCGACCCCGACTGCGGGGACGTGTCCCTGTCCTCCGCCCGGCACGACATCGTGATCGGCCGCTGGCAGGGGCTGCGGGAGCTGATCCGGGCGACCGGCCCGGACTGGCTCGCCCGCGGCCACCGCGTCCGGCTGCTGGCGCAGGCCTGCGCCGGCAGTTCGACGGCCGAGAGCTGGCTGGCCGCCGAGCCGCACAGCGGTGACGCGCTGGTGCTGCGGGCGGCCACCGAGACCGCCCGGGCGTTCAACCTGGCCATCGCGGCGGGCCGCGGTGTGCCGATCGACCAGCTGCGGATCGACGCGGCGGTGATGGCGTGTCTGTCGGCGACCGAGGCGTACCTCGACGACCCGACGCCGTGGGTCTCCCTCATCTCGGTGGCCCGCCTGTACCCCTCCGGGGTCCGCCGGCAGGAACTGGCCCGCTGGTGGGACGAGTTGCACCAGCGCGACCCCTACAGCATGGAGGGCCACCTCCAGGTCCTGCACTACTACTCGGCCCGCTGGCACGGCTCGCACGGACTGATGTACGACTTCGCCCGCGACGCCGCCGGAGTGGCCCCGCCGGGCTGCCCGCTGCCGGTCCTCGTGCAGTACGCCCGCGTCGAGGAGTACCGCCACGCCCTGGACACCGCCCAGGGCCGGTCCGCCACCATGGGGCTCGGCCAGCACTGGAAGAACGACGGCGCGGTGAGCGACGTACGCCGCACCTGGGAGCGCTGGATCGCGGACCGCCCGGACCTCCCCGTCGCCCCCGGTGAACTCCGCGACCTCAACTACCTGGCGCACGCGGCCTGCTGGGCGGACGTGGACGACGTGGCCGCGGATCTGCTGCGGCTGCTGGGCCGCCGGGCCACCCGCACCCCCTGGTCGTACACCGGGGATCCCGCGCAACAGATCCTGCGGTGGCGGAAGGAGGCGGGGCTGCGGGTCTGAGGCGCTCAGGGCGCGGCGTGCGGGCCGTCCGGCCTCCTGCTGCGCTGTTCGACCATCTCCCGGCTGAGTCGCTCCGTCTCCTGCTCCGGCAGCCGTTCGAAGCCCTCCTCGGTGATGACCGAGACGATCGGGAAGATCCGGCGGCCGATGTCGGGCCCGCCGGTGGCCGAGTCGTCGTCCGCGGCGTCGTAGAGGGCCTGGAGCGCGGCGAGGGCCGCGTCCCGGCGGGTCATGTCCGCGCGGTACAGCTTCTTCAGCGCGCCGTGGGCGTACGGGGAGCCGGAGCCCTCGGCGTGGAAGGGCGCCTTCTCGTACAGCCCGCCGGCCACGTCGAAACTGAAGATACGGCCCCTGGCGCCCTGCCGGGCGGTGACGTCGTAGCCCGCGAGGAGGGGGACGACGGCGAGGCCCTGCATGGCCTGGCCGAGGTTCTGC
Source organism: Streptomyces sp. NPDC002588 (assembly GCF_040295925.1). NCBI lineage: Bacteria > Bacillati > Actinomycetota > Actinomycetes > Kitasatosporales > Streptomycetaceae > Streptomyces > Streptomyces sp. NPDC002588. The sequence continues at coordinate 114,604 of NZ_JBEOWF010000002.1, forward strand.
CGGATCATCGTGGCGAGCCGGCGGGCCTTGGCGGCGAGGGTCATCGGGGTGCCCTCGACCTTCTCGAAGTGGGTGAGCTCGAGCTGGAACAGCTTCACCATGTCCAGGGCGAGTCCCACCGTGCCGGCGAAGGCGACGGCGGTGTGGTCGTCCGCCGGGTGCACCTTCTCCAGATCGCGCTGGGCGATGAGGTTGCCCATGGTGGCCCGGCGGTCGCCGGCGAGCAGAACGCCGTCGCGGAAGGCGAGGGCGAGGACCGTCGTGCCGTGCGGGAAGGCGTCCGGGGCGGCCCGGACGCCGTCCTGGAACGGCGGGCGCGTCGGGAGCAGTTCGGGGCGGTGCGCCGCCAGGAACTCGCTGAACGACGAGCCGCCCGGCGTGAAGAACTCCTCCGCGAGCCGGCCTTCCTGCCCACTGCCTGCCGCCATGCCACTCCCCCTCACCCGCCGCGGTCAACCTGCATCCCCTACCTACCTGCGCCCGGCGGCCGGGAAACACGTGTACGGCTCAGCGGGTGTTCGGACCCCGGTGCAGGGGCTGCGCGGGCGCCTCGCGCACCGGCAGGCGCGGTACCTCCCGCACCACCGGTCCGTCCCCGTTGACGGTGAGCGCCGCGCCGTGGTGGCTGATCGTCAGGGGCTCGCCGGACAGCAGGGTGTAGGCGGCCTTCTCGGGACCTATCTCGACGCGCAGCCGGCGGCCGAGGAGCTGGACGCTGAAGGCGAGACGGCTGAAGCGCTCCGGGAGGCGGGGGGCGAAACGCAGGCTCGCGCCGTCGCGGCGCAGTCCGCCGAACCCGGCGACCAGAGCCGTCCAGGTGCCCGCCAGGGACGCGATGTGCAGGCCGTCGCGGGTGTTGTGCTCCAGGTCGGCGAGGTCCATCAGCGCGGCCTCTGCCGTGTAGTCGTAGGCCAGCCGCAGATGGCCGGCCTGTGCGGCGATCACGGCCTGGCAGCAGGCGGACAGCGAGGAGTCGCGGACGGTGAGGGGCTCGTAATAGGCGAAGTTGCGGGCGAGTTGTTCGTCGTCGAAGTGACCGTCGCAGGTGTACATGGCGAGGATCAGGTCGGCCTGTTTGACGACCTGTTTGCGGTAGAGGTCGAAGTACGGGAAGTGCAGCAGCAGGGGGTACTGGTCGGGGCGGGTGCCGGCGAAGTCCCAGTGCTGGTAGCGGGTGAAGCCCGCGTGCTGTTCGTGCACGCCGAGTTCGTGGTTGAAGGGGATGTGCATCGCCTCTGCGGCGTCCCGCCAGGCGGCGCTCTCCTCCTCGTCGACGCCGAGCCGGGCGGCCTCCCCCGGATGGCGTTCGACCGTGTCGGCGGCGGCGAGGAGGTTCGCGCGGGCCATCAGGTTGGTGTACGTGTTGTCGTCGGCGACCGCGCTGTACTCGTCGGGGCCGGTGACGCCGTCTATGTGGAAGGTGCCGTGCGTGTCGTGGTGGCCGAGCGAGCGCCACAGCCTGGCGGTCTCCACCAGCAGTTCGACGCCGGTGCTCGACTCGAAGTCGGCGTCCCCGGTCGCCGCGACGTACCGGACGACCGCGTCGGCGATGTCGGCGTTGACATGGAAGGCGGCGGTGCCGGCCGGCCAGTACGCGGAGCCCTCCGAGCCCTCGATGGTCCGCCAGGGGAACGCCGCGCCGCGCAGGCCCAGCTGGATGGCCCGCTCACGGGCGGCGGGGAGGGTGTTCTGCCGCCAGCGCAGGGCCTCGGCGACGGCGTCGGGCGCGGTGTAGGTGAGCAGGGGCAGGACGAAGGTCTCGGTGTCCCAGAAGGCGTGGCCGTCGTAACCGGAGCCGGTGAGCCCCTTGGCGGGGATGGCGCGCTGCTCGGCGCGCGCGCCGGCCTGGTAGACGTGGAACAGCGCGAAGCGGACGGCCTGCTGGATCTCCTCGTCGCCGTCGACCTCGACGTCCGCGCGGGCCCAGAAGTCGTCGAGGCAGTCCCGCTGGTCGTCGAGCAGGCCCTGCCAGCCGCTGTGTCCGGCGGCGGCGAGCGCGGCCTCCACCTGGTCGCTCATCGCGGGCCGCGAGCGGGCGCCGGACCAGCCGTGCGCGACGAGCTTCTCCACCCGCAGCTTCTCGCCCGGTTCCAGGACGGAGGTGACGGTCAGGCGGGCCACGTCCACATTGCTCTCGCCGGCGACGGTGGTCCGTTCGGGTCCGGTGACGGTGTGGTCGGCGGCGACGGCCACCCTGAGACCGCTGCGCTTCGTCCGGTGCACCAGGCGCAGCCGGTTGCCGACGGCGACGTCCTCCTCCGGCTCCAGCGGCGACTTCAGGGTGCGTGCCGCGCGCGGGTCGCCGTCGAGGTCGGGCAGGCTCTCGTTGGCGACCAGCTCGGACTGGATCACCACGCGGGAGCGGCTGCCGACGGCCTCCACCTCGTAGGCGACGGCGGCGACGGCCCGCTGGGTGAGGGAGACCAGCCGGGTCGAGCGGACCCGGACCGTGGACCCGGCGGGCGAGGTCCACTCGCAGGTGCGCTCCAGCACGCCCCGCCGCAGGTCGAGCACCCGCTCATGGGCGACGAGGCGGCCGTAGCGCAGGTCGAACGGCTCGTCGTCGACGAGCAGCCTGAGGATCTTGCCGTTGGTGACGTTGATGACGGTCTGGCCGGACTCCGGATAGCCGTACCCCGCCTCCGCGTACGGCAGGGGGTGTACTTCGTGGACGCCGTTGAGGTAGGAGCCGGGCAGGCCGTGCGGCTCGCCCTCGTCGAGGTTGCCGCGCCAGCCGATGTGTCCGTTGGACAGCGCGAACACCGACTCGCTCTGCGCGAGGACGTCCAGACCCAGCGCCGTCTCGCGCACGCACCACGGCTCCACGGTGTACGACCGCTGAGTGATCACGCCCGCCCTCCCCGCCCTCACAGGTCCTCGAGGCCGTTCACGACGACGTCCGCGCCGTGCGCGTACAGGGCCTCGGTCTGTCCGACGCGGTCAACGCCCACGACGTACCCGAAGTTCCCGGCGCGCCCGGCGTCCATCCCGGCGAGCGCGTCCTCGAAGACGGCCGCCCGCGCCGGATCGACCCCGAGATCGCGGGCGGCGGCCAGGAAGGTGTCGGGGTGCGGCTTGCCCGGCAGTCCCCGCTCCGCCGCGACGACGCCGTCGATCCGGACGTCGAAGAGGTCCTCGGCGCCGATCGACCGCAGCACGTCCCGGGTGTTGGCGCTGGAGGAGACGATCGCCGTGCGCAGCCCACGCGCGCGTACCGCCTCGATGTAGCGCAGGGTGCCGTCGTAGGCCTCGACGCCCTGGGTGCGGATCTTCTCCAGGAGCAGTTCGTTCTTGCGGTTGCCGAGACCGTGGACGGTCGGCGCGTCGGGCGGGTCGTCGGGGGCTCCTTCGGGCAGGTGGATGTCCCGGGAGGCGAGGAAGGTGCGCACGCCGTCCGCGCGCGGGCGGCCGTCGACGTACTCGTCGTAGTCGTCGCCCTGGTCGAACGGCCGGAACCCCGCCCCCTCGCGTTCGCGCAGGAACGCGTCGAAGGTCTCCTTCCAGGCGGCCGCGTGCACCACGGCCGTCCGGGTGACCACCCCGTCGAGGTCGAAGAGGCAGGCCTGGATGGTGTCGGGGAGCCCGAGCGTCGTCGTCATACAGGGTCCGGTTCCCCGGGAACGGCCCCCGCAACTGTGTGGCACCCACCACAGTCCCGCAGTCAGTCGTGGGGGAAGGAGTGGTGCTCGTGCGCGATCAGCCAGCGGCCGCCCTCCTTGCGCAGGCCGAAGGTGAGACGCAGCCGCAGGGTGGGGTCCTCGGCGAGCTCCCGCGGGGTGCCGCAGCGCAGCAGGGCGTGGGCGTAGGCGACGTCGTGTCCCGCCGTGACGTCGAGGGTGTCGATGTCGAAGCGGGCGCCGGAGGCCTGCCAGGCGAAGAACGGCGGCCAGCAGGCGCGGTAGGCGGCCAGGCCCCGGATGCCCTCGTGCGGTGCCGGCACGTCGTACATCACCAGGTCCTCCGCGTGTCCCGCGAGGACGGTGTCGAGGTCGCCGCGGTGGACGGCGTCGGCCCAGCGGGTGATCAGGGTGCGGATCTGCGTCTCGTCGTCGGACACGGTCGCCCTCCTTTCGGTACGGATCCGGGTGGGGTCTCCTTCCAGGAGACTGCGACACTCTGCTGTGTGCTCACTTTCGACGATCTGTTGCGCCGGGCCCGTTCCCTCGCCGGGGACGGGCGGCGGCGCGCGCTGCTCGGCATCGCGGGCAGTCCAGGGGCGGGCAAGACGACCCTCGCCGAGCGGCTGGTGCGGGAGCTGAACGGCACCGGTGAACCCTGGGTCGCGCACGTCCCGATGGACGGCTTCCACCTCGCCGACGTCGAGCTCGACCGGCTCGGCCGCCGCGACCGCAAGGGCGCGCCGGACACCTTCGACACGCCAGGGTACGCGGCGCTGCTGCACCGGCTGCGGGACGACACCGACGACGTGGTGTACGCGCCCGGCTTCGAACGGGTGCTGGAGCAGCCGATCGCGGGGGCGGTGCCGGTGGAGCCGACGGCCCGGCTGGTCGTCACGGAGGGGAACTATCTGCTGCTCGGCACGGGTGCTTGGACGCGGGTGCGGGCCGAGTTGGACGAGGTGTGGTTCTGCGAGACCGACGAGGAGGAGCGCGTGCGCCGGCTGGTCGGGCGGCACGTGGAGTTCGGCAAGGGGCACGCGGAGGCGGTGGCCTGGGTGGAGCGGAGCGACCAGCGCAACGCCGAGCTGGTGGCCGCGACCCGGGGGCGGGCGGACCTGGTGGTACGGATACCCGTCTGACCCGGGCCCCGGGGTCGGACCGGCCACGACCTCGTCCACTCCATGCGGGTCCGGACGGCCCGAGCCGGTACGAGCCGTCTCACGCACGGCGTCCACGGTCCGTCAGGCGCCGACCGCGCGCACCGTCAGCTCCGGCTCGGCGTGCGCGTCGTCCGGTCCGAGTACGGCGGTGAAGGCGTCCGTGCGTACGGTCAGCCCGTCCTCGCCCCGCGTCACGGACACGGTGAACGGCTCCTCGGTGCCGTACGCCACCGCGAACACATGGAGGTCGTCCGGCGCGTCCGGCACCGGGCCGGCCTCCAGTGCGCTCGAACTCACCAGGTGCGCCCATCCCCGGTCCGGGTCGCCGTAGCCGCGCGGATCCTCCGCGAGCGCGAACGCCGCCTGCTCCTGGGTGAGTTCGGCACGGGCGTCGAAGTGGTCCGGGCCCTGTGCCGCGGGATGCGTCAGGCGCAGGGTGCCCGCCGAGGAGACGGCCCCCGTCGCGGTGCGGCGGACCCGGTCGCCGTCGTCCTCGGCGTACGGCAGCCCGGCCAGCAGGTACGGCGTGCCGGCGAGGCGTTCGACGGCGACGGTCGTCCAGAGGACCGTGCCGTCGGTGACGTACAGGGAGCGCACATGGCGCAGGACGTGGTCGCGGCCGACCACCGGCTTGGTGACCAGCTTGGCGGACAGGCCCCCGGTACGGACGTCGCGGACGCGGACCTCGCCCATCGGGCGGCACAGCAGGAAGCCGTCGGTGACGGGTCCGAAGCCGTGCCGGCGGTTCACGGCGGCGGGCAGGTGGTAGGTGCCGGCCGCCTCGAGAACGGCCGGGGTCATCCGGTCGTCGAAGGCGACCGAGACCGTGCCGGAGCGCAGTTGGTGTCGCGAGGCCGTCGTGGACGGCGTCCGGTGCCAGGGGGTGGTGTCCTGGATCTGCCAGACCAGCATCCAGGCGAAGTGGCCGTCGACCCCGCCGTCCTCCTTCACCGCGTGCCGGGCCCAGCGGCTGTCGCCCCGGTAGCGGCCCAGGTCGGAGCCGATCCGGGCGCCGAAGTAGCGCAGCCCGAGCACCGACTCGAAGGCGGAGTGCTGCTCGCTGTAGCGGGGGCCGCCGTTGTCGAAGCCGCCGTTCGTCAGGCGGGCGTCGATGTAGCGGGCGAGGGCGTCCCCGTCCTCGGCGAAGACGGGCTCGCCGCTGACGCGGTGGGCCTGGGCGAGGAAGGACAGGGAGATCGGGCCGTAGTTGTTGTCGTAGGCGCCGCCGTGTTCGGGGGGCAGCAGGGCGCCCCGGTCGGCGACCCGGTGGGCGCGGATCTTCCCGTCGTAGAGCTCCAGCGCGCGCGAGCGGACCCGCTCCGCCTCGCCGGAGGGCAGGTGGCGGGCCAGCATCAGGCCGCCGACCACACAGCCGATGGCCTGGTTGCCCGCCTCCTGCGGGTTGAAGAAGGTGGCCTCGGTCAGCCAGCTCCAGTAGCCGCGGGCCACTTCGAGGAGTTCGGTCCGCTGCTCGTCGTCGACCAGACCGTCGGCCGTGTCGAGGATGTTCACGGCCTGGAGCAGCGCCCATACCGTGCTCGGCCAGTCGCCGATGGGGTGGGCGCCGGCCGCCAGGACGTAGCGGGCGTGGGGCAGGCCCGAGTCGCGCACCCTGAGGTTGGGGTAGCCGGGGTTGTCGTCCCGGTGGACCCGCTCGCGCAGATGGAAGGCGAGGCTGCGGCGGACCGCCTCCGGCAGCCGGGGGTCCTTGCCGCGCTGCCAGGCCAGGGCGAGCAGGGAGGTGATGCCGAGGGAGGTGTCGCCGACGTCGTCGAGGCAGTCGGGGTGTTCGAGGTTGCCCTCCGGCGTCAGCCGGGCCAGGGCCTGTTCGGTGACGTCGGCGAGGACGGCGTCGTGGGCCTCGGGGGTGTCGGGCAGGTCGTGGAGCGGGCCACGCTGGTGGAGGAGGTGCACGGGAGGGTGCGGGAGGCGCACTGGATCAGTCCTTCATGCCTGAGGTGGCCATGGCCTGGGTCGTCCGGGTCACCCGGCAGATGCGGGCCGGCGGGCACGCAGCGCGACGGTGAGTGTGTGCGGGCCCTGTCCACCGACGTAGACGCGGTTCCCGGTCGTCGCGTCGGTGCCGCCCACCACGGTGTGGTCCTGGCCGGGGTCGTACCGCATCACGTCGCTGCGTTCCGGCCCGGCAAGCGGTTCGCCGGCCTGGACGCCGACCTCGACCCGGATCTCGTCGTCGCCGACCCGGTAGGTCATCGGCCCGGTCGTCAGGCACCAGCGTCCGTCGCCGATCGGTACGGCGCCTTCCGGCACCCCGCCCGGCCGGAAGGTCAGTTCGAGGGCCCAGGGCACGCTCGGTCCGCCGATGTCGATCCGCAGGTCGGCACCGTCCTCCCGGAGGTCCGCCTCGACGCGGGTCGTCTGGGAGACCTCGTCCCGGGGCCGGTCCGGGAAGGACATCGCGGCCGAGAAGCGTCCCTCGTCCGCCATCAGGTAGCCGCCGCCGTCCCGGCGCCGGCCCGGTGGGAGCGGCTGGTAGTAGGCGGCCGACAGGGTTTCGGTGAGCAGGTACCGGCTGTCGGTGAGCCGTTGCACGGCGGCGGCGCGGAACGGGCCCATGTCGAAGAATCCCCGCGAGAGCCGGACCGCGTCGAGGACGGCGTCGCCGGCGAACAGGCGAAAGAACGTGGGATTGCAGGCGAGGCCCGAGCGGATGCGCCGGTGCTCGGGCACGTCGGAGCCGCCGTAGACCACGGTGTGCGCGGTGGTGGAGGCGTGTGCGGCGAGGCGCGCGGTGGTGAGGTACCGGTCGCAGGGCAGGGTCTCCGCGGCCGGAGCCGGCAGCTCGTGGCACAGGCGGGGGGTGAGGAGGGTCTGGGCGAGCAGGTCGGGGTCGTCGATGCCGGAAGCGGCCGCCAGCCGGGCCGCCCGGCTGAAGTCGCCCCGGCCGGTGAGGATCGCGAGCAGCCGGTAGTGCGGCAGGTAGGGCGCCAGCGGGAACGGGTGGTTCTGGTCCTGGCGTCGCGAGTGGACGGTCTCCACCGTTGCGTCCGGCCTGATGAGGTCCAGGGTCGTGGCGAGGTTGCGTTCGACGGCGTCCAGCAGGTCGGCGCGGCCGAGCACGTCGGCCAGCAGCAGCAGCGACGGGTTGGACACGTGGGCCGCGTAGTTGGCGCTCCGTTCCGAGTACAGGCCCTCGGCGTCGATGTCGACGCCCTCGGCGAGCCACTCCTCGACCCGGTCGAGCAGCCGGCCGTCCGGGAACGACCGGTGCAGCCGGGCCAGCGCCGCGCACAGCTCCCAGCGGTGGTTCGGGGTGTGCACGCCACCGGTCAGGAGACTGCCGGAGGCGGCGCCGGCGATCTCGGCGAGCGCGGCCGTGACGTCGTGCAGTTCCGGCCCGGCGCCGGCGGCGAGGACGTGCGCGTCGCACACGTCGTTGACGGTGAACGCGGAGTCCGGCGGTGACTGCACGTTGTCGCCGCCGGCGAAGAGTCCGGTGGTGGTCTGTGCGGCCCGCAGGGCGCGGAGGTGGGTCATCGCGGCGGCGACGGCCCGCCCGCTGCCGTGCAGTGCCGAGTCCGGGGAACGGTACGCCGCGACCAGGGTCTTCACCCGGCGGGCCAGAGCGCGGTGGGGCACACCGGCGGGTTCCTCGTCGGGGCCGGCCGCCGACGGGGTGGCCAGGCGGTCGGCGGCGCGGGCCGCCGACCGGACGAACTCGTGGTCGAGCGGGGTGGGCAAGGTCAGTCCTTCAGTCCGGCGTTGATGTCGGCGCCCATGACGTAGCGCTGGAAGACCAGGAAGATCACGATCAGAGGGATCATGGAGATGACCGATGCGCCGAGCAGTACCGACCAGTTGATGTTCTGCGCGCCGACGATGCTCTGGATGCCGATCTGCACGGTGAACTTGTTGGGGTCGTTGAGCATCAGAAGGGGCCAGATGTAGTCGTTCCACCGCCACTGGAAGGACAGGATGGCGAGCGTCAGCATGATGGGCCGGGAGAGCGGCACCATGATCCGCAGGAAGATCGACAGTTCGCGGGCGCCGTCGATGCGTGCCGCCTCCACGAGTTCGTCGGGAACCGTCAGGAAGAACTGGCGGAACATGAAGCATCCGGTCGCGGTGAGCACGGCCGGGAGGATGATACCGGCGAACGAGTTGTAGAGGCCGAGGTTGCGGACCACCAGGAACTCCGGGGCGAGCATGACCTCGGACGGCAGCATCGTGGTGGCCAGGATGCAGATGAAGAAGACCTTGAGCCACTTGTTGTCGTACTTGGCCAGCGCGTACCCGGTGCAGCAGCTGACTCCCACCGTGAGGATCGTCGTGATCACGCACACGGTGGCCGTGTTGACGAAGTACTGGGAGAAGTTGGCACTGCGCCACGCCGTCAGGTAACCCGACAGGGTGGGGTTGTGCGGAACCACCGTCAGCGGATAGGAGAACAGGTCGCTGGCCGGCTTGAGGGAGCTGAGGATGAACCACAGCACCGGCAGCCCGTACAGGCACGCCATGATCCACAGCAGTGTCGTCGCGGGCACCGCCCGCCGGATCCCACCGCTGCTCGCACCGCGGGGCCGCTTCTTGGAAACGGCCCGTCCGAGGCCGGCGTCGGCCGGGCGTGGCATGTCTGTGGTTGTCATCGGTTCTCCACCCGCCGGTTGACGATCAGCTGGATGATCGCGACGGCCATCAGGATGAGCATGAGCACGAATGACGCGGCGCTCGCGTAGCCGATCTGGCCCCGTTTGAAGCCGGTCTCATAGATGTACTGGACAAGCAGGTTGTTCGACGTGCCGGGTCCGCCGTTGTTGAGGGCGACGAACACCGGGTATTCCTTCATCGCGTTGATCGTGTTGAGCAGGATGACGATGAACGAGGTGGGCGCGATGCTCGGCAGCGTGATGCTGATGAACTGCCGCCATGGGCCGGCGCCGTCGAGCGAGGCCGCCTCGTAGTACGACACCGGTACGTTCTTGATCGCCGCGATGAACAGCAGCATCGTGAAGCCCGTCCAGGCCCAGGATGCCGCGAACACCACCACCAGCAGCGACAGGTCCGCGTTCGACTGCCACGGCACGGCACCGCCGCCGAGCTTCTCGATGACGTAGTTGACCAGTCCGAAGTTCTCGCCGAACAGCCACCGCCACAGGACGCCCACGACGATGGGTGACAGAAGCCATGGGATGAAGAAGATGACGCGGGCGACCGACGCGCCCTTGGCGTTCTTGTTCACCACCAGGTTGGCGGCGAGCAGCGAGAGCGCGAAGTTCAGCGGTACGAAGAGCACGGCGTACAGCAGCGTGCGGGTCAGCGCGTCGTAGAAGGTGGAGTCCCCGAACAGGTTGTGGTAGTTGTCCAGTCCGGTGAACTGGAACGTCCCCACACCCGTGTAGTTCGTGAAGGAGTAGACGAGCCCGATCACCGCCGGCCAGACGAAGAACAGCGCGAAGAGCACAACATTGGCCGCGATGAGGACGAGCGGCGCGATGGTGTATCTGTTGTGTCTCCTGGGCGGACTCGCGGACACGGCGGACACGTCCGAGGCGCGTTTTGTCATCTTCCTGACTCCGTGCTGGTGGAATGGGTTCCTGTGGGCTCACTCCCTGAGCCCGGCATCACGTGTCGCCCGAGGCCGGGCGGCGGAGTTTCGATCCCGCCGCCCGGGCCTCCCGGCCTGAGCTCAGCCGCCGACCTGCTGGTTGTAGCCGTCCACGATGTTCTGCAGGGCCTTGTCGGCCGACTGCTGGCCGTTGATCGCCTTGCCGAGTTCCGTCTTGGTCGGGTCCTCGGTGAGGCTCTTGCCCTTCAGCACCCAGTTCGTCTGCGCGGTGTTGAAGTAGCCGGAGATCGGGGCGTAGAGCGGGATCTCCTCGTTGTAGAGCTTGAACGCCGCCTGCGCCGCCTCCGACTTGAAGGGGTACTTCGGGCTCAGACCGCTCTCGACGGGCAGGAACCCGGACGCCGCACACAGCTCGGTGTAGTGGTCGGGCTCGTACAGCCAGGTCATGAACTTCTGCGCGGCGGTGGCCGCGGCACCGTTGTTGTTGAATCCCACCATCAGGCCGCCGCTGTTGACGTCGCTGGCCTGGACCGGCTCGGCGGGAGTCGGGACGCTCGCCCAGTCGAACTTCTTGATGCTCTCCGAGAAGGCGGCGACCTGCCACACGCCGGACCAGTAGGCGACCACGTCACCGCTCTGGAACATCGCCGCCGGGTCGGCGCCGCTGGTCCACACCGACTTCGGCATGGTCTTGTCGTCGTTCAGTCCGACGAAGTAGTTCACGGCCTTCTTGGTCGCGGCGTCCGCCGAGAACTTGCCGGAGGAGTCCGCGTGGACGTACTTCCCGCCGAGCTCGTACACCATGGCGCGCAGCCGGGACGGCGACTGGTCGAACGTCAGGGAGTACTTGGCGCCGGTCTTCTCCCGGACCTTGTCCGCCGCCTTGATGAAGTCGGTCCAGGTCCAGGTCCCCTGGGGCGAGGCCGGGAAGGAGACACCGGCCTTCTTGAACAGCGTCTCGTTGATGTACAGGCCGGACGCGGTGACGTCCGAGGGGATGGCCAGCACCTTCCCGGACGAGTCCTTGGCGAGGAAGTTGGCGTTGATGTTGTTGCTCTTGTTGTTGGCGATGGAACTGAGGTCGATCAGCTTGCTCGACCAGATCGGGTCCAGCGCCGGGACGGCCGCCACGTCGGGCAGAGAGTTCGCCTGCGCGGCGTTGTGCAGCTTCGTCGTGTAGCCGTCGTAGGGGATGTTGACGAGCTTGACGGAGACGCCGGCTTCCTTCTTGTACTGCGCCACCAGCTTCTTCCAGCCCGCGTCCTGCCCCGGAACCGTGGAGATCCAGAACGTCAGCGACTTGGAGGTACCGCCCGAGTCGGACCCCGACCCGCAGGCGGAGAGCAGCATGGCACCTGCCGAGGCCACGGCTGCGAGGGGAACCAGGCGGCGCATACCGCCGCGGCCGAGTCGGCGGGAGCGCCGCACACCCACAGTGGTCATCTTCGATCCCATTTCGTCGTAGGGGACGGAGCACGGCGCCGACCGAGGCGGCACTGGTGCATTTTGGAAGAGGGTTCGCTTTCCGAGGGCGCGGCCTCGCCCGGCCGCGTCATCCTGACGGGCGAGGGTCCCCGGCCGCTGTGGCCGTCGCCGCACAAGCATGCCCTGGTGCGGTTGCCGTACGTCGAGTACGGGCGGGACGCTCGGCCCAAGCCGGTGTCCCGACCGGCTTAGAAAGCGCTTGTCCGGACATTGGCAGACCGAGTCGGAGGCCGTCAATCCTTCGCATGCGCTGCCTCGGTCACGGTTTGGACTCCTCGGGCGACCGCGAGCCGTGCGGCCCCCACCACGGTGCCGAGATCACCGAGTGTGCTGCTGACCACCTCGGTGGGCCAGCTCAAACGTTCCAGTTCGGCCCGCACACCGGGCAGGAGCTGCGGATCCGAGCCGGTGCTGCCGCCCAGCACGATCAGTCCGGGATCCAGTACGGCGGTGACGGCGGCGGCGAGCCGGCCCACGTCGGCGGCGTGCCGGGCGACCATCGCGCGGGCCGTGACGCGGCCCTCCAGCGCGAGGGCGAAGAGGTGCTCGGTGCTCGTGGGGCACGGGCCGTCCGCGTCCTGCCAGGCCGTCGCCGCCCGCCGCAGCAGGGAGCGGGCCCCGACATGCTCCTCCAGAGCCTCGTGGCGCGGCTCCAGGCCGTCGTCCCAGGGGTAGGGCAGCCGGGCCACCTCACCGGCAGCGCCGTTGGCCCCGCGCAGCACCTGTCCGCCGATGACGACGCCGAGACCGATACCGACACCGATGCGCAGGTAGCCGAAGGTACGGCGGCCCCGAGCCGCGCCCTCGTGCAGTTCGGCGAGCGCGGCACAGTTGACGTTGTTCTCGAGGTGGACCGGCACGGCCGGGGGCAGTGCGACGGCCACCGCGTCGAACACCGGCCCGGCCTTGGCGGTCGCGGGGCGCACCCCGGTGCCCTCCCGGGTGACGTCACCGACGGCGACGACGATGGTGCGCAGCGGCACCCCGGCGGGCAGCGCGCCGAGCGCCTCGCGCACGGCGTCGGCGGCGTCCTCGCGGGAGGCGGTGGCCTCCGCGAGCAGGGCGCCGTCCAGCGCGCACCCCCTGACCCGGGTGACGGCGGGGCCGAGGTCGACGGCGAGCACGGTACCGGCGGCCGGGCCGAGGCGGTACACGGCGGCAGAGCGGCCGGTTCCGCTGGAGGCGGTGCCGGAGTGGGCGGCGAGCCGGACGCCCTCCAGTTCGGCGACGGCGGAGGACACCGTCGGCTTGGACAGCCCGGCCAGGCTCGCGAGCTGCGGCCGGGTCGCTCTGCCCGCCTGGGCCAGCACGGCGAACACCGCGCTGGCGCTCTCCGTCAGGCGGGGGACTTCCGCCACGTCGTGTTCCACAGTTTCCCCCACACGGGTACCGGGCCGCGCGCCCGCTCGATCGGCTCGGCGGGTGCGGCGATGGGATGGACCGACGTCGCGCGGTCCCGCCCCGCGGCGGCCCGGACGGGCTTCGCGGCGGTCGAGTGCGCGATTACTCTTGACGCACTGTACTTCGTTAGTTAACTTCCTAACGAACTTCACGGTACTCGCCTGCCGTGCCTCACCAGAGGCCCGTCCCGGGGCTTCCCTAGTTCACCAGTGCACCGAAATTCCGCTCTCCTCCCCTTTCACGGTTCGCCCGCCGTCGCAGTCGGGGCCCGGATTCAGGCCGGGCCCCAAGCGCAACGACGAAAGAGGATCCGTGCAGGACTCTCCCCCTCCGTGTCCCCTCGTGGTCGGCGTCGACGTGGGTGGCACCAAGACGCATCTCGTCGCCCGCGCGGGCGACGACGTCGTGGCCGACCACGTCCGTGCCAGCAGCGGATGGCGGCCGCACGACCCGGCCGCCGCCGCGCGCTGGCTGGCCGACCTCGTCCGCACGGCGCTGCCCTCCGGCGCGTACCCGTCCGCACTCGCGGTGGGAGCGCACGCCTGCGAGACCCCCCGCCAGTGCGCGGAGATCCGGGTCGCCCTTCAGGAACTGCTCGGCGTTCCCTCGCACATCGTGGGCGACGCCGAGCTTCTCGTGCCCGCGGCCGGGCTGGACGAGGGCGTCGGACTCGTGGCCGGCACCGGCTCGGTCGCGGTGGGGGTGCTCCCCGACGGCGCCCCCGTGCAGGTGGGCGGCTGGGGCGCGGTCCTCGGCGACGAGGGCGGCGCCGCCGGTCTCGTCCGGGAGGCGGCCCGGGCCGTATGGGCCGCCCACGACCGCGGGGAGAAGCCTGACGCGCTCGCGGCCGGGCTCGTCGCCGCGTTCGGGGTCCCCGAGGTCCCGGCGCTCGGCGCGGCCCTGGAGAGCGCCTCGGACGTCTCCGCCGACTGGGGCCGGCACGCCCCCGTCGTGTTCGCGGCCGCAGCCGACGGCTCCGCGCCCGCCCGTGCCGTGATCGCCGAGGCCGGCGCGGCCCTCGCCGCGCTGGTGGTCCGGCTCGCCGCCCGCGGGGTCGCGACCGACGACGTGGTCGTGGCGGGCGGCACGGTACTGGGGCAGCCCTCGCTGTACGAGGCGTTCACCACCGCGCTCGCCGAGGCACTGCCCGCGTCGCAGCCGCGGCGGCTGACGGTTCCCCCGGTCGAGGGCGCGGTGGCACTCGCGCGCTCTCTTCTGTGAAGCACATTCCCTCCCGTGCGGCACACGCCGCCCGTTCACGCGGGAGACATGCTCCGGTCGCCGGGTCATCGCGGCAGAGACACAACCCGGCCGTAGATCTTCGCTCGTACGCATCATCCGGCTCACACATCGTTCGCTCGTACGCTTCATCCGGCTCACACGCCGTCAGAAGACCTACGGGCCGCGCCTGATCGCAGCTCCTCCCCCAGGCCGCACCGCCGAAGAACTCAAGAGAGGCACACCCATGCCGTCACCCGTCGTGAACAGAAGGCGCTTCCTGCAGGTCTCCCTCGGGGGCTCGGCGGCCGTGGTCGCCGCCCCGACGCTGGTCTCGTGGCTCGGGGCCGCGGACGCCAAGGCGGTCACGAACCCCCTGCCGTTCGTCGACGACTACAAGACGAACCTCACGACGAACCTCACGCCCGAGACCAACGCCGTGGTGCGGATACTCGGCGGCTTCGCCCAGGTGTGGAAGACCGGCTCGGCCTGGAACACCGGCACCCCGCTGCGGCCGGAGATCCTGCGCGCCAACATGCGCTACTGCATCGACACCACCCGCAAGCGCACCGAGGCCCAGGGCCGGGAGGCGTTCGTCTACGACCGTCAGCACCAGAGCTACGCGATGATCGCCGGCCTGGGCCCGCTGACGGACCTGTACAAGGCCGGCGCCAAGGCGGTCACCTCGATCACCAGCGCGCCCGACACCACGCCCGCGACGACGATCAGCGACGCGGTGCCCGCCGGGGCGCCCGCCGGATCCGCGATCGGCGCCGGCTCGTACACCTCGGACCTCGGCCAGGTCGCCAAGCTCGTCGACACCGTGCGCGGCCCCTACGCCTCGGGCAACCCGGGCAAGTACGCCTTCCAGTACCCGCGGCCGTGGCGCATGAACGAGAACAGCGAGGTCGTCGACACCGGGAGGACCGACGCGCTCGGCTTCCCGGTGTACGACTCGAAGGTGGTCGTCGTCCCGCAGCTGCTCCGTCAGCGCGGCACCTCCGCCACGGACGACGGCGGCTTCCCGAGCGGCCACACCAACGCCTTCCACCTGGCCTCGCTGGCGTTCGCGTACGCGGTGCCCGAGCGGTTCCAGGAGCTGGTGACCCGCGCCCTGGAGCTCAGCCACACCCGGATCGTGGCCGGCATGCACAACACGGTGGACGTCATCGGCGGCCGTGTCATGGCCACCGCCCTCGCCGCGGCCACCCTCGCCGACCCGGCCAACGCCGACCTCAAGGCGGCCGCGCGCGCCCAGGCCCTGGCCTACTTCACCGAGCAGACCGGCACCACGGCCGACACCCTCTTCGCCTACGCCCACTCCGACGCGGGCGACGCATACGCCGACCGCGAGGCGAACCGGCGGGCCAACGAGCCGCGCTTCACCTACATCCTGAGGCGCGAGGGCCGAAAGACGCCGCTGACCGTGCCCAAGGGCGCGGAGGTGCTGCTGGAGACCCGTCAGCCGTACCTGACCGCCGAGCAGCGCCGCGCGGTGCTGCGCTCCACCGCGCTGGAGTCGGGGTACGTGCTGCTGGACGGCTTCGAACAGTGGGGCCGCCTCAACCTGTTCGCCGCCGCCGACGGCTACGCCTCGTTCGAGTCGGACGTGACGGTCACCCTGGACGCGGCGAAGGGCGGCTTCCACGCCGCCGACGCCTGGCGCAACGACATCGACGGGGACGGCGGCCTGACCAAGCTCGGCTCCGGCACACTGACCCTGAGCGGGCACAACGACTACCACGGCGCCACCGTGGTGGAGGCGGGCACGCTGGTCGCCGCCCACGCGGACGCCCTCGGCCGGGGCGACGTACGGCTCACCGGCGGCACCGTGCGAGCGGAGCTGCCGGTGCGGGTGCGCGGCAGCTGGACGCAGACGAAGGACGCGACGCTGGACCTGCCGCTGCGCCGCGGCCACGGCGCCGTGCTGACCGTGTCCGGCCGGGTCACCCTCGGCCAGGGCTCGGTGCTGTCGCTTCGCCTCGACGACAAGCAGCCCGCGGTCGCCGGGACCACCGTCCCGGTGATCGACGCGAGGCTGCGCGGCCAGTTCGACAAGGTGGAGCTGAACTCCGACCAGCTGCGGGCCGTACCTGTCTACACGGCGGATGGTCTGTCGGTACGACTCCTGAAGCGGTGACGCGCCTGGTGGCGGGAGCTGGTGCACAGTGGCCTGGTGGCCGCTGCGGACCCCTCCCGCCACCGCCCGGCGGGTGTCACCGCGGGGCGGATGATGGCGAGCGCACAGCACACGGTCCTCGAGCCGGCTCCCGAGACGGCGGCGGCGCGCCCGCCCGCCCGGCGCAGATGGCTCGTGCCGCTCCTGGCGGTCCTCCTGTTCGCCCAGATGGCGGTCGGGATGGTGACCTCGGCGGTGCAGCAGACGCCGACCATCGACGAACCGGTGTACGTCGTCGCGGCCGCCGACTATCTGCACGAGCACCGGATCCACTACAACGCCGAGCATCCGCCGCTCGGGAAGCTGGTCATCGCCGTCGGCGTGGCCCTCGCCGACCCCCACGTCGACGCCGCTTTCACCGGCGACCAGACCGAGGCGGGCCGGCATCTGCTCTACGAGTCCGGCAACGACCCCTGGCGGCTGATGTTCTGGGCCAGGCTGCCGGTGATCGTGCTGACGCTGCTGTTCGGCCTGGTGGTGTTCGCCTTCGCCCGCGACCTCGCGGGGCCCGTCCCCGCCCTGGCCGCGCTCGCCCTGTACGCCCTCTCCCCCGATGTGATCGCGCACGGTTCGCTGGCGACGCTGGACGTGCCGGCGGCCGGCTTCGTGCTGACGTCGGTGTGGCTGCTGTGGCGGGCCCGCGGCGGCCGGACGCGGCTGTACCTGCCGCTCGCGGGAGCCGCCCTCGGGGCCGCGCTCGCCACCAAGATGAGCATGCTGCCCGCCGTACCCGTGCTGCTCGCGCTGGCCGCCTGGTCGGTGGGCATCCGACGGGCGCGCCGGGCCCTGCTCGCGGCGGGTGTGGTCGCGCTGGCCGCCGTGGCCGTCGTATGGGCGGCGTATCTCGTCGTCGACCCCCGCCTGCGCTGGGATCCGCACCACACCGACTTCCCGGTACCGGTGCTGCACGGGCTGCGCGGGCTGCTGGTGCAGGTGCTGCCCTTCCCTGAGGCGTACCGGGACGGCATGCGGATCCAGTTCGGGCTGGAGAACGACCCGTGGCAGGGCTTTCTGTTCGGGGACGTGTACGACGGCTCGCGCTGGTACTACCTGCCGGTCGCACTGCTGGTGAAGACCCCGCTCGGCATGCTCGCGCTGTGGGCCGCCGGGGCCGTCGCCCTGGTGGCGGTGCGGCGGCTGCGTCCGGCGGCGCCGTACCTGCTGGTCCCGAGCGCGGTACTGCTGGCCTCGGCCATGACCGGGTCGCGGAACTTCGGCACCCGGTACGTGGTCTTCCTGCCGATGTTCCTGGCGGTGGCCGCCGGATGCGTCCTCGCGACCGGGTGGCGCCGGCGGTCGGCGGCGACCTGGGCGCTGGTGGCGTTCGTCGCGGTCAGCTCGCTGCGGACGTTCCCGTACTACCTGCCGTACTCGAACGAGGCCTTCGGCGGTCCGGCGAAGACGCATCTGCGGCTGCACGACTCCAACGTGGACTGGGGCCAGGACCTCGGACGGCTCGCGGACCGGCTGCGCGAGCGGTACGCGGGCCGGACGGTGTGGCTGGTCTACAAGGGCAGCGGTGTGCCCGAGTACTACGGCATCCGGGCGTCCGATCCCCGCCGGGTGCCCCTGCGCGAGGTGCACGGGGTGCTCGTGGTGTCGGACTCCGCCGTCGCCAAGGCGAGCGGGCGGCTGGCCCAGCTGATCGACTCCGCTCGCGAGGTCGGCGAGGTCGGGCACTCGATCACGATTTACCGACGGTAACTCACGGAGGGTGTGCGGTGGGCGGGTCTTCGGGCACCGTGTGCCGCACATTCCGTGAGCTATGTTGAGCTGCGTGGGAGACAAAGGAGGCGCACCGGTGCCATCGCCTCAGCAGGCACGCGCACAGGCATCCGCGATCACCTCGGGAAAGACGGATCCGGAGGCGGAGGTGTCCCCGACCTCCCGGCTGCGGGCTCTCTTCGACGGACCGCATCTTTCCCCGGGGCAACGGCGCATCGCCCAGTATCTGATCGAACACATCACCGAGGCGGCGTTCCTGTCGATCACCGACCTCGCCGACCGGGTCGGGGTCAGCCAGCCCTCCGTGACCCGGTTCGCCGCCGCCGTCGGCTTCAGCGGCTACCCCGCCCTGCGCGAGAGACTGCAGTCGATCGCGCTCGGCACACTGTCGCCCGGCCCGGTTCCGGCCGAGGTGCACCGGAGCAACGAACTGCAGGCCGCGGTCGAGGCGGAGATCGAGAACCTGGAGAACCTGCGGCGCGACTTCGCCGACCCCGACCGGGTCATCGACGTCGGCCGGCAGCTGTCCCAGTCGACACCGCTGACCATCCTGGGCCTCAGGATCTCCGCCTCGCTCGCCGAGTACTTCGCCTATGCCGCCCGCCGCGTCCACCCCGACGTACGGCTGGTGACCCGGGGCGGCAGCGTCGCCTACGACGCGCTGCTGCAGTCCCGTGAGGCGGGCGGCACCTGGGTGCTGGCGTTCTCGATGCCCCGGCACGCGCACGAGACCCTGACCGCCGTACGGGTCGCGCGCAGCGCCGGTCTGAAGGTGGCGCTGATCACCGACCTGGCGCTGGGCCCCGTGGCGGACGGGGCCGACGTCACCTTCGCCACCGGCACCGGCTCCCGGCTGGTGTTCGACTCCTACGCCGCACCCGGCGTGATGGCCGCCGCGCTGCTCCAGGCCATGACCGACGCGGGCCCCGAGCGCACCCAGGCCAGGCTGGAGGAGTACGAGCAGATCGCCGAGCAGCACCAGTTCTTCCTGCGTGAATGACACCTGAACGACCGGCCCGCGCACCGGATTGGACGACACCCCCCTCCCCGGAAATACGCAGAGGGATCCTTCCGGGCAAATCACGCATGAATGTTTTCATGCTCCTTGCAAAGCGGACGGCATATATAAATACTGCTCACGGTCGCACCCGCCCGCGAAGGGCTCCTGTACGGGCACCCGAAGCCGTCGTCCCCTACCCACGTCGGCGCCGAGGGTGCTCGGGGCATCGCACGCGCGAGTGCCCGTGGCGGCCCCGGTCATCCCCTAGACCGGGGCCGCCCCACAAAACGTCGGACCACCCGCCCGACGCCATACACCCGGAAGCGATGACCATGACTCTGACGACGACGACGCGCATCAGCCCGGACTGGCCGTGCCAGGTCAAGAACCCCGGCAGCTACGACTGGGAACGCTCGGCCGCGAAGTGGCTGCGCGAACTGGTGCCCGCGCGCTACGCGAGCTACCCGGTCCTGCTCCGGCACCCGGTGCTGCTCGCCCGCCACGCGTCGATCCAGGTCCAGCAGGAGATCCGGGTGGCCCGCACCGCCCTGCAGACCGCCCGCGCCGACCTGCCCCGGCTGGGTCTGCCGGAATCGGTCATCGAGCACACCATCAAGCTGTACGCGGCCGAACTCATGCAGCTGCAGCACATCGCCCGCAGCGTCCGCGCGGTCAGCCAGGCCCTGGTGGACAGCAACTCCGGCCGCTGAACGGCACGGTCCGCTTCGGGATCACCCCTGCCGGGGGCGTTGCCGCAAGACCACGTTCGATTCCACCTCCCTGTGCGATGCTCAAAGCGTGACGAGCGAACCCGCGCCGCCCATGGGGTCCGGTGAGGTACCCGACCTGGCCGCCCTGACCCGGGTCGTGGCACGCCAGCGCGCGGAACTGGACCGGCTTCAGGACCTCGCGGCCACCTCGGCCGTGCTGGAGCGGGCCAAGGGCGCGGTGATGGCGCGGCTCGGCTGCTCCCCGGACACCGCGCAGGAGGAGTTGCAGGAGCGGGCGCGGTCGGCCCGGCACACGCTCCTGGAGGAGTGCTGGATCACCCTCGGCTCGCTCGCTCCGCCGACGGCCCCCCAGCCGCCGCCCCCGGCCGACACCGCCCTCCCCGGCACACCGCCACCGGCCACGGACGAGCTCGGCCCGGCCGCCCTGAGCCGCTTGGCCCAGGCGCTCGTCCGCGTCGGCACCCCGCAGGACCTGGCCCGCTGTCTGCTGGACCGGCTCTCCGCGGACGTGGGCGCCGACGCGGTGATGATCTACGCACGCCTGTCCGGCGGCGGCCTCGAACTGATCGGGCACGCCGGGGTCGACGATGCGGTGGCCCGGCAGTGGAGCCGGGTGCCGCCACTGGCCGGCGTCGCCGCGCTGGACGCCCTCGCCACCGGGTCGCCGCGCTGGCTGGAGGACCTCGAGGCGGACCGGAAGCGGTACCTGCTGATCGGGGACCCGCCCGAGCAGTGGCGCTCGCGCGCCTGGCTGCCCGTCGTCACCGGCGAGTCGGCCGAGGTCGCGCTCGGCGTCCTGCGCCGCCGCGAGGAGATCTTCACACCCCCGGTCCGGGAGCATCTGCTGGCGGTGGCGCGTCTCAGCACGGGCCCGTTGCGCATGTTCGGCCTGCGGCGCGAACCCACCGTGGACGCCGCCGCGAACGCCGTGCAGACGGTGTTCGACCGGCTCCCGGTGTCCGCGGTCCTGCTCACCCCGGTGGCCACCGGCCCTTCGGGGGTCGTCGAGGACTTCCGGATCGACGCCGCGACCGCCGGGACGTCCGACGCGTTCGGCCGCTCCGGCCGCGAACTGGTCGGGCTCCGCTTCCTCGAGTGCTGGCCCGGGGTGGCGAACGAGCCGCTGTGGCAGGGGTGCCTGCGGGCACTGGCGGACGACGAGCCGTACGAGAGCGAGCCCTTCGCCCGGCAGCGGCTGGTCTGCGGGGTCGGCGAACTGTCCACGTACTCGGCGCGGGCGGCGCGGCTGGGCGACGGGCTCGTCGTCAGCTGGGTCCTGCACGACCCCTCGGACCGGCAGGAACAGCGGCTGGCCGAGGTGCAGCGGCTGGGCAGGCTGGGCTGGGCCACCTGGCGTCTGACCACCGGCGAGGGCAACTGGTCCTCCCAGGTCTTCGCCCTCCTCGACCGCGATCCCGCGGACGGCCCCGTCCCGCTGAACGGCATGCCACGGCTCGCCCTGCCCGAGGACGTGCCGGCGCTGGCCCGCGCCATCGGGGAGCTGGTACGGGACGGACTGCCCTGCGACGTGCCGTTCCGGATCGCGGCCCGGGACGGCATCCGCCATCTGCGGGCGGTCGCCGAGACCGTGGCGGACGCCGAGGGCCACCCCGTGGAGGTGCACGGCTTCGTCCAGGACGTCACCGCGCAGCGCAGCGCCGAACTGGCCCTGGTCGCCAGCGAGCGGGCGATGCTCACCCAGCACGGCGTGCTGCAGGCCGAGCGGACGATGGCCGCCCGGCTCCAGGACGCGCTGCTGCCGCTGCCCAAACAGCCGACGCGGCTGGCCGGACTGCGCGTCGACATCGCCTATCTGCCCGCGCAGTCGGGGCTCAACGTGGGCGGAGACTGGTTCAGCGCCATCGAACTGCCCGACGGGGACGCCCTGTTCGTGGTGGGTGACGTCGCCGGGCACGGCATGGACGCGGTCGCCTCGATGGCGCTGCTGCGGTTCACCGCCAAAGGCATGATCATCACCGGCTCCTCGCTGACCGGGGCGCTCGTCCGGCTCAACGCGCTGCTGCTGCACTCCCGCGACCCGCACGGCACGGCGACCATGGCCCTGGCCCGCTACCACCCGGGCGAGCGGCGGATCGTGTGGGCCCAGGCCGGCCATCTGCCGCCGCTGCTGGTGCGCGAGGGCGAGGCACGCTATCTCGAGCGGCCCCACGGGATGCTGCTCGGCGCCAGCGAAACCCCGCGCTACGAGGAGGCCGAGTGCCGTCTCGCACCGGGTGACCGGCTGCTGCTGTACACGGACGGGCTGGTCGAGCGGCCCACGGAGCGCATCGACCGGGGTCTGGAGCGGCTCGCCCGGGCCGCCGCACTGCCCGGCCCGGACGGCCCGGCCCCCCTGGAGCGCCTGCTCAGCACGCTGTTGGAGCCGGAGGGCCGGGACGACGTGTGCGTGCTGGACATCCGCGTCCCGGACGACGAGAGCCAGGGCCCTTCTGCATTCGCCCGGTCCGCTCCTTTGTGAGGCATGTCCGCGCCGGTCTCACCCGGTGCGCGACTCCAGCGCCTGGCGGGTGTCGTCGCCGTAGACGCCGTCCTCGTCACCGCGGATGCCGTACCAGAGCTGGAAGCGGGCGACGGCCTCGGTGAGGACAGTGGTGTAGCGGCCGTCCGTGGCGCCGTCCTTGTACACGTCCGGGATGCGCAGCAGACGCTTCTGGAGGTCGGTCACCTCGGGGCCGCTGTCGCCCTCGCGGAGGGTGCCGGCGCCGTCGGGGTCGGCGGAGCCGGCCGCGGACGGCGAGATGGTGGCCGTCGGGGTGGGGCTCGGCGGGGACGTCTGCGCGGCCGCCTCCTCGCCCCGGCCCGGCAGCAGGAGCGCGCCGGCGAAACCGACCAGGGCGGCGGCACACACACCGACCGTGACGGCGGCCCGCCGCAGCCCGGCACCGGAACGGGTCCCGTCCGCGGACCGCCTCGTCCGCTCGGCACGGCCAGGCACCGCGGCACCGGCCCAGTCCCGCGAGCCCTGCCCCTGCCCCTGCTCCGAAGACGCCCCGTGCGTCCGCCGGCCGCGCGCGGGACGGAACGCCGGGGAAGCCTGCCCCCGCACCCCTGCGGGCCGACCGACACCACCGCCGGCCCTGCCGGTGCCGGTACCGAACCTGTCCTGCTCGTCGCCGCCCGGCTCCCCCGCAGCCGCGTGCTCGCCGGTTCCCGCCGAGGTCCCGGCACCCGACCCGTCCGGCTCACCCGCCCGGTCCCGGTCCCAGTCCCAGTCGGCCGCCGAGGCCGGCCCGCCGTGGTGCTCGGCCGTCCGTTCCTCGTCCCGGACGGCGTCGGGGCCCACCGGCGGCAGCTGCTCCGTCTCCGCCTCGCCGCCCCCGGCCGGCAGGGAGATCGCCTCGTAGCCGACGGGCTCCCCGGTCAGCTCGGTCATCTCGCGGAACAGTTCCGCCAGCGCGTCGGTGTTGCGAGGCCGCAGGACCCGGATGGGTTCGACGACCCGCCGTTCCTGCGACTCCTCGGGTTCGGCCGGTGTCGGCACCGTGGTCTCCCTCCGTTCCGTGTCCCCCGGGAGAGATACGGGCGCGGGGGCGGCCGGGTTCAGCCGGCGAGGAAGCGGCGCAGGGAACGCCTGGTCGCGGCCACGAAGGCATCCCGTCCGGCGTCGTCGAGGGCGTCCAGGGAGAGGTACGGGTTGAGGTCCTCCAGCTCCACCAGCAGCAGTGCGCCGTCGGGGGCCCGGCAGGCGTCGACGCGCTGGATGCCGTACGCCAGGCCGTTCCAGTCGACGAAGCGGCGGGCGAACTCCAGGTCCGCCGCGGTGGGTCCGTACGGCTCCAGCCGCCAGCGGCGCTCGGGGTCCGGGGCGTACAGGGCGTACTGGAAGTCGTCGTCGACGAAGTAGAAGGAGACCTCGTAGGCGAAGTCGACGCACGGCTGGACGAGGACCGTGCCGTCGGCCAGGGCGGGCAGCTCGCCTGGGCCGGCGATCCGCAGTCCTATGGAGTCGGCGCCCGCCTTGGGCTTGACGACGTACCGGTCGGCCCGGGGAAGGCGGTGCAGGTCCGCCGGACGGTCGACGGTGGGGATGACCGGGAAGCCCTCGGCGCTCAGGTCGAGGAGGTACTGCTTGCCCGCCATGTCGCCGCGGCCGGTGAGCGGGTTGTAGACGCGCACGCCGTCGCGCAGGGCGCGGTCGCGGAAGGCGTCGTACTCGCGCCGGTAGCCGAGGACGGGCCCGCTGTTGCGGACGACGACGGCGTCGAAGGCGTCCATCAGGGCCGCCGCGTCCAGCGGATGGCACAGGGCCAGGTCGAAGTCGGCGCGCAGCCGGGAGGCGAGGAGGACGTCCTCGTCGCCGTAGCGCCGGCCCCGCGCCGGGTAGGCCAGGTCCGTGACGTAGAGGAGGCGGGGGCGGGCGGACGGCACGGGGTCTCCTGGGACTCCTCGGGGGGCTGCGGCGCTGAAAGGTTACGTCGGGGTGGGCGGTACTCCTGCGGGGAGGGGGACGGAGGGGTCGTAGGATGACAGGACCGTCGTTTTTCTCCCGCGTTTCCCTCCCGCTGTCTCCCGCGTTTTTCTCCCGAAGGGCTCGACGACTCCCGTGACCACCGCAACACTTCTCGACGGCAAGGCCGCCGCGGCCGACATCAAGAGCGAACTCGCCCTCCGTGTCCAGGCGTTGAAGGAGCGCGGCATCACCCCCGGGCTCGGCACGGTCCTCGTCGGCGACGACGCGGGCAGCCGGTCCTACGTGGGCGGCAAGCACCGGGACTGCGCGCAGGTCGGCATCGCGTCGATCCGGGTGGAGCTGCCCGCCGACGCCTCGCAGACCGACGTGGAGGCCGCGGTGCTGCGGCTGAACGCCGACCCGGCGTGCACGGGCTTCATCGTGCAGCTGCCGCTGCCCGCCCACATCGACACGCACGCCGTGCTGGAACTGATCGACCCGGTCAAGGACGCCGACGGCCTGCACCCGACGAACCTGGGCCGGCTGGTGCTGGGCATCCCGGGCCCGCTGCCCTGCACCCCGCGCGGCATCATCGACCTGCTGCGCCGCAACCACGTGGAGATCACCGGGCAGCAGTTCTGCGTCATCGGCTGCGGGGTGACCGTGGGCCGCCCGCTGGGCCTGATGCTGACCCGCTCCACCGAGCACGCCACGGTGACCCTGTGCCACGAGGCGACACAGGACGCGGCCGCGCACGCGCGCGAGGCGGACGTGGTGGTGGCCGCGGCCGGCGTGGCGCACCTGGTGCGGCCCGAGTGGATCAAGCCCGGCGCGACGGTCCTGTCCGTGGGACTGACCCGCACGGTCGAGGGCGTGCTCGGTGACGTCCACCCGGACGTCGGCGACGTCGCGGGCTCGTTCGCCCCGCCGATCGGCGGGGTCGGCCCGATGACCCGGGCGATGCTCCTGACCAACGTGGTCGAGGCCGCCGAGCGGCTCTGACCTCGACACGCCGTGCAAGGCACTCGGTTCCCTGACTGGAGGGAACTGAGTGCCACAAGGGGCACTCAGGTGTTACGTTCCCGTCCATGAGCGCCACTGACAAGGCGGAGGCCAAGCCGCCCATGCGGGACGCCCTGGTGGCGGCGGCCTTCCAGCTGTTCCTGGAACGGGGCTACGAACAGACCACCGTCGACGACATCGTGAACCTCGCGGGCGTCGGCCGGCGGTCCTTCTTCCGCTACTTCCCCTCCAAGGAGGACGTGGTCTTCCCCGACCACGAGCGGTGCCTGGCCGACATGACCGCCTTCCTCGCGGACAGCGAGGCGGACGCCGAGCCGGTGGCCCGGGTGTGCGACGCCGCCCGGCTGGTGCTGTCGATGTACGCCGAGAACCCCTCCTTCTCCGTGCAGCGCTACCGGCTCACCAAGAAGGTGCCGGGGCTGCGCGCGTACGAGCTGTCGGTGGTGTGGCGCTACGAACGCGCCCTCGCCGCGTATCTGCGGGGCCGTTTCGCCGGCCGCTCCGACGGCAGCCTGCGGGCCGACGTGATCGCCTCGGCCGTGGTCGCCGCACACAACAACGCCCTGCGGTCCTGGCTGCGTTCGGACGGCCAGGGCGACGCGAGCGCGACGGTCGACCACGCGCTGCGGTACGTACAGGCGGCCTTCGGCGCGCCGGCCCCGCCGTCCTCACCGGCCCCGGCCGCCGCCGGGCAGCCGGTGGGCGCCGAGGATTCCGAGGACGCCGAGGACGCCGAGGACGTCGTCGTGGTGGTCTCGCGGCGCGGGGCGCCCCTGTGGCGGGTGGTGCAGGAGATCGAGACGGCCCTCGGGCGGCACTGAAGTCGTTCCATATTGGGGGTACGCAGTACCTTTACGCCTGGCACTGAGTGCCATACGCTGGGGCCGTGCACGGTGGCACGGTGAACCGCGCACGTCCGTGCGCGTCCCGCGCACGGCAGAAGTCCGGGCCTGGGGCAGGGAGTTGACCAGCGTGTACCACTACTCAGGAAGCGCCGTTCAGCAGGCGGCCGGCCCCTCGGCGGGTCTGCTCGACCGCACGCGGACCGACGGCGAGGCGATCCTCTTCCAGCGCTGCACCTGGTGCGGCACCGCCATGTACCACCGGCTGCTGTGTCCCGTGTGCCAGGGCAGCGACCTCCGTACGGAACGCAGCGAGGGCACGGGAACGGTGCGGCACTCCACGGTGGTCAACCGCAACACGCCCTCCGCGCGCAATGTGTCGCTGGTCGAGATGGCGGAGGGTTTCGTCGTACGCGGCCGGGTCATGGGCCCGCTCATCGCCATCCACAGCGGCGACCGTGTCCGCCTCTCCACGGTCAAGGACCCGGTACGGGGCGAGCCCGTCTTCCAGTTGGTCGACGAGCCGTACCGGGGCTGGCACCGCTGAAGTCCGCCGGGTGACCGGATTTCTGCCCTCCGCGGGCGGATTCCTCCATCACAGGCAACCCACAGGCCCCGCATCGCTTCCTTCGTGACGTGAGGTGCTCCCGGTACGGACGGGGCGCCCGCGTTCGAAGTGTGAGGAGGGGCCCCTTGATCCATGCCCGGCGAATAGGTGTCACCGCCGTGGCCGTGCTCGCGGCACTGGCGGCATCGCCTGGACTGGCGCAGGCTCAGCAGCCGCCCGGGGCGACGACGGAGGCTTCCGGCGGCGGGCTGCCACCCGGCTGGCAGGTCACCGGGGCGGGTGCCGGCCGTCAGCTGGTCTGGCGGTCGGAGCGGACGGTGCCCATGGGGGACGCCCGGGTCGAGTTCCACGCCGACGGCAGACTGCTCGGCGTACCCGAGGAGTCCTCGGACGGCCGTACCTTCCGGCTCGCCCTGGACCGGGCCACCTCCCTCGAGGACCTCCAGGTCCTGGCGGGCGGGCGCCGGCTGGACGCTGCCGCCGGCAACTCCGGTGACAGGGACCGGAGTCCGCTGACCGCGGCCCGGCCCCCGGCCGCGCCGGCGGCGAACTCCGTGGACCCCGGCAAGCCGGGCTCGTACCGCACGGTCAGCGGTGAGTACCGCCTCGACTCCGTGAAGCTGCCCGGGTATCCGGAGAAGATCGAGATGCAGGCCGTCGTCGTCGCGCCCAAGGGCGCCACCGGCAAGCGGCCGCTCGCACTGTTCCTGCACGGCCGTCACTACACCTGCTACAAGCCGGGCAGCACCGACGAGGCGACCGGCAACTGGCCGTGCCCGGCGGGCCTGAAGCCCATCCCCAGCTACAACGGCTATCTGCAGGACCAGAAGCTCCTCGCCTCGCAGGGCTACGTCACCGTCTCCATCTCCGCCAACGGCATCAACGCCCAGGACGGGGACGTCGACGACGGCGGCGCGCAGGCCCGCTCCTCGCTGGTGCGCCGGCATCTCGCCGAGTGGGCGAACTGGGCCGCCCACCCGGGCACCGCCCCGGCCGCGGTGCGCAGCGCGCCCAAGGCGGACCTCTCCAAGGTCCTGCTCGTCGGCCACTCACGCGGCGGCGAGGGCGTCAACCGGGCCGCGATGGACAGCCTGTACCCGGCGCCGGCCGATCAGGACGGCTACCGCGGCCCGGTCCGCTGGAAGATCGCCGGCACGGTCGACATCGGACCGACGATCTTCGGCCAGAATCCGGTCGCCGACGTGCCGTCCGTGTCCCTCCTGCCCGGCTGCGACGGCGACGTCGCGGACCTCGAGGGCGAGACCTTCGTCGACGGGACGCGCGGGGTGAGCAAGGGCGCCGCCCTGCACAGCGCGGTCTACGTGGTCGGCGCGAACCACAACTTCTTCAACACGGAGTGGACGCCGGGCAAGGCCGTTGCTCCCTCCTCCGACGACTTCTGGGAAGACTCGGACAATCCGGACCCGGTCTGCTCCGTCGGCGCCCCGACCCGTCTGACCGCCGACCAGCAGCACAAGGTCGGCTCGACCTACATCGCCGCCGCGGCACGGCTGTTCGTCGCCGGTGACGACCGGGTGCGCCCGCTCCTCGACGGTTCCGGCACCCGCGCCCCCTCCGCCGACCCGGCCCGCGTCCTGACGCACGCCGTCGGGGGCCGCCGCACCGGCGGGTTCCTGCTCGACGACGGGGTGAAGGTGACCGGCGGCCGGGTGTGCTGGTCGGACCCCGACCCGGCGAAGGCGTGTCTGGACGACGCCACCACCCTCGGGATGTCCCCGCACTTCCAGTGGTGGGACCTGGAGCGGGACACCGGCAAGCGCGCGGTCGCGATGAAGTGGTCCGCGCCGGGCACACCGACGAAGTTCACCTACCCGGGTTCCGTCTCCCTCTCCGGCGCGAAGAACCTGGCGCTGCGGGTGTTCGTGCCGCCGAACACCACCGGCACCAAGCTGGACGTGACCGTCACCGACTCCGCCGGCCGCCGCGCGAAGCTCGGCCAGGCCAAGATCGACGGTCTGCCGGGTTCCGCGCGCACCTCCTCCTACTGGGCCCGGGAGCTGAGGCTCCCGCTGACCGCGGCCACCCGCGCCGGACTTGACCTCAGGCACGTCAAGTCCCTCGAGCTGACGCCGCGTTCGGGATCCGGACATGCCTGGTTCATGGACGCCTGGGGCTGGGCTCCCGGCCTGCCGGCGGTGAAGGCGGCGGCGCTGCCGCGCGTCGACATCGGCCGGATGACGGTCAAGGAGGGCGACTCCGGCACCCGCACCTACCACATCCCGGTCAAGGTGTCCGGGCACGGCAGCGGCAAGGTCCGTTTCTACGTCGTCGACCCGGAGACCGGCACGGCCAGGGAGAAGGTCGTGAGCGTCCGTCCCGGCGCCACCCCGATCGACGTGCCGGTCGAGGTGAAGGGCGACAAGCTCTACGGCTACGACAAGAGCGACGACCTCCTCGTGAAGGCCGTGCGCGGCGCGGTCGTCGGCGCCTACCGGGGCGGCGTCACGGAGCAGAACGACGACCCCGCGCCGGAGGCGACCCTGACGCCGGTCACCGACCGGGTGACCGAGGGCGGGACGCTGACCTGGCGGATCTCGCTGTCGGCGCCCGCCGAGGAGAGCATGTGGTTCCCGGTCCAGATCATTCCGGTCACCGAGGGGGCCGAGCTGTCCACCAAGGACGTGGACCCGCAGTGGCTGTCCGAGATCTCGGGTGCGTCGCCGGACCCGGAGCTCCCGCTGTCGCAGCTGGCCGTGTACACCGGGCCGGATGTTCCGGCCGGGTCCACCGGTGCCGAGTTCGGCATCCCGACGGTGAAGGACCAGGTGGCCGAGCCTGAGGAGTCGGTGCGTCTGGCCGTGACCGACGACTGGGGCAACCCGCTGCCGGACGTCCCGCCGGTGGTCGGCACGGTCGTGGACGCGCCGTAGCACGACGCCCACGCCGGGGGGCATGGACCGTGCGGCGGTCCGTGCCCCCCTCCGTTCTCACAGCGTGACGCGGATCCCCACGGTCCCGTCCGCGCCTCGCCGCAGTCGGCTGCCGAGGAGGACGAGCCGGCCGGCGATGCCGTACTTGCGGGCGAGCAGGGTGCGGTAGCGGGCGGTGGCAGCCGCGTCGCAGATCTCCGCGGTGGCCGGGATCTGCTCGCCGGTCGGGTTGCCGCGCACGTCGCAGGGGCCGACGAGGACGTCGCCGCGGGCCCGGATGCGCTTCACCTTCCAGGCGTCGGCGGCCGACCAGACCCCGAGCGTCTCGCCGTCGCGCACCACCCAGACCGGAGTGGCGACGCCGGTGCCGTTCTTGCGATAGCTGGTGATCAGCAGGTACTTGCCCGCAGCCAGCCGGTCGAGCGCGTTGTCGTCCATGGGTGCAGTCTAGGCACCGTCACGCCTCACCACCTCGGGAGCCTCAGCTCGTGGTCGGGCCGCAACCGCCGTATGCAGCCGGTGTCGTCCCGGCCCCGCGTACCCAGGTCGAAAGGACGCGGCCGTGCCGCCGCCCTTGGGCGTCCGGGCAGGCGACCTCCACGGCCGAGTGGTCCGGCCGCGCTCGTGAGCCGGGAGGTGAGGGGGACTCAGGGGAAGGGAGTGCGGAGGGATCCCCGGGCGAGGTCAACTCGGCTGTCCGGATTGCTCGTTGACCGAGTCCGCGGGGGTCTACATTTACTTTCGGACTATGCCGCCTTCATCCTGCTCTCCTTTCCGGCCCAGGAGTTGAATCCGTGACCGAGAACGCGCCGACCGTCGACCCGGCCGCAGCGCCGCCGCACCGCCGTATCGACATCACCCAGCCGCACACCGCCCGCATCTGGAACTACTGGCTGGGCGGCAAGGACAACTACGAGGTCGACCGGACGGCCGGTGACCGGATCCGGGAGTTGCACCCGGACATCGGCGAGTACGCCCGTGCCGACCGGCTGTTCCTGGGCCGTGCCGTGCGGCACCTGGTGACCGAGGCGGGCATCCGGCAGTTCCTGGACATCGGCACCGGGCTGCCGACCGCGGACAACACCCACGAGGTGGCCCAGCACCTCGCCCCGGACGCCCGGATCGTCTACGTCGACAACGACCCGCTGGTCCTGGCGCACGCCCGGGCCCTGCTCACCAGCACACCCGAGGGCCGCACCGACTATCTCGACGAGGACCTGCGCAACACCGACTCGATCCTCGAACACGCCGCGAAGACGCTGGACCTCGACCAGCCGGTGGCATTGATGCTGCTGGGCGTGGTCATCTTCATCGGCCCCGACGAGGACCCCTACGGGCTGGTACGGCGTCTGCTCGACCGGCTGCCGTCGGGCAGCCATCTGGTGTTGTCGCACACCATCACCAGCCCGGCGATGCCGGACGTGGACGAGGCCGTGAGGTTCTGGAACGAGCACGGCACGCCGAAACTGACCCAGCGCTCCCCCGAGGACGTGGCCCGCTTCTTCGACGGCCTGGAACTGCTGGAGCCGGGCGTCGTGTCCTGTTCGCGCTGGCGTCCGTCGGTGGGACAGATCGGCATGACGGAGCCGCCGGAGGTGGCGATGTTCGGCGGAGTGGCGCGAAAGCGCTGATCCGCTCTTTCGATGCCGATGTGATCACTCTCGGGGTGAACGCGGCCGGGGTGCGGCACGTATGGGGATGAGGGCACTCGACGACCGGAGGGCCCCGCGGTGTTGACGCCGCGCGTTCGGTTTCGGGAGCCAAGGATGAGGCACGTACGACGACGGATCGTCCGGCGAGCGACACGGCTGGCGGCCGTCGGCGGACTTCTCCTGGGAGGAGCCATGGTCACCCAGGCGGCCATGGCGAGTGAGACGCCCGGCACCTCGGCGGCACCACGCGCCGAACCGGAGTCCGTCGTCACCAACCCCGGGGCGGCCCTGGTCAAGAAGTTCGGCACGGCGCGCACGGCGGGCACCTGGATCGGTACCGACGGACGTCCGGTCGTCGCGGTCACCGACGAGAACACGGCCACGGCGGTGCGTGAGGCGGGCGCCGAGGCGAAGCTCGTGGGTCACAGCATGAACGAGCTCAAGGCGGCCACCTCGACGCTGCGGGCGGCGCCCAAGGTGCCCGGCACGGCCTGGGTGATGGACTACCGGACGAACCAGGTCGTCGTACAGGCCGACAGCACCGTTTCGGCCTCCGACTGGGCGCAGTTGACGAAGACGGCGACCGGCATCGGCAGCTTCGTGCACATGGAGCGAACCGCCGGCAAGTTCACCACCCGGCTCAACGGCGCCCAGCCGATCCTGTCGACCACCGGGCGCTGTTCGGCGGGATTCAACGTGACGAACGGGACCAACGACTTCATCCTGACCGCCGGGCACTGCGGCCCGAACGGGTCGACCTGGTTCGCCGACAGCACGGCCAAGCAGCAGGTGGGCCAGACGGTCAACCAGAGCTTCCCCGTCAACGACTTCTCGCTGGTGCAGTACGCGAGCGGCAAGGCGGGCAGCGGCGCCGACATCGTGGCCATCGGTGACGGCAACGGGGTGCGCATCACGGGCACCGGTGACGCGGCCGTCGGGGAGCGGGTGTTCCGCAGCGGCAGCACCACCGGACTGAAGGACGGACAGGTCACCGGGCTCGACGCGACCGTCAACTACCCGGAGGGCACGGTCAGCGGGCTCATCGAGACGAACGTGTGCGCCGAACCCGGCGACAGCGGCGGCCCGATGTTCTCGGAGGGCGTCGCGCTCGGCATCACCTCGGGCGGCAGCGGCGACTGCACGACGGGCGGCACGACCTTCTTCCAGCCGGTGACGCGGGCGCTGGCCCAGCTGGGTGTGACGCTCATCGTGTCCGCGCCGTCCGACGCCGCGTCCGGTGCTCCCCAGCCGTCCGGGTCGCCCACTCAGGCGGCGATCGCCCCGGGGACGACCTCGCCCGGCTCGACCACTCCGGTGACCGGCCTGGGGGGCGGCGGCGCGACCCTCGCCTCCCGTCTCACCGACCCGAACAACATCGGTCCCGGTCTGCTGGTGATCGGCGGCAGTCTGGTCGCCCTCGTCGCCACCCGCTACTTCCGCGCCGAACAGGACCGCAAGGCGTATCGCGAGTACTACTCGGCGACCTGGGGCTGAGGCCGGCGGGGGGGCGGCAGGGCAAACGAAAAGGGCACCCGGTCAGGGTGCCCGCTTCGGTCCTGCCTCGGTCTCGGACGAGTGTCAGTCCGCGTCCAGCGGATGCGGGGCCGCGGCGGCCCACTCCAGGACGAGCCGCTGGTACTCCTCACGCTGCTCGACGCTCAGTGTCCCGCCCGACCGCAGCCACAGGGCCCGGATCGCCTCGTTGACCTCGTCAGCCGAGCGATCGGAAACGGTTTCAACAGTGGTGGACATGGCGTGAAGCATACGGCTCCCGAAGTGAAGGCCGCGTGAGTAATTCCTGATAATCGAGACATAAGACGCCGTGTTGCTGATCACGTCCGTCTGTCGACCGCACCGGGGCACTTCACCCTCGCGTCAGCCCGGCCGGTACCTGTCAGGTGCCCGGCTTACGGCCGTACACGAAGACGTCGTCGCCGTTCTTCAGCAGCGACCAGTACTTCTTGGCGGTGGCCGTGGTCATGTTGACGCAGCCGTGGGAGCCCGGCGGGTTCCACATGCTGAGGCCCACCGAGTGGAAGGCCTGGCCGCCGTCGAAGAACTGGCTGTACGGCATGGACACGTTGTAGATCGTCGAGACGTGGTCGATGTCACGCCAGTAGATCTTCTTCAGACCGGTCCGGGTCTCGTACCCGTTGCGGCCGGTGCGGACCGGGACGGGGCCGTAGACGAGCCTGCTGCCGTCCTGGATCCAGCTGAGCTGGAGGGTGAGGTTGACACAGGCTATCCGGCCCCTGTTGGTCGGGCACTTGTGATCCCGGTTGGGGTTGTTGCCCACCGCCTTCTGCTTGTTCATGAGGTCCATCACGCCCCAGGTGACGGATCCCGCGTAGCCGATGTTGGGCGTGATGCCGTGCTTGGTCTGGAAGGCCCGGATCGCCTTGCAGTCGGCGCTGGACTGCCTGCCGTCGACGGGCCGGCCGAGGAACTTCTCCACCTGCTTCTGGTACGGCCCGGCCTGCGTGGTACAGCTCGCGGCCTGGGCCGGCGCGGCGCCCAGTACGAGCGTCAGCGGCGCCACCAGGCCCGTGACGCCGAGCGCGACGGCCCCTCGTCTGCGCATGTCCCCCATGAGTTGCCCTCTTCCTGACGCGGTTGCGGCGATTTCGACAACGTAGACCAGCGGGCGGGGACAGCGGTTGTGGTACGGCTCATGCTGTGACCAAACAGTGAAACAACCCGGCGGACATCGGGGCGGTTATCGTGCGGGCATGTCCGCGTTCCTGCAGCAACTCCCCGCTCTCATCGGTGTCGTGATCGGTGCGCTCGGCTCGTATCTCGCGGTCGTGCGCAGCGACGGGGCCAGGTTCCGGCGGGAACAGGCGGCGCGGTGGGAGGAGCGGCGGCTGTCGGTGTACGGCGACTACGCGCGGGCGCTGAAGAAATCGGTGAACCTGGCCTACCGTGTCGCCTCCCATCTCGGCAACGACCCGCACCCGCACCCCCTGTCCCCGGCGGAGGCGGAACCGCTCCTCGCGGAGGCGACCGACGGCCGCGACCCGGCCGGGGAGGCGCTGATCATGCTGGGCAGCCGGGAGGTGGTGGACCGGGCGCGGGAGTGGGTGACCGCGGTGATGGACATGGAACGCTTCATGCGCGCCGGGACGGTCGATCCGGTCGCCTGGCAGGCGCTCCTGGAGCGGCAGCGGGCCGGCCGCGAGGGGTACTACACCGCGGTGCGCGAGGATCTCGCGCTGCCGCCGGGACACCCGGCGCGCTGGCCGACCCGGCCGGTCCCCGACGCGTGAGGCTCAGCGGTAGCCCGTCGTGTCGGCCGGCCTCCCGGCGTCCTGGACCTCGACCAGGTAGCGCCAGGCGTCCGGGCGGCTGCCGTCCAGGTCCGTGAAGC
Source organism: Streptomyces sp. NPDC002588 (assembly GCF_040295925.1). Taxonomy (NCBI): domain Bacteria; kingdom Bacillati; phylum Actinomycetota; class Actinomycetes; order Kitasatosporales; family Streptomycetaceae; genus Streptomyces; species Streptomyces sp. NPDC002588. The sequence goes on from NZ_JBEOWF010000002.1 coordinate 149,404, forward strand.
CGTACACCGGGGCGAGGCCGCCGCTGGAGAGGGACCGCCCGTTGAAGCGGGCCACGTCGGGGTCGGCGGCGAGGGCGGCGACGGCCCGGCCGACGTAGCGGGGTGTCTCGGAGATGGCGAAGTGGGGGACGCGGTCGAGGGCCTCGCGCCAGGTGTCCTCGGTGACGCCGAAGGTGTCGAGCATGAGCTCCGAGCGCAGCCAGCCGGGGGTGAGCGCGAGTGCGGTGGCGCTGCGCGGGCCGAGTTCGTGGCCGAGCGCGAAGGCCATGCGCAGCACGGACGCCTTGGCGAGGTCGTAGAAGAAGTTCACGCGGTAGGTGTCGCGGTTGTACTCGGCGGTGCCGTCGGTCATCTCGACGACCAGCCCGCCGGGCCGGCGCAGGAGGAGCGGGAGCGCGTGGTGGCTGGTGATCGCGTGGGACTCGACCGCGAGGCGGAGCAGCCGCAGCCCGTTGTCGAGGTCGTGCTCCCAGACGGGGGTGTCCCACTCGAAGAGTTTGTCGCCGCCCCAGATGTCGTTGACGAGGACGTCGAGCCGGCCCTCCTCGGCGTCGACGCGGTCGACGAGGGTGCGGACCTGGGCGGGGTCGAGGTGGTCGGTGGGGACGGCGATGCCCCGGCCGCCGGCCGCGGTGACCAGGACGGCGGTGTCCTCGATGGTCTCGGGCCGGTCGTACTCGGAGCGGTGGGCGCGGGTGGTGCGTCCCGTCACGTAGACGGTGGCGCCGGCCGCGCCGAGTTCCACGGCGATGCCCCGCCCGGCCCCTCGGGTCGCTCCGGCGACGAGCGCGACCTTGCCTTCCAGCGGACGCGGCATGTCCGGCCTCCCATTTTCCCCGACGAGTGGATCACTGCGCGAGTGATGTCACCACGAGGATGCCGGGGAAACCGGACATCTTCTGTCGCCTTTCGTCAGTGTCCGCGTGCGATCCACTCGTCCAGGTGCGGTGCCTCCGCGCCGATCGTCGTGGCGTCGCCGTGGCCGGTGAGCACCTTCGTCCCCGGCGGGAGGGAGAGCAGCTTCTCGCGGATCGAGGTGATGATCGTCGGAAAGTGGGAGTAGGAGCGGCCGGTGGCTCCGGGGCCGCCCTGGAACAGGGTGTCGCCGGTGAAGAGCACGCCGAGCCCGGGGTCGTACAGGCAGACCGCGCCGGGCGCGTGCCCGGGGGTGTGCAGGACGGTCAGGTCGGCGCCCGCGGCCTCGATGACCTGTCCGTCGGCCAGGTGGGCGTCGGGCTCGCGTCCCGGGTGGGTGAGCTTCCACAGCGGCAGGTCGTCGGGGTGCAGCCAGATGGTCGCGCCCGTCAGCTCGGCGAGGGCGGGTGCCGCGTTCACGTGGTCGTTGTGGGCGTGGGTGCACACGATCGCGGTCAGTCTGCGGTCGCCGACGGCGGCGGCGATGGCCTGGGCGTCGTGGGCGGCGTCGATGACGATGGCCTCATGGTCGTCGCCGACGATCCAGACGTTGTTGTCGACGTCCCAGGTGCCGCCGTCGAGGGTGAACTGACCGGAGGTGACGAGGCGTTCGATGCGCGCGGCCATCACAGCACCACCACCGAACGCAGGACGTCGCCGTGGTGCATCCGCTCGAACGCCTTCTCCACCTCGTCGAGTTGGATGGTCTCGGTCACGAACGCGCCCAGATCCAGGCGGCCCTGGAGATGCAGGTCGATCAGCATCGGGAAGTCACGGGAGGGCAGGCAGTCTCCGTACCAGGAGGACTTCAGCGCGCCGCCACGCCCGAAGACGTCGAGGAGGGGGAGTTCGAGCTTCATCTCGGGGGTGGGGACACCGACGAGGACGACCGTGCCGGCGAGGTCGCGGGCGTAGAAGGCCTGCTTGTACGTCTCCGGACGGCCGACCGCCTCGATGACGACGTCGGCGCCGAAGCCGCCGGTCAGCTCGCGGATCGCGTCGATCGGATCCGTCTCCTTGGAGTTCACGGTGTGCGTGGCGCCCATCTTCCGGGCGGTCTCCAGCTTGCGGTCGTCGATGTCGACGGCGATGATCTTCGCGGCGCCGGCCAGGCTTGCGCCCGCGATCGCCGCGTCGCCGACCCCGCCGCAGCCGATGACGGCGACCGAGTCACCGCGTCCGACGTTGCCGGTGTTGATCGCGGCGCCGATGCCCGCCATCACGCCACAGCCCAGCAGTCCGGCCACCTCCGCCGACACCGACGGGTCGACCTTGGTGCACTGACCGGCCGCGACCAGCGTCTTCTCGGCGAAGGCGCCGATCCCGAGGGCCGGGGAGAGCTCGGTGCCGTCGGTCAGGGTCATCTTCTGCCTGGCGTTGTGCGTGTCGAAGCAGTACCAGGGGCGGCCCCGCAGACAGGCCCGGCACTGGCCGCACACCGCTCGCCAGTTCAGGATCACGAAGTCACCGGGCGCCACGTCCGTGACCCCCTCCCCCACGGCCTCCACGACACCCGCCGCCTCGTGACCGAGCAGGAACGGGAACTCGTCGTTGATGCCGCCCTGCTTGTAGTGCAGGTCGGTGTGACAGACCCCGCAGGCCTGGATCTTCACCACGGCTTCCCCGGGACCGGGGTCGGGGATCACGATCGTCTCCACCCGTACCGGCTCGTCCTTCCCCGGTGCGATCACTCCGCGTACTTCCTGCGGCATGGTGCTGCCCCTTTCTTCGGTGGTCATCCGTCCCAGGTCCGACCCTACGCGTGACTGATCGGTAAGGGCACGAGGGAGCTTTGCCGGAACTCGTCCTTCCCGCCGCGCCCGGTGTCGGGCGCCGTAGCCTGAAGGCTCCGCCCGACCTTCTAGGAGCCCCGTGAGCGACCCAGAGACAGCCGGTGTCCGGCCCCCGTGGCGGCTGCTGCTCGACTATGTACGGCCGCACCGCCGGGCCCTGCTGGCCGGGGCGGTGCTGTCGCTCGTCACCGGGGCGACGGGCCTCCTGCTCCCGCTGGTGGCACGGAAGTTGATCGACGACCTGTCCCACGAGCGCGCGATAACCGGCGCGTTACTGGCCCTGACGGGGCTGGTTCTGGCCAACTCGGCGGTGGGCGCGCTGGGTTCGTATGTGCTGAGGCGTACGGCGGAGTCGGTGGTGCTCGGAGCGCGGCGGGCCCTGTCCTCGTATCTGCTGCGGCTGCGGATCGCGGCCGTGGACCGCAGCGAGCCGGGCGATCTGATGGCCCGGATCACCTCCGACACGACCCTGCTGCGCGAGGTCACCACCGACTCGCTGGTCGGCCTGGGCACCGGCGGGCTCACGCTCGTCGCGACGGTGGTGATGATGGGCCTGGTGGATCCGGTGCTGCTGGGGGTGACGCTGGCCGTGATCCTGGGCGCGGGCACGGTGCTCGGGGTGATCGTGCCGCGCATCAACCGGGCGAGCCGCCGGGCACAGGACGCGGTCGGCGTGATGGGGGCCTCGCTGGAGCGGGTCCTCGGAGCGCTGCGCACGGTGAAGGCGTCGGGCGCCGAGCACCGTGAGGAGGAGACGCTGCACGCGGCCGCCGAGGAGTCCTGGCGGCAGAGTGTGCGGGCCGCCAAGTGGTCGGCGGCGGCCGGGAACACGGCGGGCCTCGCGATGCAGACCGCGTTCATCACCGTGCTCGCCGTGGGCGGCGCGCGGGTCGCGACGGGCGCGATCGGCGTGGGCACGCTGGTGGCGTTCCTGCTGTACGTCTTCTATCTGATGGCGCCGATCCAGCAGATCGTCGGTGCGATCACCCAGTACCAGACGGGGTCGGCCGCCCTGAGCCGGATCCAGGAGGCGCTGCGGCTGCCCGCCGAGCCGGCCGCCTCTGCGGCGCCGCTGCCCTCCCCCGCCGCCGAACCGGCCGCGCTCGCCTTCGCCGACGTCCGCTTCCGGTACGCCGACGACCTGCCGTACGTCCACCACGGGGTGACGTTCGCCGTGCCGGCGCGGGGCATGACGGCGTTCGTCGGACCGTCCGGCGCGGGCAAGACGACGGTGTTCTCGCTGATCGAGCGGTTCTACGACCCCGAGTCGGGCACGATCACCCTCGACGGCCGGGATCTCGCCGACTGGGACCTGTCGCTGCTGCGGTCCGCCATCGGATACGTCGAGCAGGACGCGCCGGTGCTGTCCGGTTCGCTCCGCGCCAACCTGTTGCTGGGCAATCCGGGGGCGGACGACGACACCGTGCGGCGGGTGCTGAAGACGACCCGCCTCGAGGATCTCCTCACCCGGCTGCCGCGGGGGCTGGACGCACTGGTCGGGCATCGCGGGACCAAGCTGTCCGGCGGGGAGCGGCAGCGGGTGGCGATCGCCCGTGCTCTGCTGCGGCATCCCCGGCTGCTGCTGCTCGACGAGGCGACCTCGCAGCTGGACGCGGTCAACGAGGCGGCGCTGCGCGACACCGTCGCGGACGTGGCCCGTACGACCACCGTCCTGGTCGTCGCCCACCGGCTGTCGACGGTCACGACGGCGGACCGGATCGTGGTCATGGACGCGGGCCGGGTCAGGGCCGTGGGGACGCACCGGGAGCTGGTGGCGGGCGATCCGCTCTACGCCGAGCTGGCGGCGACGCAGTTCCTCGCGACGGCGGAGTGATCCGCCGGACGGTCAGGCCCGGACGGCGGGCAGCAGCCCGGTGACGGGGGCGACGAGATCGGTGAGCTGGTGCAGCTCGTTCAGTTTGTTGAGCTCGCTCACCTTGTTCAGCTCGGCCAGTTGCCCGGACACCGGCGGGAGGGCGGCGCGGTGTTCGGCCGGGATCCCGCTCGTGGTGAGCGTGTCCAGAGTGGTGACCGGGTTGAACCTGCCGGTGTCCACGGCCTCGGCCGCGTGCGCGAGCGGGGCGGCGAAACCGGCGACCCCCGCGGCGAGAGCTGCTGCGGCGGCAATGCGTCGAGTGGAGATCATGTACTCCGCAACGGCGGCGGTGCCCCGGCGGACACGGGGGCGGGTCCGTGCTCACCCGTCAGGACGACACCCCGCTGCGTTTGCCGAGGCCCGTGCGGGAGAGGACGCTCGAAGGTGAGGGCCCGGCGGACCGGCCCCTCGGTCCGCGGCCCCCCAAGGAGGTCACCATGGGCACCGCGGCACGCTCCGCCTTCGACAGCGACACCCTGCGCAGGGGGATAGAGGACAAGACCCCGACGACACTGCTGTCGCTCTACACCGACGACGCTGAACTGCGCGTCGTCGACCACAACACCCAGCCCAGCAATCCCCGGGTCCTGCACGGCAGGAACGAGATCGCCGAACTCCTCGACGACGTCTACAGCCGGGACATGAGCCACAAGCTGGAGATGTGCATCGTCCAGGGCGACCGGGCCGCCTTCAGCGAGTCCTGCGAGTACGCGGACGGGGTGCGGGTCCTGGCCGACTCGATGATCACGCTGCGCAACGGCAAGATCGCGGAGCAGACGATCATCCAGGCATGGGACGAGTAGCAGGCGGCCGGCCGGTTCGCCGGGGTCCAGGTCGCCTCCCGGCTGACCTGGACCCGGCCCCCTCCGTACCGCTGGAGCAGACGGTGGCGGGGGCCGCCCGGCGACTCGGGGCGCTCTGATCAGCCCGAGCTCAGTTCAGCGTCCACTTCTGGTTGTCGGCGCCGCTGCACGACCACAGCACCATCGGGGTGCGGTTGGCCGTGCCCGCCCCGTTCGCGTCGAGGCAGAGCCCCGCGTTGACGTTGGTGATGGTGCCGTTGCTGTTCACGTTCCACTTCTGGTTGTTCTGGCCGTTGCAGTCCCAGATGACGACCTTGGTGCCGTTGGTGGTGCCGAGGTTGTAGGCGTCCAGGCACTTGTTGCCGTAGACCACGAGTTCCTTGCGGGAGGTGTACGTCCAGGCCTGGTTCTGGCCGCCGTTGCAGTCCCAGATCTCGGCCTGGGTGCCGTTGGTGATGGTGCTGTTGTACATGTCGAGGCAGCGGCCGGACTGGGTGCCGACGACCTGGTTGCCGTTCGCGCCCGGCAGCGGTTTGACCGTGATGTCGGCGAGTGTGGGGGCGTTCGTGAAGGTCAGGGTGTTGGACGAGCCCTTGGACAGGCCCGCCAGCAGACTGATCGTGCCCTGGCTGGAGCCGGTCGGCGGGAAGGAGACCGTGGTCGTGGTCTGGCCGTTGACCTTGAGGGTGGCGGTCCGGGCCGTCGAGGACGTGTTGGTGTAGGCGACGTCGACGACCTTCAGGCCGGTGGCGCCGGCGACCACGCCGGAGAAGCTCGACGTGCCGGTGTAGGTGCTGCCCGAGGCCTCGGTGCCGCCGGTCACGGTCAGCATGACCGAGCCGCCCGCCGGGACGCTCGCGGTGTAGCTCGTGCTGTACGAGCCGATGTCGGACCGGGACCACAGGTCACGGACCGTCGCGGAGGCGTTCGTCAGGCCCAGGTCGGCCCAGCGGACGGTGATGTTCGCGGCGGCCGAGGTGCGGTTGAGCAGCACCACGGCGCGCTTGCCGGTGCCGGACAGGACCTTGCCGTAGACCTGCAGCCCGCTGGTGTCCTCGGCGACCTTGACGCCCTGGAGGCCGCGCGGGTCCTGGTCGACGGCGACGACCTCGGGGTTCTTGAGGATGTTCGCGGTCTCCGTGGTCATCGTGGAGAGGTCGTTGCCGGCGAGCAGCGGGGCGCCGGAGATGGCCCAGAGGTTCATGTGGGTGCGGTTCTGGGCGGCGGTGAAGCCGTCCATGCCGACCATCAGCATGTCCGGGTCGTTGTAGTAGCCGGTGTGCTGGGCGGTGGGGTGCAGGCCCTGGTCGAAGTTGGACAGCAGGTTCGTCATCGAGGGCGAGTTGCCGTAGTAGATGATGTCGGTGCTGGTCCGGTACATGGGGGCGAGACCCGGCGCCCAGTTCCAGGTGTTCTGGTAGCCCCAGTTGCAGATGGACAGGGTCAGCGGGCGGCCGGTGGTGGCCGTCGCCTTCGCCACCGCGTCGCTGATCGCGGTGTACGTGGTCGCCGCGTCGAGTCCCTCGGCGTCACCGCCGCACCAGTCGACCTTCACGAAGTCGAAGCCCCACTTGGAGAACTGGGTCATGTCCTGCTCGTAGTGGCCCTCGCTGCCGCTGCCCGGGGCGGCGGGGCGGCCGGTCGGGTAGTAGTAGCCGCAGCCGTCCTTGCCGGCGTCGGTGTAGATGCCGGCCTTGAGTCCCTTGCTGTGGATGTAGTCGGCGATGGCGCTCATGCCGCCGGGCCACTCGGACTCGTCGACGGTGATGTTGCCCGCGCTGTCCCGGGTGCCCTGCCACCAGCCCTCGTCGATGTTGACGTACTGGTAGCCGGCGGCCGGCAGGCCCGCCGCGACGAACGCGTCGACCTGCTTCTTGATGACGCTGTAGTCGATCTTCGCGGCGAAGCTGTTCCAGGACGCCCAGCCCATCGGGGCGGTGGACACCGAGATCTGACGGCTCGTCGCGGCCTGCGCGGGGGCGACGGTGGCGAACAGCAGGGCGGCGCTCGCGGTCAGCGCCAGGGCGAGCAGGCGTACGGCGGCGGATCTGCAGCGCCTCAGGAGGCTCGAGCGCGGTGGGGGAAGCATGCAGCGGCTCCAGAATTCGAAATATCGAACCGATGTCGGCGAACCGAACGTATTGGCGCGCTGAAAGTAGAGCCGCGGCACGGTGAAGTCAACGGATGTGACGGAAGTGGTGTGACCGGTCCCATGAGTGAACTGGCCGCTTTCGCAACGTCCTTCGCGCTCACCGGCCTGGACGCCGCCATACTGTCCGTCGTGCGAGTGGCGATCATGACGGCGGGCTCCCGGGGCGATGTCGCCCCCTTCACCGGTCTGGGGCACGCCCTGGTGCGCGCGGGCCATGAGGTCACCCTGGTCACCCACGAGCGGTTCGCGCCCCTGGCGGCGGGGTCGGGCGTGGGCTTCCATCCCCTCCCGGTCGATCCCAGGACCGAGCTGGAGTCGGCGCGCGGGCGCGGGCTGCACCGCAGCGCGACCGGGGCGGGGAAGCTGGCACGGGTGGTGCGGATGGCGCGGGCGCTGGTCGGACGGATGACCGACGACGTGGTGGCGGCGGCCCGGACCAGCGACGCGCTGCTGCTGTCCGCGTCCATGGCGCCGCTCGGCCACACCGTCGCCGAGGGGCTCGGCCTGCCCGCGCTCGACCTGCCGCTCCAGCCGATCGCCCCCACCCGGGAGTTCGCGCCGCCGATGCTGGGCGGCGGCACCTTCGGCGCGCTCGGCAACCGTCTCGCCGGGCACGGCGTGGAGTGGGCCGTGGACCGCGTCTTCGCCCCGGCGCTGCCGGAACTCCGCGCCCGGCTGGGCCTGCCGCCCGCCCGCGGCCACCGCCCGCCGCGTCCGGTCCTGCACGGCTTCAGCCCGCTGGTGGTGCCCCGCCCCCGGGACTGGCGGGCCGGTCTGGACGTCACCGGCTACTGGTGGCCGTACGACGGCACGGCCCGGCTCCCCTCCGCGCTACGGGACTTCCTGGACGCCGGTCCGCCGCCGGTCTACGTCGGTCTGGGCAGCGCGACGGTGCCCGATCCCGGGCGGCTGAGCGCCGAGGTCGTACGGGCGCTCCGACTGGCCGGGCTGCGCGGGGTGATCCAGCGCGGCTGGGCGGGTCTCGCGGCCGACGGCGACGACATGCTGACCGTCGACGAGGTCCCGCACTCGCTGCTCTTCCCCGAGACGGCGGCGGTGGTCCACCACTGCGGCGCGGGCACCACGGCGGCGGGCGTACGGGCGGGGGTGCCGGCCGTACCGGTGCCGATCCAGTTCGACGAGGGCTTCTGGGCGGACCGCCTGGTGCGCCTGGGGGTGGCGCCCCGGACGGTGCCGCTGCGCCGGCTGACCGCCGAAGGGCTGGCGGGGGTCCTCGTCGGGGCCATCCGCGATCCCCGATACAGCAAGAGAGCAAGGGAGTTGGGGGCTCGGGTGCGGTCGGAGGACGGGACGGGGCGGGTGGTGGAGACGGTCGGACGGCTCGGGTGAGCGTTTCCGCCCGGCCCGCGGCACACTGGCACGGTGAACACCGAGAACTCCACCCCCGCGCGGCACCGGTCCCTGCCGCCCAAGCCGGAGTTGCCGGATCTTGCCGCGGCGCACCTCCGCGGGCCCGCCGAGGCGGTCGACGTGCGGTGGCGGCAGCTGCTGCTGGTCTGGCAGTGGCACCGTGACCGGCAGGAGATCCTCAGGCCCGGTGCACCGTACCCGGGCGTGGTCCCCTTGCTCGAGGCGGCCGCCGCGCACCCGCTGACGCGTCGGCTCTACCCGTTCACCAGCCATTTCACGCTGTGCCTCGGCAGCCGGACCCGGTATCCGTACGACGTGCGTGCGCCTGCCGTCACACCCATGTCCGACGGCCGGTTCCGGGTCCACCGGCTGCGCGTCGCAGCGCCGATCGGACACACCGACACGGCCGAGGAGGCGGTCGCGCTCGTCGCCGCTCATCTCCCGGACGGGCTCGGGCCCGCGACCGCCGGCTGACGGACACCGGTCGCTTCTCGGCGCCGGCTACCTCCCGGCCGGTTCCCACCCCGGCGGCCGCAGTATCCCCAGCAGCTGCCGGACCAGTTCGTCGACCACCTCGTCCAGCGTGGCGTCCACCCAGCCCGCGCTCCAGTCGTGCAGGAGGCCGTTGACACTGCCGATGAAGGCCGTCGACGCGAGGCGGTAGTCGCGCTGCGCCGCCTCACCGCGGGCGGCGGCGGACGTCGCCTCGGCACAGATCAGTTCGACCCAGCGGGCGCGGCGGGCCAGGCGCTGTTCCTCCAGGCGGGGGCTGACCCCCACGATCTCGACGAAGGTGATGCGGATGCGGCGCGGATCGGCGGTGACGCTCCCGGCGTAGGCGCGGAAGATCGCGGTGACCCGTTCGGCCAGCGGCAGGCCCTGGGCTGCCTCGAAGGCGGCCAGGACCGCTTCCTCCGCCCAGTCGTTGACCTGGAGGTGCAGCGCCGCGAGAAGGTCCTCGAGGGTGTGGAACTCCTCGTAGAACTGGCGGGTCGACAGGCCGGCGGCCTCGCTGAGCGCGGCGACCGTGGTGCAGCGGTAGCCGGGCGTGCCGCCGAACAGCCGGAGTGCCGCGTCCAGGAACCGTCCGCGCCGCTCCGCCTGCCGCTCGGCCGCGGTCCTGCCGCCGTAACGCCCGGTCGGCGCCCTGAGCCTGCCCGTCACTGCACCCTCCCTCGTCGCTCCCTGCTCCCCCGCCGTCAATTTTGTCGTGCACGGACCCTTGTGGCGAAGGGCATCCCTTCCTTACTTTCCAGTAAGTCAATTCTGAACGTGACCGTGTTCAGATTCGGGACTCCGTCGAGCCGCTCAGCCCTGCCCTGCCCGCCCTGCCCCGCACCCGTTCCCCACTCCGGAGGAGTGAGCTCTCATGGCTGCCTTCAGAACCAGGCACCTCTGCGCCGTAGCCGCCGCCCTCGTCCTGACCGTCACCGCCCCCGCGACCGCGGCCACCGCGGCGTCCGGCGCCTCGCTGCGCGAGGTGCTGTTCGTCGGCAACAACTGGGAGGGCACCGCAGACGTCATCAAGTCCACCGGTGACTTCGCCAAGGTCGGCCGGATCAACGTGATCCCCGACAAGGACGCCCGGATGGCGGAGATCAACGCCGACCCGATCAAGTGGATCTACTTCCAGGCCATCCGCAACGGCGTCGGCGAGGGCCACGACCAGTTCGTGGACGACATGTACTCCACGCCGGACGGCTCCTCCGTGGTCGTCTCCCGCCCCAGCTTCGCCGACGTGGTCTCCATCAACCTGTCCACCGGGGCCATCAACTGGCGTTTCCCCGTGTCGGGTTACCGATCCGACCACATGGCGGTCTCCCCCGACGGCACCCGGGTCGCGGTCTCCGCGTCGACCGCGAACACCGTGCACGTCCTCGACATCGACACCGGCAAGCAGGTCGGCTCGTTCGCCACCGGCGACAAGCCGCACGAGAACATCTTCACCAAGGACGGCAAGTACATCTACAACATGGCGATCGGCGACGTGAACACCGATCTGGACGCGCCGTGGCTGGACTGGACGAAGGGCGACCGGCACATCACCGTCGTCGACGCGACCACGTACAAGCAGGTCAAGACCATCGACATGCGGGACAAGCTGGACGCGATCGGTCTCACCGACTACTCGGACGCCGTGCGCCCGGCGGTCTTCTCGCCGGACGAGTCCAAGCTGTACTTCCAGGTGTCGTTCTTCAACGGCTTCTTCGAGTACGACCTCGCCACCGACCGCATCACCCGCACCAAGACCCTGCCGAAGAACTCGGCGACCAGCGACGACCGCACCACGTTCGTCAACGACTCGCGCCATCACGGCCTCTCGATGAAGCCGGACGGCACCAAGCTGTGCGTGGCGGGCACGATGGACGACTACGCGACCGTCGTCGACCGCGCCACCCTCCAGGAGGGCCCGCTGGTCACCGCGTCCAAGCCGTACTGGGCCACGGTCAGCGGTGACGGCAAGGACTGCGTGATCTCCGAGAGCGGTGCCGACCAGGTCACGGTGATCGACTTCGCCACCGGCCAGAAGGTCCTCTCGGTCCCGGTCGGCGACCACCCGCAGCGGGTGCGGCTGGGCCACGTGGCCCCGGACTGGACCGGCACCGGCAGCTGACCAGGCCGGGTGCACACAAGGGGGCGGGTGCCGGGCACCCGCCCCCTTCCCGTGCGGCCGGCGCTAGCCGATCTTCGAGGCCACCCATGCCGCCAGCTCGCTGCGGGCCGCGGCCAGCAGCGTCGCGGACGGCGAGGTGGCGCCGTTGGTGACCAGTGCGTAGTGCAGTACGCCGGAGTCCGGGGCGCTGAGCAGCAGACGGCGGCTGCCCGTCCCGCCCGGTTCCACGGCCGCGCCGATCTTCGTCGAGGACGTGTACGCCGGCGGCCCGTACACCGTGCCCAGGTCGGAGACGACCGTGGTGGACGCGGTCGGGAAGGACGCGGGCAGATGCAGCTCGGTCGGAGCCGTGCCGCCGCCCGAGCGCCACACCAGCACGCCGTACTGGCCGGAGCCGACCAGCGAGGACACGTTCGGCAGGCTGCTGGGCACCGGGTTCCAGGTGAGGGTGGTGGAGCCGTCGCGGGAGCGGTCCTCGTAGGTGAAGGCGACGGTGGAGCCGGCGGTGGCGCTCGGGTAGACGCGGTCCAGGAGCCGGGCGTCCTGACGGAGCGTCACCACACCGCTGTCGTCGAGCCGTACGGCGGAGAGGTCCTCGTCGTTCCAGGCGTCACCGGTGGTGAGCACCTTGTCGGCGTTGCCGTTCATCAGCTCGTGGTGGCGGCCGTTGTAGATGTCCCACTGCCACTGCGAACCGGACAGGACCGGGCCCGAAGTGGACGGGGTGGTCCACCAGTTGGCGCCCTTCACCCGGGAGTCCAGGGCCTGGTACATCGCCTTCACCACGGTCGGCGCCTTGCCTGCGGTGCTGCCGTTCAGGGGATGGCCGAACTCGCTGACGATCGCCGTCGTCCCGGCCGCCGACGCACGGTCCCGGACGGTGCCGAAGTCGGTCACGTACTGGCCGTCCTCGGCGTTGCCCCACATCAGGATGCCGGAGATGGCCTTCTGGTCGTAGAAGTGGGTGTTGAAGACGTAGCGGGAGCCGAGCGTGCCCGCGTCGAGGAGGCCGCCCTCCTCCTTGCTGACGTTGCCGTTCCAGAAGAGGTTCGGCTCGACGAAGGCGGGCTTGTCGGTCCAGCCGGCCGCGTCCATCCGGGCCCGGAACTTCACATAGAAGGGCCACAGCAGGTCGCGTTCCCAGGTGCGGCTGGCCTGGCCGGAGTCGTAGGTGCCGGCGTAGGGCTCGTTGTAGGGGTCGAAGCCCAGGACGCCGGTGAACTCCTCGGTGGTGAGGTTCGTCTTGATGTACGCCATGGTCTTCTGGGCGGTGGCCAGGAAGTAGTCCTGGAGGCCGTAGTTGTTGTGCCAGAAGTCGTACTGGGCGGCCTTCACCGCGCCGTTCTGGGTGATGTTCTGGCCCCAGAGGAGGCAGATGCCGCAGGACTCCGCGGGGTAGCCGCCCAGTGCCACCGCCCACGCGGGGGCGCCGTCGCCGGTGTACCAGCTGCCCGAGTTGAACAGGTGGCGGGAGTAGAGGTCCTGGTGGAAGTCGGGGTAGACGCGGATGCCGGCGTCGAGGAAGGCGCGCATCTGCGCGGTGGCGGCGGCGAGGTAGGCGGTGTCGGCCTGGCCCTTGACCGGTTCGGCGTAGGCCCAGGAGAGCAGGAAGCGCACGGAGTTGCCGCCGCCGAGGGCGCGCAGGGCCGTCGCCGACTTCTTGGCGTCGGCGACCGAGGCGAAGGGCAGGCCGTGGTTCTCGTCGAGCTTGGTCTCGCCGGAGACGTTGTAGCCGCGCAGGACGACCTCACGGCCGTTCGCGTCGATGAAGCGGCCGTTCGAGACGGTGAGCGCCGTGCCGTCGAAGGAGAGGGAGTCGGGGACGGTGGCCTCGGCGGCGGACGAGGTGCCCGCCGCCGTCAGAAAGCCGCAGAGTCCGATGAGGACAACCAGAACAGCGAGCAGACGTGCCCGGATATTCGGCATGTCCACTACAGTCGGGTGATTTCCGGACACCGTCAATACTTCTGACTCACCAGTAAGGTTGAGGATTGTTCACCTCTCGCGTCCGGATCAGCCTCAGGCGCCCGTCCGGCCCGTCACGTTCAGCAGGTACACCTTCCTGTCGAGCGGGTTGTGGTCCGTCCGCGGCCGCTCCGGGACCGCTCCGTGGACGACGGGCGCGTAGTGGTCGAAGGCGCTCTCCCACTCCCCCTCGCCCCGGGTCAGCCCGGGAATCCGCTGTTCGAGACCGTGCACCTGCGCGGCCGGCACCACTCCCTCCAGCACACACCGCCCGCCCCGCGTCTGCGTCGTCTGCGGAACGGCGCGCCGGGCCGCCAGTACCGGCAGCAGCCCGCCCAGGGTGTCCGCCGGGGCCTCGAGGCGGAAGCGGTGCATCGGCTCGTGCACCCGGCTGCCCGCCCGGCGCAACGCCTCGACCAGGACCAGCGGCGTCAGACCGCGGAAGTCGTGACCGGTGCTGGACATGCTCTTGTCGAAGCCCTGGTGGGCATGGCTCTGGCGGGGGCAGTAGCCGCAGTGGGTCATGGTGACCGCGCAGTCGGTGACCTCCCAGCCGTGCAGTCCCTGGCGGAGGGTCCGGCGGACGGTGTCCTCGACCGCCTTGAAGAACGCGTACGGCATCGCGCCGAGCTCCACCCCCAGCCCGAAGGTCACTCCGGTGCCGGGCGGCCTCGCCTCCACGCGCAGGCCGACGGTGGCGAGGAAGGGATTGGCGTCCTTCTTGACGAACTCGGCGGCCGCTCCGGTGCCGGCCGGGCGCTCCACGCACAGAGGGGTCGTCTCGCGGAACGTGACCTGGAGGCCGTACTCGTCCGCGAGGGTCGCCTGGACGACCTCCTTCTGCACCTCGCCGTAGAGCGACACCGACGTCTCCTGGCGGACCTCGTCGTGGCGCAGGCCGATCAGCGGGTCCTGTTCGGCCAGCCGGGTGAGGGCCAGGTGGAGGGAGCGCCGGTCGGTGGCCGGGCCCGGCACGACGACCGTCTCCAGGGTCGGCGGCGCGAAGAAGCGGCCGTACTCCTTGCGGGGGACGCCGAGGCTGTCGCCGACGCGGACGTCGGTGAGGCCCCACAGGCGGGCGATACGGCCGGCGGGCACCGACTCGTGCCGTACGTCGGTGCCGTGGTCGAAGACGCCGATCGCGGTGACCCTGCCCTCGCGGTCTCCGTGGGGCACCCGGTCGCGGGTGCGCAGGGTGCCGGAGAACACGCGGGCGTAGGCGATCTTCTCGCCCGCCGGGCCGCGTTCCACCTTGAAGACGGCCGCGGACAGCGGGCCCTCGGGATCGCCCTCGGCGGCGGGCAGCAACTCCTTGATCCCGGAGACGAGTTCGGGCACGCCCGCGCCGGTGGCGGCGGAACCGAAGTACACCGGGTGGACCAGGGCGCGCCCGGTCAGGGCACGCAGGGCGGCCCGTACCCGGCCGGGGGTGAGGGTGCCCTCGACGTACGCGGCGAGCAGGTCGTCGTCGTGCTCGGCGAGGACGTCCGCCGTGACCGTGCCTTCGTGGAAGGCGGCCGCGCGGGTGCCCAGGCCCGTGACCGTGCCCATCGGGACGACCGGCGCCGACAGCCGCTCGGCCAGCTCGCTCAGCAGGCCGGTGTCACGGGCGCCGCGCCGGTCGGTCTTGTTGACGAACACGAGCGTGGGGATGCCCAGCCGGCGCAGGGTGCGCAGGAGGATCCTGGTCTGCGCCTGGACGCCCTCGACGGCCGACACGACGAGGACGGCCCCGTCGAGCACGCCGAGCACCCGCTCGACCTCGGCGATGAAGTCGGGGTGGCCGGGGGTGTCGATGAGGTTGACGGTGACGTCGTCGACCGGGAAGGAGACGACGGCGGACTTGATGGTGATGCCGCGCTGCCGCTCCAGCGCGAGAGTGTCGGTCTGCGTACTGCCGGCGTCGACGCTGCCGATCTCGTCGATGATCCCGGCGGCGTGCAGCAGCCGCTCGGTGAGGCTGGTCTTACCGGCGTCGACGTGGGCGAGGATTCCGAGGTTGAGCAGGTGCACGAAGCGTCATGTCCTTCGAAACGGGGGTCATTCCTTCCTTCGGGGTGGACATGAACGGTGTGCGCATCTCTGCTCCTGGCTCTGGTGGGAAGTGGTACCCGCGCAGTGCAGCAGAACGGCGGGGGACGCGGCAACGGATTAACGTTCAAGGGTGCGCGAGATTCTGCCGGTGCTCGGCGCGTGGTACGCCGCGGGTGTGCCGTTCGGCCTCGCGACCGTGGTCGCGGTCAGCCGCAGCGCGCCGCGCGAGCCGGGGGCGGCGATGGCGGTGGGGCCGGACGACGAGGTCGTGGGCAGCGTGTCCGGGGGCTGCGTGGAGGGCGCGGTGTTCGAACTCGCCCGGGAGGCCGTGGCGAGCGGCGAGGCCCGGCTCGAGACCTACGGGTACAGCGACGACGTCGCCTTCGCCGCCGGGCTGACCTGCGGCGGCGAGATCACCGTGCTGGTGCGGCCGGTGACGCCCGCACTGGACCCGGCCTTCGGCGAGGTCGCCGCCTCGGTCGCCGCGGGCGAGCCGGTGACCGCGGCCACGGTGACCGACGGCCCGGCACCGCGCGGAGCCACCCTCGCGGTCCGGCCGGACCGGGTCGCAGGAACCCTGGGCACACCCGGCCTGGACGCGGCGGTGACGGCCGACGCGCGCGGCGGACTCGCCCTCGGCGCCTCGGGCGTACGGCACTACGGGCCGCGCGGGCAGCGCCGCGAGGACGCGGTGGCGGTGTTCCTGCACTCCTTCGCTCCACCGCCGCGCATGCTGGTGTTCGGTGCGATCGACTACGCGGCCGCCGTGGCCCGCGTCGGCGACTTCCTGGGCTACCGGGTGACGGTGTGCGACGCGCGGCCGGTGTTCGCGACGGCCGGCCGGTTCCCGCCGGGCGTCGAGGTCGTCGTGGACTGGCCGCACCGTTATCTGCGCGGCACGGACACCGACGGGCGCACGGTGATCTGCGTCCTCACCCACGACCCCAAGTTCGACGTTCCGCTCCTCCAGGAGGCCCTGCGCCGGCCCGCCGCGTACATCGGGGCGATGGGCAGCCGCCGTACCCACGACGAGCGGCGCCGGCGGCTCGTCGAGGCCGGACTGACCGGGCCCGAGCTGGCGCGGCTGCGCTCACCGGTCGGCCTCGACCTCGGCGCCCGTACGCCCGGGGAGGTGGCCGTGTCGGTGGCCGCCGAGATCGTCGCGCTGCGCTGGGGCGGCAGCGGGGCACCCCTCACCGTGACGACGGGCGCGATCCACGGACGCACCGCACGGAATCAGCCGGAATAGGTGTGTGGGAGGAGTGGGGCGGGGTACGCGCCCCCCATTGGGCAGGCATGCATGTCCAATGCCCTCACATCCGTGAGGGCCCTCGTATCCCCGTGCGGGAAGGAGGTCCGTGGAACATACGCGCACTCGCAAGCGCCGGGCCGCCTCCGACCTTCAGGCCGGGCGCGGCCCGGTTCTCACGGGGTGCCCCGGCCCGGCAGCCGGTGCAGGACGACGTCCGTGAGGCGGCCGGCCTCGACGGCGGCGGTCAGATAGGTGCAGTGCGGCTGACGCCGGCGATCGGTCGGTGAGCCGGGGTTCAGCAGGCGCGGTCCGCCCGCTGCCGTGGTGTCCCAGGGGATGTGGCTGTGCCCGAAGACGAGCACGTCGAGATCGGGGAAGCGGGCGGCGCAACGGGCCTCGCGGCCCTGCGCCGGGCCGGTCTCGTGGACGACGCCGAACCGCAGGCCGCCCAGGTCGGCGTACGCCACCTCGGGCAGCCGGGCGCGCAGGTCGGGGCCGTCGTTGTTGCCGTACACACCGATGAGCCGGCGGCTGCGGTCCGCCAGCAGGTCGAGGGTGGCGGTGTCGACCCAGTCCCCCGCGTGGATCACCACATCGGCGCGCGGGATCTCGTCGAGCAGCGGCGCGGGGAGGGTCTTGGCGCGCTTGGGCAGGTGGGTGTCGGACATGAGGAGCAGGCGCACCCCACCAGGCTAGGGCGTGTTCCGTCCCGGGGCGGTCCGGCGGGCCGCTCCCCCGTTCGGCCGAAAGCGGTACGACTCGCCTCAGTCCCCCGGAACGGCGGGCAACGGCTGATGAACGCTGGGGAACAGGACAGGTGGCCTGCCGCCGGCGGAGTTAGCATCGGGCCACGCGCATCCGCCCGACGGCGGGATCAGGCAGGACCAGAGGGAGCCAGGAGCCCGATGCCGGTCAAGGTCAGCGTCATCGTCCCCGTCTACAACCCCGGCCCCTACATCGAGGACTGCGTCGCCTCGCTGCTCGGGCAGTCGCTGCCGCCCGACGAGTACGAAGTGATCTTCGTGGACGACGGCTCCACCGATGCCACTCCGGCACGCCTCGACGCCCTCGCGGCCGAGGACCCCCGGGTACGGGTCGTCCACCAGGAGAACTCCGGCTGGTCCGGCCGGCCCCGCAACGTCGGCATCGACCTCGCCCGGGGCGAGTACGTGATGTTCGTCGACAACGACGACCATCTCGGCGACGAGGCCCTGGAACGGATGTACGCGTACGGGGTGGCCCACGGCGCCGACGTCGTCGTCGGGAAGATGGTGGGCAGGGGCCGCGGGGTGCCGATGGAGCTGTTCCGGCGCAACCGGCCGAAGGCGAGCGTCGAGAACGCGCCGCTGATCGACAGCCTCACCCCGCACAAGATGGTCCGCAAGGAGTTCCTGGACCGCACCGGGCTGCGCTTCCCCGAGGGGCGGCGGCGCCTGGAGGACCACGTCTTCGTCACCGAGGCCTATCTCCGCGCCGACAACGTGTCGGTGCTCAGCGACTACGTCTGCTACTACCACGTCCGCCGCCGCGACTCCTCGAACGCCGGCTTCCAGCGCCTCGACCCCGTGGGCTACTTCAAGAACCTCCGGGAGGCCCTGGACGTCGTCGAGCGGTACACCGAGCCCGGCCCGCTGCGCGACCGGCTCTTCCGGCGATGGCTGCGCGTGGAGATGGTCGAGCGGCTGCGCGGCCGGCGCTTCCTCACCCAGCCGGAGGACTACCGCCGGCAGCTGTTCGACGAGATCCACGGGGTGGTCGTGGAGCGGTTCGGGCCCGGTGTCGCGGCGCCGCTGCAGCCCACCCAGCGGGTGGTCGCCGCGCTCGTCACCGACGGGCGCTACGACGATGTCGTCGCGTTCGCCGAGTGGGAGTCGGGCGTCGCGCTCACCGTCGACCCCGAGGGCGTCGAATGGCGGGACGGCCTGCTGCGGATCGCCTTCGCCGCCGAGCTCACCCACGAGGGCGGACCCATGACGTTCCCGGCCGCCGGCGGCTCCCCGCGGTGGCCGCCGGCCGACGTCGGCGAGGCCGTGCGCTGGCTGGGCGAGGACACCGTCGGCCGGTTCGGCCGGGCCAGGCCGGATCTGCTGCTGCGCGACCGGGCCAGCTCGGCGCAGTACTTCCAGCCGGTGGAGGTGGTGCGCGAGACGGTTCCGGCCGGGGACGGCAGCCGGGTGCGGCTGGTGCTGCGCGGGGCGGCGACCGTCGACCCGTCCGCGCGGGAGGTGCTGCCGGGCGACGGTCTGTGGGACGCGTACGTGCGGGTGGGCCTCGGTGGCTGGACCAAGGAACTGTGTCTCGGCCCGGCCCCCCGCCACGAGCGGCCCGCCCCGCCCGCCGGGGTCGTCGCGGGCCGGGTGGTGCTGCCGTACTGGACCGACCGGCACGCGAGTCTCGCGCTGGACGTCGGCCGGGCGGGCAGCCGACTGGGCCTCGGCCGGCTCACGCCGGGGGACGTGTCGGTCGACGGGCCCCGGATCGGCGCGGACCTGCCCCTGTACGTGCCCGTGCGCACGGAGGTGCTGCTGCGGCTGACCGGGACGGGCACTCACGACGTGCCCGCCGTGCTCCTGGCGGGCGGGCGCCTGGAGGCGGTCCTGCCCACGAAGGAGCTCACGGGGCGGACCTGGCGTACGGCGCTGTGCCTCGCGCCGGAGGCACGGGAGCCCCGCTTCCACCCCCTGCCCGTGTCCCTGCGGGTCGGTGTGGACGGCGTGCGCCCGGTGGCGGCACCCCGGCCCGGCGGACTGCGGAGGGCGGCCCGCCGGATGCGCCGCCTCGCCCGCCGGATGCGACGGGCACTGCACCGGCTGCTGGGGAGGGACCGGCCCCGCGGTGAGTGAGGGACGGGCCCGGCCGAGAGGCCGGGCCCGCCGCTCAGCAGCCTGCCGTCAGCCGCCTCAGCGCGTCGCGCAGCGGGGCCCAGCCCCGGGAGCGGGGCAGGCCACGGTTGCGGGCGTGGGCCAGGGGGCGCCAGAAGCCCGCCTCGAGCAGCGCCTCCGGCGGCACCGCGCGCACCCGGTCGAGAACGGCCTCGGGGACCTTCTGCGGGTCGGGCACCAGGAACTCGGCGACGACGTCGTCGTAGCTCTCGCGGAGCACCTCGTTGCGCGGGTCGGCGCCGAAGACGAGGAGCTGACCGGTGGGCCGGGTGTCGACGAGGACCGTCACGAGGTCGGGCCGGTGCCGGTCGAGGATCTCGATCAGCTTGTAGACATCGCCGGTCCAGGCGGTCGTATGACGGTCGCGGGCGGCCTCGTCGACGCTGCGCGGCAGCATGTCGTCGAACACGACGACGCTCGCCCAGTCGGAGTGCCGCTCCACGTTGACGAAGTCACGCAGGGCGTACTCGAACAGGTGCATGCCGTCGATGAAGGACAGGTCGAGGGTGGTGCGGTGCCAGCGGCCCAGGGGGTGGCGGCCGCGGCGCAGGTTGTGCCAGGGGTTGCGGCCGCCTCTGAGGTGCGCCAGCGGGTCCGGGCGGGCGAAGAACTCGTCGCTGGTGGCCTTCACCAGCTGCACGTCGCAGCGGATCTCCGAGGTCACCTTGAACGCGGGGTCGACGGCGATGCTGGGCACCCGCGCCAGCCGCAGACTGCGGCCGTCGTTGACGCCGATCTCCAGGTAGTTGCGGTTGCCGACGACCTTGTGCAGTTCGCGCAGGAACTCGTGGCGTTTCACAGACGGACTCCCGGTCTCGAAGCCCCCCGCGCTGTCTCAGTCCTCACCCCTGACGATGTTCCAGTCGGGGCCGGAGCGCATCCCGGGTGGGCCGCCGGGGGCAACGACGGCGGGCAGGCAGGTTCGCCGGGCCCACCCGTCGCGGCGCATCCGGCGGGCGCGGGCCCAGCCGGTCTCGGCACGGCGGACGGCGGGTTCGTCCTCGGTCTGGGGGGTCTCCTCGGTCTGCGAGGTCACGACGGTTCAACACCTTTCTCATGGCGCCCCGGATCCGGTCCCGGGGTTCCAAGGACCGCGGGTACCCCTTCTGCTCGGTCGGCACACGCGCTGCTCAGGCGGGCAGCAGCACCTCGCACCACACCTGTTTGCCGCCGCTGACGGGCAGCGTGCCCCAGGCGTCGGACATCGCCTCCACGAGGAGGATGCCGCGCCCGCCGGTCGACTCCCAGCCCAGGTGGGCGGGTTTGACGGGGGTGCGGGGCGAGGCGTCGGTGACGGCGACGCGGAGCCGTTCGGCGATCAGGGTGAGGTCGAGACGGACCGGGCCGTCGGTGTGCACCAGCGCGTTGGTGACGAGCTCGGACACGACGAGCAGGGCGGTGTCCATGGCGTCCTGGGGCACGCCCCAGGAGCGCAGGCTGCGGCGGGTGAAGCGGCGGGCCTGCCGGGCGGCCTCGGGCACCCGCCAGACCGTCCAGCCCTCGCGCAGCGGGATGACGGCCATGCCGTCGTAGCGCATCAGGAGCAGCGCCACGTCGTCGGCGCGGTGCGCGCCCGCGAGGAGTGTGTCGGCGGCCGGACCGAGGTGGGCGGGGTCGGAGCGGGACAGTGCGTGGGCAAGGCGGTCCAGACCGGTGTCGATGTCCAGTTCGGCGGACTCCACCAGCCCGTCCGTGGTCAGCGCGATCACCGTGCCCGGGACCAGCCTGAGCGGGATCACCGGGAACTCGGTCCGCTCCAGCACGCCGAGCGGTGGGCCGCCGTCGGCCTCGGCGACCTCGGCCTCGCCGTCGGGGTGGCGCAGCACGGGCGGCGGGTGTCCGGCGCGGACGCACCAGGCGGTGCCGGACTCCATGTCGAGGTCGACGTAGCAGCAGGTGGCGAAGAGGTCGGTCTCGAGTTCCAGCAGGAGCCGGTTCGCGTGGGCGACGACCACGTCCGGTGGATGGCCCTCGGCGGCGTAGGCGCGCAGCGCGGTGCGCATCTGGCCCATCAGGGTGGCGGCGGCCGCGCTGTGACCCTGGACGTCGCCGATCACGAGGGCCACATGGTGATCGGGCAGCGGGATCACGTCGTACCAGTCGCCGCCGACCTCCAGTCCCGCGGTGGCCGGCAGATAGCGGGCGACGGCTACCCCGCCGGGCAGGTCGGGCAGCCGGCGCGGGAGAAGCTGGCGCTGGAGCATGGCGACGAGTTCGTGCTCGGCGTCGAAGGCGTGGGCGCGCAGCAGGGCCTGGCCGGCGAGGCCGGCGGAGGCGGTGAGCAGGGCGCGTTCGTCGGGGCCGAAGTCGTGCGGGCTGTCCCAGCCGATGAGACAGGCGCCCGCCATCCGGCCGGCGGCGGGCAGTGGGAGCACGGCGAGGCCGCCGGGGCCGACCTCGGCGAGGGCGGGTTCCAGTTCGCCGGCGCCGGCCGGCCAGATCCGGGCGCGGCCCTCGCGCAGCGCGGTGGCGAGGGTGGGCATGGCGCGTACGGACGCGTCGGGCCATTCGGTGCGCCACTCCGCCTGCCACAGGTCGGGCCAGGCCTCCGGTTCGGGCGGGTCGAGCACGGTCACCACGAGCCGGTCGTTCTCCAGTTCGGCCAGCGCGATCCGGTCGGCCCGCAGCGGCCCCCGCAGGGCGGCCACCACCGCCTGGCCGACGTCCTTGACGGTCCCCGCGGTGGCGAGCGCGGCGGCCAGGCGCTGGACCCGGGCCACGTCGGTGACCTCGGTGCGCAGCGTGGAGGCGTCGGTGACGGTGCCGACGAGGCGGGCCGGGCCGTCTTCGCCGCCGGGCAGCAGGCGGCCGCGCAGCCGCAGCCAGCGGGGCGGGCCGCCGGGCTGGAGCACCCGGAACTCCAGTTCGCGTTCCCCGATCGACATGTGGTCGGCCTCGACGACGGACATCAGCGAGGGCAGGTCCTCGGGAACCGTAAGGCCGAGCAGCGTCTCCACCCGGCCGTCGAAGTCCTCCCGGGCCGTCCCGAACAGCTCCAGGATCGTGTCGCCGACCTCGACGCGGCCGGTGTCCATGGCCAGGCCGAAGGAGTCGGCGGGCAGTTCCTCACCGGCCGCGGGGGCGGTGGGGGCGGGGGCGGTGAGGGCCTCCGCGACGAGTCCGAGACAGGTGCGGTCGTCGGCGTCGAAGCCGTCCGGGCGCTCGGTGACGGCGAGCAGACAGCCGCCCGCCCCGTCCGTCGGCAGCACGGCCAGGTGGACGTCGCGGACGGACAGCCGCCGTTCCTCGGTGCCCGCGGCGAGCTGCTGCGGGCCCAGCCACACCGGGCGTCCGGTGCGGTGGGCCTCGGCGGCCGGGGAGCCTCCGCCCGCGGAGTAGGTCTCGCGCAGCCCGTAGAGCGTCCTGGGCACGCCGACGGACTCGGTCAGGCCGAGGACGTCCCCGGAGTCGCGGCCGGGTGAGTACAGGGCGGCGAGGGATGCGCCCGTGAAGACGAGCGCCTGTTCGAGGATGCGTCGCACCCGGTCGGGCGAGGCGGCGTCGGCCGTGATCGTCTTGAGGGCGATCTCGGCACGCACGGGCCCCGCTCTGCGCCCCTCCGCACCCTCTCTGACCACGTCCGCAATTACAGCGCTAATGGGACGCCCGCGCAGCCCCTGCGGCCGCACTCCGGGGGCGGCCGGGAAAGGGGCGGTCCTCCCGCGGGCACGGAGAACAAGGAAGAGGCACGGGCGGAGGCATGGACGCGGGGCGGGTGGGTACGCGGTGCGACCCGTGGTCGCGGGGCCCGTTCATCGTGCGCGTCCGGCCGCCAGGGGGCAGATTGGGTCCTTGGGAACCCGGCGCGGCCGGTGGGGCGAGGAGGTGGTCGCCGTGTCCGACGGGCAGGAGTCCGGTCCGCCCTCGGCCGCCGTCCGGGCGCCGGTCGGCCGACCGCTGCTGTCGTTGGCGCTCACCTCGATGATGGATGCCGTCGGCGCGCACTCCGGTGCCGTGTACCTGCTGCCCGTCGGCGAGCAGATGCTGCAGATGGCGGTGACGGCGGGGCTGCCCCGGTCGTTCGCGGCGCCCTGGGAGCGGGTGGGCCTGAGCGCGCCGATCCCGGTCGCGGAGGCGGTCCGCGAGCGACGGCTGATCTGGGTGGGCGGCGAGGAGGACATGGCCCGCCGCTATCCCCGCATCGCCGTCGTCCTGCCGTATCCCTTCGCGCTCGCCGCGCTGCCCGTGGCGAGCGGGTCGCGGGTGTACGGCGCCGTGTACGTGACCTGGCCGGGCTCGCATCCGCCGGAGCTGTCGGAACGGGAGCGGGAGGCCCTGACCTCGGCCTGCGACCGGCTGGCGGCACGGCTGGAGCGGGCGGCGGCGGAGAACCGTACCGTGCGGGCGGAGCACGATCTGCTGGACGCGGGCCCGCTGGCCGGTGTCTCGGACACGCTGGGCACGGTGGAGGCCGCGCGGATGGTGGCCCGGCTGCCGTACGGGTTGTGCTCGCTGGACCTGAGCGGACGGGTGGGGTTCGCCAACGGCGCCGCGGGCGAGCTGCTCGGGGTGCCGGTGAGCCGGCTGCTGGGCACCCAGCTGTGGGCGTCGGTGGCCTATCTCAACGACCCGGTCTACGAGGAGCGCTACCGGGCCGCGCTGATCAGCCAGGACCCCGTCTCGTTCGTGGCGCTGCGGCCGCCCTCGGACTGGCTGTCGTTCCGGCTGTATCCGAGCACCACCGGGCTCAGTGTCCGGATCAGCCGGGCGCGGGCGGTGTCGGAGAGCAGCCCGTCCGATGCGCGGTCGGGGGACGCGCCGACCCGGCTGGTGTCGATGTCCCAGGCGCTGAGCATGGCGGGGGCGCTCACCGAGACGGTGAGCGTGCACGACGTGGTGAAACTGGTCGCGGACGAGATCGCGCCGGCCGTGGGCAGCAAGGCCCTGGCTCTGCTCGGGGCGCGGGCGGGGCGGCTGCACGTGGTGGGCCATCACGGGTACAGCGATCCGCACGCCGTGGAGCGCTTCGACCGGATACCGCTGTCGGCGCCCCTGCCGGGCGCGCGCACCGTCGCCCACGGGGTGCCGGCGTTCTTCGAGTCCCGGCAGCAGCTGGAGCATCTGTACCCGGCCCGGCACCTCACGCCCGACGGTTTCGCGGCCTGGGCGTACCTGCCGCTGATCGCCTCCGGCCGTCCGGTGGGCGCCTGCGTGCTGGCGTACGCGGAGCCGCACCGCTTCTCCACGCACGAGCGGGCGGTGCTGACCAGTCTGGCCGGGCTGATCGCGCAGGCGCTGGACCGGGCCCAGCTGTACGACGCCAAGCACCAGCTGGCGCACGGGCTGCAGGCGGCGCTGCTGCCGCACTCCCTGCCGGCGCTGCCCGGTATCGGGGCGACCGCCCGCTATCTGCCCGCCACCCGGGGCATGGAGATCGGCGGCGACTTCTACGACCTGGTGCCGTCCCGGCCGCTGCCGGCGGCGGTGATCGGGGACGTTCAGGGGCACAACGTCACCGCGGCGGGTCTGATGGGGCAGATCCGTACCGCGGTACGCGCCTACACGACCGTGGGACAGGAGCCCGCGGAGGTCATGCGCAGCACCAACCGGCTGCTGATCGACCTGGGGTCGGAGCTGTTCGCCAGCTGTCTGTACCTGCGGCTGGACCCGGCGAGCGGGCGGGCGGTGATGGCGCGGGCCGGGCATCCCCCGCCGCTGCTGCGCCGGGCGGACGGACAGGTGCGGGTCCTCGACCTCGCGGGTGGTCCGCTGCTGGGCATCGACGGCTCGGCGACGTATCCGACGACGGAGGTCGAACTCACCCCCGGCTGTGTGCTGGCGCTCTACACGGACGGGCTGATCGAGGCGCCGGGCGTGGACATCGAGGAGGCGGTCGCCGGTCTGGGGCGGCGGCTCGGGGAGCGGGGGGACCGTCCGCTCGAGGAGCTGGCCGACGATCTGGTGGGGCCGTACGCGACGGCCGGGGAGCGGATCGACGACGTGGCGCTGCTGTTGCTGCGGGCGCAGACATGAACGGTCCGGCCCCCGCCGGAGGGCCGGACCGTTCAGATGATGCCGTGACGGTTCAGACGATGCTGGTCAGTGCCGGATGATGCTGCGTCACTGCGACTGGGAGATACCCGAGCCGACGTCCTGGCCGTTGCCGCTGTCGTCGGCGCCGTTGCCCGCGTTGTCGTCCGCGCCGTTGCCGGCGTTGTCGTCGGCGCCGTTCCCGGCGTTGTCGTCGGCGCCCTGGATGGCCTCGCCGGTGTTGTCGTCGATGCCGTCACCGTTCTCGTCCACGGCACCCGCGCCCGCGTCGCCGCCGCCCTGGATGGCCTCACCGGTGTTGTCGTCGATGCCGTCACCGTTCTCGTCCACGGCACCGGCACCCGCGTCGCCGCCGCCCTGGATGGCCTCACCAGTGTTGTCGTCGATGCCGTCACCGTTCTCGTCCACGGCACCCGCGCCCGCGTTGTCGTCGCCGACGCCGTCGCCCGCACCGACGCCGCCGCCGTCACCGAGGGTCGCGCCGGTCGCCTGCAGGGCGGTGGTCACCGGCTGGAAGAAGGTCTCGCCGCCGGCGGTGCAGTCGCCGCTGCCGCCCGAGGTCAGGCCTATCGCCTGGCCGTCCTGGGTGAACAGGGGGCCGCCGCTGTCGCCGGGCTCGGCGCAGACGTCCGTCTGGATGAGGCCGTTGACGGTGTCGACGCCGTTGGGGTCGGTCTCGCTCTGGAAGTTGACCGTGGCGTCGAGGGCGAGCACGTTGCCGTCGTTCAGACTGGTGGTGCTGCCCATCCGGAAGACCTGGGTGCCCACTGTGGCGTCGGCGGCGCCGGAGATGGCGACGGTCTGGTCGCCCGTGTTGACCTCGCTCGGCGCCTCGGTGTTCGGGTCGTCGTACTTCACGAGTGCGAAGTCGCCGTCGCCGGGGAAGGTCGCCTGGTCGACCGTGGCGATCGGCTGTCCGGTCTCGGAGTCGGACCACTCCTTGGCGGCCACACCACAGTGGCCGGCGGTCAGGAAGGCCGGGCTGCCGTCGCTGGCGGTGACGTTGAAGCCGAGCGAGCAGCGGACCGTGCCGCCGTCCGCCTGGGCGAAGATGGCGTCACCGCCCGACACGAAGGTCTTGAAGGTGCCGGCCGACTTCTTGAGGGTCGCCATGCCCGAGCCGAGCTTCGCGACGGTGGACTCGACCTTGTCCCACTTGCTGCCGGTGACCGTGGAGTCGGCGGTGACGAGGATCTTGTCCGTCTTCGGGTCGACGGCCCACGCGGTGCCGGGGATGGTCGCCTCGGCCTTCAGCGTCTTGGCGGCGGCCGCGAGTTCGGCCGTGCTGTTCTCGACCTCGCGGACCTTGGCGCCGGCCTTCTCGGCCTGGACGACGACGTTGTTGTTGTCGCCGGAGACGTTCACGACGTTGATCACGAGCTGCTTGTCGTCGGAGTCGTAGTACGAGCCCGCGAATGCGTCACCGAGCAGCTTCTCGAGCTGCGCGGCGAGGTCCGAGGCGTCGCCCGCCGCAAGGGTCTTCACCGAGGCGGCGTCGTTGGACCCGCCGTCCTGGGAGGCGTTGGCCTGGGGAAGCAGGATGGCCGCCGCTCCGAGCGCCGCCACACCGCCGACCGCGATGATGGCCTTACGCTTCGTAACTCGCTTGTGACTCAAAAAACTCGACCTCCTGGGGGACGGGGTCTGCTGCCGGTGTCCGGCAGCTCCGTACAGCGGCGCCTGGTTGGCCATGAGTACGCGGGTGACGCGGGCTGCGTTCAATCGCGTTTGCCAACTTCCTTTGCGCAATGCGGAATCGGCCATGACCCCGGACTGACCGAGCCATGGGGAGACAACCGCCCATATGCCGATGACCACCGTCGAAGCCGACAAGATCCTTCCTGGCCGCGGCCCTGGGCACCGCGAAGGCTCAAGGCCTCCGCGACATCGCGCGATTCCCACGGATGGCTTGTTCTCGACGGTCTGGCCGATCCGCTACGCGCACCGGAAGTGATCGCTTCGTCACGGTCCGCCGCGGTCCGGAAATCTGCACACCGATTGCCCAAGCGGGTCACCTGAGGCGGGGATTCTGCACAACTCCGCGGGACCGTCCGCGCCTTTGGGACCGGAGTGTCGCATTCGCCGCGACAGCGCCGGCCGCTCATCCGAGCGAACCGGGTCCTAGTCGTGAAGGAGTCGGCGACAAGTCGTGCCCACCTCTGCACGGTTCAACGCTCCTGTGACGCAAGTGCCCAGGTGAGAGGGGTGGTTGATTGGATCCGCCGCTGCCGGACCTGCTTTGATCCATCGCACCGCAAGGACCGCACGGCCCCGGAAACGGGTGGCGGGCACTCGCGGTTCGCGGCCGTCATCTGTCCCCAGAGGGGGCCGCTCCCCCCTTATGAGATATCCATGTGAAGGGAAGTTCCATCATGAACTCCACCCCCCAGGTTGAGACCGTCGAGATCTCCGACGCCGACCTCGACAACGTCTCCGGCGGTCTGTCCGTGAACGCCCTCGGCACCGTCACCGGCCTGGTGGACGGCATCGCCCCGGTCTCCGGCCTGGTCGACACGGCCGTCGGCACCGTCGAGGGTGTCACCGGTCTGAGCACCGCCCCGGTCACCAACCTGGTCGCCGGTCTCTGATCGCACCTGTGTGACCTTCCGAGTCCCGGAGCCGTACCGCGGCTCCGGGACTTGTCGGTGTCCGAAGAACTCCCCGAGAGAAGCCCGTGCAGTTCCGCCAACAGGCCCTCGCCAAGCTCCAGTCGCCGGAGGAACTCGACCTCCCGGTCCGTTTCGCGCGCCCGCAGGGCTGGCTGGTGCTGTCCGTGACCGTGCTGGTCATGGCGGCCGCGTCCGTGTGGGCGGTGACCGGTTCGGTCGCGTCCACGGTGAGCGCCCCGGCCGTCCTCACCCATGGAGAGGGCAGCTACATCCTGCAGAGCCCCGCCGCCGGCCAGGTCACCGCCGTCCTCGCGAAGGAGGGCCAGCGGCTGCCCGCCGGCTCCCCCGTGCTGAAGGTGCGCACGGCCGAGGGCGAGGCCGTGGTGCGGACGGTCGCCGCGGGGCGGATCACCGCGCTCGCCGCCACCATCGGGCAGATCATCTCCACCGGCGCGAACGTCGCCGCCGTCGAGAAGGTCGCCGGCGCTGACGACCCGCTGTACGCGACGGTGTACGTGCCGGCGGAGAACGCCGCGTCGATCCCCGAGGACGCGGCCGTGGACCTGACCGTGCAGACCGTGCCGTCCCAGGAGTACGGCGTGCTGCGGGGCCATGTGAAGTCGGTGGACCGCGCCGCCCAGTCGGCGCGGCAGATCGCGGCGTTCCTCGGCGACAGCCAGCTGGGCGAGCAGTTCACCGAGGACGGCCGTCCCGTGGCGGTGCTGGTGAGGCTGGACAAGGCCTCGGGCACCAAGAGCGGCTACAAGTGGTCCTCGGCGGACGGGCCGCCGTACCGGCTCACCTCCATGACCATGGCCACCGGCTCGATCCGGCTGGCCGACCAGCGTCCCGTCGATTGGCTGCTGCCGTGACCACCGCCGAGCGGACCCGCAGCCGCCGCCGGACCGCGCCGCCCGGGCGCACTGTCCCCAAGAGCCGTACGAAGACGGTCCGTACACCGACCGTGCTCCAGATGGAGGCGGTGGAGTGCGGCGCCGCCTCCCTCGCGATGATCCTCGGCCACTACGGCCGGCACGTCCCGCTGGAGGAGCTGCGCATCGCGTGCGGTGTCTCCCGGGACGGCTCGCGCGCGAGCAACCTGCTGAAAGCCGCCCGCGGTTACGGCCTGACGGCCAAGGGCATGCAGATGGACCTGGCCGCCCTCGCCGAGGTGAAGGCGCCCGCGATCCTCTTCTGGGAGTTCAACCACTACGTCGTCTACGACGGCATGGGCCGTCGCTTCGGCCGGCGCGGGGTGTTCATCAACGACCCCGGCAAGGGCAGGCGTTTCGTGCCGATGGAGGACTTCGACGGCAGCTTCACCGGGGTCGTGCTGGTGCTGGAGCCGGGCGAGGGCTTCGAGCGCGGCGGACGCAGGCCGGGGGTGCTGGGTGCGATGCCCGCCCGGTTGCGCGGCACGGCGGGCACCATGCCGGCGGCGGTGCTGGCGAGCCTGCTCCTGGTGCTGGTCGGAGCCGCCGTCCCGGCGCTGAGCCGGACCTACATCGACCTGTTCCTGATCGGCGGTCAGACCTCCCTGCTGGAGGTGCTGTTCGCCTCGATGGGGACCTGCGTGGCGCTCACCGTCGCCCTGACCTGGCTCCAGCAGGCCAACCTCCACCACGGCCGGATCGTCTCCTCCACCCTCTCCAGCGCCCGCTTCCTGCGCCATCTGCTGCGGCTGCCGGTGACGTTCTTCTCCCAGCGCAGCCCGGCCGACCTGGTGCAGCGGCTGCAGTCGAACGACGCCGTCGCCGAGACCCTGGCCCGCGACCTCGCCTCGGCGGGCGTGGACGCGGTGGTCGTCGTCCTGTACGCCGTCCTCCTCTACACCTACGACCCGCAGCTGACGTTCGTCGGGATCGGCGTGGCGCTGCTGAACATCGTGGCGATGCGGATCGTGATCCGGCTGCGGGCGACCCGCACGGCGAAGCTGCGCGCGGACAACGCCCGGCTCACCAACACGGCCTACTCCGGGCTGCAGTTGATCGAGACGATGAAGGCGACCGGCGGCGAGGAAGGCTACTTCCGCAAGTGGGCCGGTCAGCACGCCACCACCCTGGAGGAGCAGCAGCGGCTCGGCGTGCCGAGCGCCTGGCTGGGCGTGGTCGCGCCGACCCTCGCCTCCCTGAACAGCGCGCTGATCCTGTGGATCGGCGGGATGCGGGCGATCGAGGGCCATGTCTCGGTGGGCCTGCTGGTCGCCTTCCAGGCGCTGGTCACCCGCTTCACCGCCCCGCTGACCCGGCTGAACGGCGTCGCGGGCCGGATCCAGGACTTCGCGGCGGACGTGGCCCGGCTGAAGGACGTGGAGAACTTCCGCACCGACCCGCTCTACGACCGCCCGGGCGGCGCCGACTCGACCCGCCGCCTCCAGGGGCACGTCGAGCTGGAGAACATCACCTTCGGCTACAGCCCCCTGGACAAGCCGCTGCTGTCCGGGTTCGACCTGACCGTCGGCCCGGGACAGCAGGTGGCGCTGGTGGGCGGCTCCGGCAGTGGCAAGTCGACGGTGTCCAGGCTGATCTCGGGTCTGTACGCGCCCTGGGAGGGCGTGATCCGCATCGATGGACAGCGCCTGGAGGACATCCCGCGCGGGGCGCTCGCCTCCTCCGTCTCCTTCGTGGACCAGGAGGTGTTCCTCTTCGAGGGGACGGTCCGCGACAACGTGGCGCTGTGGGACCCGTCCGTCCCGGACGACGCGGTGGTGGAGGCGCTGCGGGACGCGGCGCTGTACGACGTGGTCACGCGCCGGCCCGGCGGCATCCACAGCAGGGTCGAGCAGGACGGCCGGAACTTCTCCGGCGGCCAGCGTCAACGCCTGGAGATCGCACGGGCGTTGGTGCGCCGCCCCAGCATCCTGGTGCTGGACGAGGTGACCAGCGCGCTGGACGCGGAGACCGAGTTGGCCGTGATGGACAGTCTGCGCCGCCGTGGCTGCGCGTGCGTGGTGATCGCCCACCGGCTCAGCACGGTCCGCGACAGCGACGAGATCGTGGTCCTCCGGCACGGCACGATCGTCGAGCGCGGGCGGCACGCGGACCTGGTCGCACGGGGCGGGACGTACGCGGCACTGGTCAGGGAGCGGTGAGATGACGGCCGTACGAGAAGGGGACCACGTCCTCGCCGCACTGGGACAGATGGGTGCGCGCATCGACTGCGCGGGTTTCGGCCGGCTCGACCTCGAGGGCCCGCAGGTGCTGTGGCTGGTGGCCTCCGGGGCGCTGGACCTGTTCGCGGTGGACGCCGCACAGCAGGGGCACTGGCACCACTTGGGCCGGCTGAAGGCGGGCTCGCTCCTGCTGGGCCCGGTCGCGGGGCCGCAGCACACCCTCGTGGCCCGCCCGTTGCGCGACTGTGTCGTCCACCGCATCGGCCTGCGCGAGCTGTACCAGACCGCGGACACCCAGACCTGGTCCTACGACGAGTACGGCAACCCCCAGTACGTGCCGCCGACTTCGAGTCCGCTGGAGTACGCGCTGGCTCTCGGTGTCGGCCGCGGCCTGTCCGTCCTCTTCCAGGCGCCGATGGCGACGGAGAAACCCGCGGAGGACGGGGGTGCCCCCGTGGGGGCGTATTCGAGCACGGGGGAGGACGACGACGTCTTCTGGATGCAGGTGCCGCCCGGCAGTGTCCGGTACGGCTCGCTGTACGGCGCGGAGGCGGCCGCCGACCTGCTGATGGACCCGGCGGTGTGGCAGTCCATGGTGGACCAGCAGTACCGGCTGCTCACCACACTGGACCGCTGGATCGAACAGCTGGAGCGCACCCACGAGGACCGCACCGCGGCCGGTATCAGGGCCGGTGAAGCGGTCCGCGCCCAGGCCGACCGCACGCTCCTGGCGTCGATCGGCCGGAAGTCCGGGCAGCGCACGACGTCCGCCGACGCGGACGCCACGTTCGCCGCGTGCCGGCTGGTCGCCCGGGCGGCCGGGATCACGCTCACCGAACCCACGCGGTCGGGGCCCGGCGACGACCGCCTCGACCCGGTGGAACAGGTCGCGATCGCCTCCCGGGTCCGCACCCGTGCCATACGGCTCGACGGGCGCTGGTGGCGGGACGACGTGGGCCCGCTGGTGGGCCACCGGGCGCTGTCCGGGGCGCCGGTCGCGCTGCTGTGGCGGCGCGGCGGCTATGTCGCCGTCCATCCTTCGACCGGGCGGGAGACGCCGGTCGAGAAGGCGAACGCGGAGGAGTTCGAGCCGCGGGCCGTCATGTTCTACCGTCCGCTGCCGGAGCGCGGGCCCGGTCCGCTCCGGCTGCTGCGGTTCAGCATGCGGGGAGCCCGCGGCGATCTGACGAACCTGCTGCTGAGCGGGCTGGTGACGGTGGCGATCGGGGCGCTGGTGCCGGTCGCGACGGGCAGGGTGCTCGGCGAGTACGTGCCCAGGGCCCAGCAGGGGCTGATCGTCCAGACCTGTCTCGCGGTGATGGTGAGCAGTGTGGTGGCGGCGGCCTTCATGCTGATGCAGAACCTGACCATCCTGCGTCTGGAGGGCCGGATCGAGGCCACCCTCCAGCCGGCCGTGTGGGACAGGCTGTTGCGCCTGCCGACGAAGTTCTTCGCGGAGCGGTCGACGGGCGAACTCGCGAGCGCTGCCATGGGCATCAGTGCGATCCGGCGGCTGCTGGCGGGCCTCGGCCCCTCGGTCGCCCAGTCGGTGACCGTCGGCGCGATGAATCTGGGGCTGCTGCTCTGGTACAGCGTCCCGATGGCGCTGGCCGCGATCGGGATGCTCGTCGTCATCGCCGGGGTGTTCCTCAGCCTCGGACTGTGGCAGGTGCGCTGGCAGCGGCGGCTGGTGGTGCTCTCCAACAAGCTGAACAACCAGGCGTTCCAGACCCTGCGGGGGCTGCCGAAGCTGCGGGTGGCGGCCGCCGAGAACTACGCCTACGCGGCCTGGGCGGACCGGTTCGCGCACAGCCGGGAGCTGCAGCAGCGACTCGGCCGGATCAAGAACCTCAACACGGTCCTGGGCGCGGTCTATCTGCCGCTGTGCTCGCTGCTGATGTTCATGCTGCTGGCCGGTCCGGCGCGGGGCGCGCTGTCGGCGGCGGACTTCCTCACCTTCAACACCTCGATGACGATGCTGCTGACCTCGGTCACCTCGCTGACCGGCGCCTTCGTGTCGGCGGTGGCCGCGCTGCCGCTGTTCGAGGAGATCCGCCCGGTGCTGGAGGCGACCCCGGAGGTGCGCACGGCGAGCACCCGCCCCGGCCCGCTCTCCGGCGCCCTGGAGGCCCGCCGTCTCTCCTTCCGCTACTCCGACGACGGCCCGCTCGTCCTCGACGACGTCTCCTTCGAGGTGCGGCCGGGCGAGTTCGTGGCGGTCGTCGGCCCCAGCGGCTGCGGCAAGTCCACCCTTCTGCGCCTGCTCATCGGCTTCGACAAGCCTCTCTCGGGCAGCGTCCTGTACGACGGCCAGGACCTGGCCGCGCTGGACCAGTCGGCGGTGCGCCGGCAGTGCGGGGTCGTCCTCCAGCACGCCCAGCCCTTCACCGGCTCGATCCTGGACGTCATCTGCGGCACCGGGTCGTACTCGCCGGAGGAGGCGATGGCGGCGGCCGAACTGGCGGGGCTCGCGGAGGACATCAGGCGGATGCCGATGGGGCTGCACACCATCGTCGCCGGCAGCGGCTCGGTCTCCGGCGGCCAGCGCCAGCGGCTGATGATCGCCCAGGCGCTGATCCGGCGGCCGCGCATCCTCTTCTTCGACGAGGCGACCAGCGCCCTCGACAACGACACCCAGCGCACGGTCATCGAGAGCACCCGCAAGCTGAACGCCACCCGCCTCGTCATCGCGCACCGCCTGTCCACCGTGATGGACGCCGACCGGGTGGTGGTGATGGAGAACGGCAGGATCGCCCAGCAGGGCCCGCCCGCCCAGCTCCTCGCGGACCCGACCGGCCGCCTGCACGAACTGGTACGACGGCAGCTGGCCTAGGGACTCAGGTGTGCTGTCCGGGGACGGGTGCGCCGTGGGGGAAGCCCGCCTCGACGTAGGCGCGGTAGTACGTCTTCCAGGGGCCGGTGCCGCCGGTGCCGCCGTCGGCCCGCGCGTCCAGGGCGGCCAGGCACACCTCCCAGCCGGCCGCGTTGCGGGCGGCGGTGTCCGGGCTCTCGAGCACGTCCGTCAGGGTGAGGCGGGTGCGGTCGCCGGTCACGGCTTCCAGGTCGAAGCGGAGTTCGTCGCCGCCCCACGCGAAGGACAGGTGCCGGGGCGCGTCCACGGCGAGGACCCGGCCGGTCGACTCCGGCATGTTCGCGTCGCCGGTGAACCGGATGGTGCCCCCTGAGCGCAGCTCGATCTCGACGTGGGACGGGAACCAGTGGGCCAGCTCCCCGGGGTCGGTGACGAACTGCCAGACGCGGTAGGCGGGATGGCCGTAGGTCCGGCTGAAGCGGACGGCGGGGCGGCCGTCGTCCAGGGTGAGATACGTACCGGTCGGATCGGTCGGCATGGCGGATCAGTCCTCTCTCGTCCATGAGCCTGCCCACGGGCATGGACCGGCCCTCACTGCCCTCCCGCTAACGAAACTTTGCCGTTTCGCTGGAAGTGGTCTAGCCTCTATGTGTACGAAACAGTTTCGTTTACGCCTTCTTTGCCTTCCCGTCTCCTGCCGCACCAACCTCCCTGGAGTCGTTCCCCATGACAGCGAAGACCTTGACGGACGGCACCCGCACGGGTGCCGAACAGGCGCCGGCCGCCGCCTCCGGCAGGAAGTGGTGGATCCTCGCCGTCGTCGCCCTGGCCCAGCTGATGGTGGTCCTGGACGCCACCATCGTGAACATCGCCCTGCCCTCGGCCCAGGCCGACCTCGGCTTCTCCGACGGCAACCGGCAGTGGATCGTCACCGCGTACGCGCTCACGTTCGCCTCCCTGCTGCTGCTCGGAGGCCGGATAGCCGACCTCTTCGGCCGCAAGACGGCCTTCCTGATCGGTGTCGTCGGCTTCGCCGCCGTCTCCGCGCTCGGCGGCGCGGCCACCAACTTCGAGATGCTGGTCACCGCCCGCGCCCTCCAGGGTGCCTTCGGCGCGCTGCTCGCGCCCGCCGCGCTCTCCCTGCTGAACACGACCTTCACCGACGCCAAGGAACGGGCCAAGGCGTTCAGCGTCTACGGCGCCATCGCCGGCGCGGGCGGCGCGGTGGGCCTGCTGCTCGGCGGCCTCCTGACCGACGCGCTCGACTGGCGCTGGACCCTCTACGTCAACGTGGCCATCGCCGTGCTCGCCTTCGCCGGCGGCTGGATCCTGCTGGCCAACCACCGCGACGCCGCGAACTCCAGGCTGGACGTCCCCGGTACCCTTCTGGTCGCCGCCGGACTGTTCGCCGTCGTCTACGGCTTCTCCAACGCCGAGACCCACGACTGGGGCTCCGCGCAGACCTGGGGCTTCCTGATCGCGGGCGGGGTACTGCTGGTGGCGTTCACCTGGTGGCAGACGCGCGCCGCGCACCCGCTGCTGCCGCTGCGCATCCTGCTCGACCGCAACCGCGCGGCCTCCTTCTTCGCCGTCCTCATCTCCGGCGCGGGCATGTTCGGCGTCTTCCTCTTCCTCACCTACTACCTCCAGCTCAACCTGGGCTTCAGCCCCACGAAGACCGGTGTCGCGTTCCTGCCGATGGTCGGCGCGCTGATGGTGACGGCCCAGGTCGGCACGACCGTCCTGGTGCCGCGGATCGGCCCGAAGGCGGTCATCCCGCTGGGCTTCGCGATCGCCGGCGTGGGCATGGCCTGGCTGACCGGCATCGGTGTGGGCTCCTCCTACCTGAGCGCGGTGCTGCCGCAGCTGATCGTCACCGGTGTCGGCCTCGGCCTGGTCATGCCGCCCGCCATGCAGATGGCCACCGGCGGGGTCGCCGCCGAGGACGCGGGGGTGGCCTCCGCGACGGTCAACGCGATGCAGCAGGTCGGCGGCTCGATCGGTACGGCCCTGCTGAACACGCTGGCCGCGAGCGCCGCGACCGACTACCTGTCCGGCCGGGACGCCACCAGCAAGCTGGTCCAGGCGCAGGCCACCATCGAGAGCTACACCACCGCCTTCTGGTGGTCGGCGGGCTTCTTCGCGGCGGGCGCGGTGATCGCGTTCCTGCTCTTCCGCCGCGGGGTGCCGCAGCAGGACGCCGACGCCGCGACGGTCGTCCACATGTGACGCCGCCG
The DNA here is from genome assembly GCF_040295925.1 of Streptomyces sp. NPDC002588. Taxonomy (NCBI): domain Bacteria; kingdom Bacillati; phylum Actinomycetota; class Actinomycetes; order Kitasatosporales; family Streptomycetaceae; genus Streptomyces; species Streptomyces sp. NPDC002588. Next base: position 185,822 of record NZ_JBEOWF010000002.1, read on the forward strand.
GCCGCCCAGGGAGCCGCACCGGGAGCGAGAGGCCGCCGTCCGCCAGGGACGGCGGCCTCTTCCGTGGGCGGACCCGCGTGGGACGGCGCGGGAGGCGGGTACCCGCCGTGCCGCCGGGCGGGGGCCCGCCTCCGGGACGGCCCCGACGACGCACGGCACACACCGGAACACCCGACAGAGGAGTGGCGCATGTCCGACGACCGCAAGCCTCCCGAGACCGCGCTCGAAGAGGTGCTCAGGGAGATCGAGGACGCCGAGAGCCGGGCCGACGACCCCGCGGACGGGCGGCGCGGCCACCGGGGCGAGGCCGCCGAGGCCATCACCCCGAACACACGTGCCGAGGAGGAGTCCCAGGACGACTGAGCGGCCGGTGGAGCCGGGTTGCCCGGAGCCCTCGGGGTACCCGGCCCGCATGGCACACGAAGGTCCACCGCTGCCGCCGCCCCGCGGCCCGGTCTCGACGGCCGTGCGGGCGTACCTGCTGGACACGGGCCCGCTGCCGCCCGCCGGTGCGGCCGCCTCCGGGGACCCCTACGGCGACGACCTGCAACTGGCGCTCTACCTCTGCTACGAGCTGCACTACCGCGGCTTCGCCGGGGTCTCCCCGGACCTCGAATGGGACGCCGGCCTGCTGGGCGTCCGCGCCGCGCTGGAGAACCGCTTCCTGACCGCGCTGCGCGAGGACACCCCCGTCCACGACACCGTCGACGACGCGCTCGCGGAGCTCCTCGTCGAGCCGGCCGACGGCACGGGCGTCAGTCATTTCCTGGCCGCCGAGGGCGAGCGGTGGCAGGTGCGCGAGTACGCGGCACAGCGCTCCCTGTACCACCTCAAGGAGGCGGATCCGCACGCGTGGGTGCTGCCGCGCCTGTGCGGGCGGGCCAAGGCGGCGATGGCGGCCGTGGAGTTCGACGAGTTCGGCGGCGGCCGCGCCGACCGGGTCCACGCGCGCCTGTACGCCGACCTGATGGCCGACCTGGACCTGGACACCTCCTACGGCCGCCATCTCGACGCCGCGTGCGCGCAGACGCTGGCCACGGTCAACCTCATGTCCCTGTTCGGCCTGCACCGCGCGCTGCGGGGCGCCCTGGTGGGCCACTTCGCGTTCGTGGAGATCACCTCCTCCCCCGGTTCCCGGCGGCTCGCCGAGGCCATGCGCCGCACGGGCGCCGGGCCCGCCGCCGCGTACTTCTACGACGAGCACGTCGAGGCCGACGCCGTCCACGAGCAGGTCGTACGGCACGACGTGATCGGCGGGCTGCTCGACGAGGAGCCGCAGCTCGCGGCCGACGTCGCGTTCGGCGTCGACGCCACCGGCCTGCTGGAGGACCGCCTGGCCGGGCAGCTGCTCGGCGCCTGGCGCGCGGGGCGATCCTCCCTGCGCACGCCCCTGCCCGGCCCCCCGGCCTCTGCCTCGCCCCCGGAAACGACCGATATTTCCTGATGTCCGGGGTACCTGGTGCGGGTGCAACCACTGGTGCTCCCGGGCGTGTACGCCCCGCAAGACGACACCGCCCTGCTGGCCGGGGCACTGGCCGAGGAACCGCTCGCGCCCGGCTCCGACGTCCTGGACGTCGGGACGGGCACCGGCGCGCTGGCCCTCCAGGCGGCCCGGCGCGGTACCCGGGTGACCGCGGTGGACGTGTCGTGGCGGGCGGTGTTCGCCGCCCGCCTCAACGCGAGGCGGGAGCGGCTTCCGGTGCGGGTGCGGCGCGGCAACCTCTTCACCCCCGTGCACGGGCGGTCCTTCGATCTCATTCTGAGCAACCCGCCCTACATGCCCGTGGCGTCCGCGCCCGGCTGCTCCGGGCCGCGCGGCCCGGCCCGGGCCTGGGACGCGGGCCGGGACGGGCGGCTGCTGCTCGACCGGATCTGCCGCGAGGCGCCCGGGCTGCTACGGCCCGGCGGAGTGCTGCTGCTCGTCCACTCCGCGCTCAGCGACCCCGCGAGCACCCTCGCCTTCCTGCGCGCGTCGGGCCTGAAGGCCTCGGTGACCCGGCGCCGTCGCGTCCCCTTCGGACCGGTGGTGCGGGCCCGCGAGGACTGGCTGCGCACCCGGGGCCTGCTGTCCGCCGAAGAGAAGAACGAGGAGCTGGTGGTCGTCCGTGCCGAACTCCCCCGCTGACCGGCCCTGCCGCCGGATCACCGTCCAGCGCCGCGGCCCGCTGCTCGTCGAGGGCCCGGTGGAGGTGGAACTCGAGGACGGGACGACGGTGACGTCCGACCGTTTCCGGGTCGCCCTGTGCACCTGCCGGCGCAGCCGCCGGTACCCCTGGTGCGACACGAGCCACCGGAGCTCCCACCTGAAAACTCCCGCCGGAAAGTCAATGGATCTACCTGAAATTCACCAGGTCGAGTGAACTAGATCTTGTGCCCGGCGTCGCAGGGATGGCGTGCGCCCCACCGGGGTAGCTACCGCCTTCGAACGGTCCCCTGCCGAGGTGGAACGACATGGCGCCACCGGCCAATCAGCATGCGCGTACTCGTGTCAGCGGCCCCCACCTCGTGGTCGAGGTGCGGGGCGAGATCGACCTGGCGACGGCCCCCCAGGTCGCCGAGCATCTGGACGCGGCCACCTCGGCGGCGACGGCGAGCCCGGACGTCCTGGTCGACCTCCGGAGCGTGGAGTTCTTCGACTGTTCGGGGCTGCGCGTGCTGTGCCGGGCCCAGACGCGGGCGGTGCGGCTCGGCGGACGGCTGCGCGTCGTCGCCGACCAGCCGGAGCTGCGCCGGCTGCTGCGGGCCACGGGCCTGCTGGGCCGCTTTCCGCCGCTCGGCTCGATCCCCGGCGAGAGCGCCCCCGGGACGGAGTGATCCCGGGGAACGAATGATCCCAGGGACCGGCGGGCGGCCCCACTCCGCCCGTCCGGCCCCTGGGTCGCGAGATCACGGTGGTCCCGTGTCAGTGGCCCGTACTCCCCACGTCACGAGCCTGTCGCGGCGTCCACGGGAGCCACGCGATCCCGGTCTCAGAAGGTGAAGAGGCTGCTCTCGGCAGCGTTCTTCACGCACTCGTTGGCGAAGGTGCGCTCGAAGGCGACGCGCTTGCCCTGCCACACACCGTCCACGGTGACGACCACCGGGTCGTACTGCCTGGTGCACAGCGCGTCGCCCGGGCCCGCCAGGGCGTCCGGGTCGCCGCCGACGGCCCGCAGCTCGGCACAGGCCAGGGCGGGTGCCGGGTGGGTACCGGAGGGTCGGGGGGCGCAGCTGAGGGTGACGGCCCGGGCTGCGCCCGCGGAGGCGGCGCTCTCGCCGTGGCCCATGGTCAGCACCAGGGCGGACGGGGCGTAGAGGGAGGCCGGTGACGCCGCCGGGGTCTCCGGTGCGGCGAGCGCAGAGTGGGCGAGGGGTCCGCAGACGGTGGCGGCCGTGAGGCCGAGGGTCGCTGCCCAGCGCGCGGTGTTCCGCATTGTGTGCATCCTTCCGCTCGATTCGAGGGTGTGCCGCAGCCGGCGCGATCGGTGCCGGACGCGGCGAGCGCGAGTCTGCCGAGTCCGCCGCCGGAACTCACATCGACCCCATGAAATTCAGTAACCTTGCGTATTGAATCAGTGGCGCGAAGTAACGGAATTCGAACGTTTCAACGCCGGAAGCAAGCGCTTCATGATCCTTCTCGTCGGCCGGGTGGCCGATTTCCAGGGGTTCGTCAATCGGCCTGAAACATTCCGCTCTCGGCGGACCCCTCCGCCCGCCCTTGTGTTCATGGACCAGCGGAGTAATCGTCATTACATGATTACCGATGAGCAGAGAGAGAAGCTGAGGGGCTGGTTCGCCGGGCGGCTGCCCGACGACCTGTTCGAGGAACTCGTCGAGGTCGTGGTCGACCGCGAGGAGATCACCGTGATCGGCCGGGTGCCGGCGCCCCGGCTGGCCGAGGAGGCCCCGGCCGCCGAACGGGAGGCGGCCGTGACCGCCCGGATCCAGGAGTTCCGCGAGCGCACCCGGGAGACCCGGATGGCGGTGGCCCGGGACGCCGAGCACCAGTTCCGCCGCAAGGTGTCGTGGGGCGTGGTGTGCGACTCGGAGCGCGCCCTGTTCACCCACGTCGCCGCACCGGTCATGACCCGGCTGCGGCAGCCCGAGCGCCAGGTGCTGGACACCCTGATCGCCGGCGGCGTGGCGCGCAGCCGCAGTGACGCGCTCGCCTGGTGCGTCCGGCTGGTGCAGCGGCACACCGACGACTGGCTCGCCGAACTGCGGGAGTCACTGGAGCACGTGCAGCGGGTGCGGGAACAGGGGCCGGACGCGGCCCGGTGAGCCGGCTACCGGTCGGTATCGTCGCCGTGCACGCGGGCTCGACGACGAGAGGCGGAACGTACGGATGGCGAGGCACTGGGCGGACTTCCAGTACGAGATCTACCTGAACGGCATGACGGGCAGGGTTCCCCGGCTGCCCACCGACCTGACGCGGCTCGAGGAGCTGACGGAGCGGCGGCTCGGCCCCGGGCCGGTCGGCTATGTGGCCGGCAGCGCGGGCGACGGCAGTACGGCGCGGGCGAACCGGGCGGCCCTGGAGCGCCGGCGCATCGTGCCGCGCATGCTGCGGGACGTGCACGAGCGGGATCTGTCGGTCGAGGTGCTGGGCCGCGCGCTGGCCGCCCCGGTCGCGCTCGCCCCGATCGGCGTGCTGTCGATCATGCATCCGGAGGCCGAGTCCGGGGCGGCCCGGGCGGCGGCCGCGCACGGGGTGCCGTACATCCTTTCCTCCGCCTCGAGCACGCCGATCGAGCAGGTCGCCGAGGCGATGGGGGACGCGGAGCGCTGGTTCCAGCTGTACTGGTCCAAGGACCGCGAGGTGACCCGGAGTTTCCTCGGCCGGGCGCGGGCGAGCGGCTTCACGGTGCTCGTCGTCACCCTGGACACCCCGCTGCTGGCCTGGCGGCCGCGCGATCTCGACCAGGCCTATCTGCCGTTCCTGCACGGCGTGGGCACCGCCAACTACTTCTCCGACCCGGCCTTCCAGGCGGGACTGGCCAAACCACCGCACGAGGATCCGGACGCGGCCGTCCTGCACTTCGTCGACCTGTTCGCGGACCCCGGCAAGACCTGGCCGGACCTGGCGTTCCTGCGGGAGAACTGGGACGGGCCGATCGTGCTCAAGGGCGTCCTGCACCCGGACGACGCCCTCCTCGCCGCGGAGGCCGGGATGGACGGCGTGGTGGTCTCCAACCACGGCGGCCGCCAGGTGGCCGGGTCGATCGCGGCCGCCGACGCGCTGCCCGGCGTCGCGCGGGCGGTGGGCGAGCGGCTCACCGTCCTGTTCGACAGCGGTGTCCGCACCGGCGACGACGTCTTCAAGGCCCTCGCCCTGGGCGCCGAGGCGGTGCTGCTGGGCCGCCCCTACGCCTACGGTCTCGGCCTCGACGGCCGGCCGGGCGTCGAGCACGTCATCCGCTGTCTGCTGGCCGAACTCGACCTCACCCTGGCCCTGTCCGGCCACGCCACGCCGAAGACGGTCGGCCCCGGCGACCTGGCCGGGGAGACGGGGTAGCGCTCCTCAGGCCGTCCCCTCCCACAGCTCCACCGGCTGGGCCGGGACCGGCGCGTCGGTACCGGTGACCGCCAGGGAGCCGGAGGTGGCGGTGGCCGCGTCGGGGAGCCAGCGCTGGGCGGTGGAGTGGTCGCGGACCTTGACCACGACGTCGTCGCCCGCCTCCTCGCCGGCGGCGGCCAGGGCGAGGGTGTCGTCCCAGCGGGGCAGCAGTTCGCCCTGGACGGTGAAGTCGTAGCGGACGTCGTCCGCGCGGGCCTGGCCGGTGTCCGCGCAGGCGCCGAGGACGACCACCCCGGCGTCCGCGTGGGAGTCCACGCACAGATCGCTGTCGGCCGCGCTGTGCAGCAGCCCGTCGTCGGCGTACGACCACTGCTGGGTGAGGCCCGAGCCGCAGTCGGCGAGTTCGAGGGCGGCGCCCTCCTTCGCCTCGCCCCGGACGTCCAGGCAGAGGTCGGCCGCCGCGTTGCGCAACTGGGTCCGCTGGGGTGCGGCGGGCAGCTGGGCGGTGCCGGGGCTCGTCGGAGAGGCGGTGGCGGCCCGCGAGTCGGTGCCGGGAACGGCGCCGCTGGTGGAGGCGGCCGGGTCGGCGCCGCCGTCGTCCATCCACATGCCGGCCGCGAGCAGGGTGGTCAGCACACCGGCCGAGGCGAGACCGACACCGGTGAACAGCGCCCGCGGCGACCTCGGCTGCCCGGCGGCCCGCCGGCGCGGCGACGGGATGCGGGACAGCAGGCTGCCGCCGCGCGGGCGTCCGCCCCGGTGGCGGGCGGATCCCCTGAGCCGTACGGGCTGCTCGGCGCGGCCGGGGCGCGAGTCGTGGTAGCGGCGGGCGCCCCAGCCGAGCACCGCCTCGGCGAGCAGGATGCCGAGGCCGCCCTCGAAGTGGCCGAGCTGCTCGGCCGCGGCGCGGCAGTAACGGCACTCGTCGAGGTGCTTGCGCACGTCCGGCAGGAGTTCGCCGCCCCGGCGGATGGGCACGTCGAGGAGGCGGTTGTAGAAGCGGCAGTCCTTGCTCGGGGCGAGGTCGCGGTGTGCGCGGACCAGGCCCTCGCGGAGCTTTTCGCAGGCCTGTTGGTGGGCGGCGACGACGGTGTCGGTGTCCATGCCGAGCAGCCCGGCGACCGCGCCGACCGGCTCGGCCTCGACCTCCGCGTGCCACAGGACGCCCCGGGCCTCCGCGGACAGGCCCTGGAAGGACCGTTCGGCCAGCACCCGGTTCTCCGGGATCAGGGACTTCGCGGTCCGCATCCCCCGCGCCCCGGCCGGCTTCTTCACCACCGGCACCACCCCGGCGATGCTCTCGTCGGCGGACCACTGCCGGGCCAGGTCCCGCACGGTGACCAGCAGCCGGGGGCGCAGCGCCGTCCCCGGTTCGCCCAGCTTCAGCCGGTCGAAGACCTGGTGGACGGCGGCCGCGGTGAGCATGTTCGAGACGCTGCCGGAGGAGGCCAGGCAGATCACCGCGTACTCGTGCACGGGCCGCCAGTGCCGGGCGATCAGCAGCGCGGTGGGCTGGGCGACCTCGCTGTCCGTGCCGCCGCGTATGCCGGCGGCGAGGAACTCGTCGGATTCTCCGGGGCCACCGCCGGGCGGCGGGTAGGGAGAACGAGGAGGCTGGGGGGTGGGCACTGAGCGGTTCCTTCGGTACGTACCTGGTGTGGTGCGGCGGGGAGCGGGTGTCCGCCTTCACCGGCGAACACAGGACCCGGCCGTCACCCCCCGCTCGGAAGGTTCACCATTGCACAACTAAGTCGTGCGCAACAAGGCGCGAGGACAAGCTGGGCGTTGTTGAAAGAAAGTTGACAACACGGCAGGAGGAATGGCCCGCGGGGTGCCTTTCGTCCCCTCTTGCGCCCCGTGTGAATCAGACGCACACGCCGGGGCGCCGCGCACCTTTCGGGTGGGTGCCCCGCGTAGTGGACTGGACCCGGCCCCTCCTCGGAGGCCCCGCGCAGGAAGGCGGCTCTCCTGCGCCTGATCGGCCGCCGGCCTTGTTCCTCCCGCCCTCGGCCGGCGGCCCACAACCTCCGCGAACGGCTATATCTGCCAGGACCGCAGCCGGTCGGCCGCGCCGTAGACGTCGGTCTTGCCGTCGATCAGGTCCCGGGCGAGGTCGACGAGCGCGCCGTAGGGCGGGTCGATCCCGACGCCGCTGACGAACATGTACGCCACCGCGGTCGCGCAGGCGAAGCGGGCGTTGGCCGAGGGCAGCGGCTTGAGCAGGGCGAGGGTGTGCAGCAGCGCGGCGGCCCGCCAGGCCGGGTCGGAGTCGACGCCGAGCCGGGGCGGGTCGACCCGGTGCCGGGCGACGGCGGCGACCAGCGCGGAGAAGTCGTTGACGGTGGGCTGGTCCGGGAGGACCTCTTCGTGGCGCTGGAGCAGCCAGGGCACGTCGATGTGGATGACGGGTGTCATCGGTCAGGCGACCCGCCCCTCGCCCTTGACGGAGGGTTCGTCCTCGGGGAAGGCGGCGGCGAACTCGTCGGCGTGTGACGCGAAGAACCTGCGGAACGCCTCCGCGCCCTCCTGCAGTGCCCGGTGGCGCGCGATGTCGGCGGCGGCCGCCTCGCGCACGAGTGCCTTCATCGACGTACCGCGTTCCTTGGCGATCTGCCGCAGGTCCTCCAGCTCGCGATCGCTGAATTCCACATTGAGGGCTGGCATGCCCTCACGGTACCGCCCGGGTACTTACTCGTAAATATCCCCAGGTCAACCGAGCGTCGGTGCGGTACCGGGCCAGTCATCACGGTTGCGCCTGGTCGGCCACGAAGGACGCCATGCGGGTCAGGGCCGCGTTCCAGTTGACCGCGTTCTCGTTCGTCGACCAGGACTGGATGTCGTCGATGTAGCAGAACTGGCCGACGCACCCCTGGAGTCTGCTCTGTGCGTAGGGGTCCTGGATGCTCGAGTTCGCGCCTCCCGCGAGGGTGCCCGCGGGCGGGTCCGGGAGGTTCGGGTCGAGCTGGTGGGCGTACCAGCGGCTGTGCTGGTGGTGGGAGTTCACCTCGCCGTAGCCGGTGACGTACGAGATGTTCAGCGCGTTGCGGCCGAGGACGTAGTCCATGCTCTGCACGGCCCCGTCACGGTACTTCGAGGCTCCCGTGAGGTCGTAGGCGGTGGCGATGACCACCGCGTTGTTGAGGACCTGGTGGGTGGAGCCCCAGTCGTAGCGGTTGCCGTCGGGGGCGTAGGGCATGCCGTACGGCTGGGCGGTGAGCGTGGCCAGATAGGTGTCGGCGCCGCGCACCACGGAACCGCGCACCTTGTCGCGGCCGGGGAGCCGGTTCGGGACGAGGGCGAGGTCGAGCCGGCCCGCGGCCGCGGTGCGGGACCAGTCGAAGCCGTACGGGACGAAGATGTCGGCGGTGTGGACCGGGGAGTCGAGCACATGGTCGCTGAACTGCTTCTCCCCCGTGGTGAGATACAGCTCGGCGGCCGCCCAGTAGAACTCGTCGGTCGCGTTGCCGTCGTCGTAGGTGCCGCCCCCGACACCGTCGTCGGGATCGGCGTACACGCCGGGGTGTGCGAGTGCGGCGGCCCAGGCCTTGCGTGCCGCTGTCAGCGCCTTCGCGGCGAAGGCCTTGTCGTAGGGCCGGTAGAGGCGGGCCGCCTGGGCTGCCGTCGCGGCCAGGTTGAGGGTGGCGGTGGTGGTCGGCGCGTGCAGTTCGCGCTTCTGCGGATCGTCGCCGGGCAGCAGGGGCAGCCCGGTCCACTGCTCGTCGTGGACCTTGTGGTGGGCCATGCCGGCCAGCGGCTGTCCGTCGGGCACCTGCATCTTCAGCAGGAAGTCCAGTTCCCAGCGGGCCTCGTCGAGGATGTCGGGCACGCCGTTGCCGCTCTCGGGCAGCGCGAGCGTGCCGTCGCCGAGCTTGTCCGGGCTGCCGGTGCGGGCCACGAGGGAGCGTTCGTAGGTGCTGAGCAGCTCCCAGGTGGCGATGCCGCCGTTGACGACGTACTTGCCGTGGTCGCCGGCGTCGTACCAGCCGCCGGAGACGTCGAGGCGGTAGTCGCACACGCCCGGCTGACAGGGCACGTCCGTGTCGCCCTGGTTGGGGGCGGCGCCCACGTGGCCGGCCGCCCGGCCGTAGCCGGGGCGCAGGTCGTCGCGGATCGCGATGCCGCTGCGCTGCGGGTAGTAGTACTTCACCGCGTCGAGGCGCAGCTGTTCGTAGGCGGCGGTGCCGATGTCGAACGGGCGGCTGGTCTCGCCGTCGGCGACCAGGGTGAAGCCCGTGCCCCGCCCCCGGTAGGCGCCGAAGTCGATCGAGTGGACGTTCTGCCCCGAGGAGACGTCGAGGCCGCGCGGCACGCTCCAGCCGTGCGCGACCGTCGCCCCGGCGGCGTCCCTCAGCCGCCAGGGCAGTTTCGCGGTGGCGTCGGTGACGAGGGTGGCGTTCTTCGGCCCGGCGGGCAGATAGGCGACCTGGTTGACGCGCACGCGCGGCCCGGTGTCGGGCTCGTACACCTCCGGCGGCACCCCGCCCAGCAGGGACACGTCGTCCAGGCAGAACCGCCACGGATCCGCGCTGCCGCCGACCTGGAAGGCGACCTGGCCCTGGGTGGAGTCGACCGGCGAGGTGAAGGTGTAGGAGTACGCGTCGCCCGGCTCGCCCAGCACGGGAGCCGCCTCGTACCAGGTGTCGTACGGCGTCACCCCGAGGCCCACGATCGCCCGCACCGCGTGTCCCTCGGGCACTCCGGAGGCGGCGAAGGAGAACCGGTACGTGGAGCCCTTCACCAGGGTGATCGCGTCCTGGCCGACCGCGGAGTCCCATCGGTTGACGGTGCCGCCGGGCACGTCCGCGCAGAGCCGTCCGCCGGACAGCCCGGCCGTGACGTTGCTCGTCCACCAGGAGTCGGCCGTGGTGTCGAAGCCGCCGTTCCTGACCTGCTCGACCTCGTCGGCCGCGGCCCGCCCTCCGGGCAGTGCGGTGAGCGCCGCACCGAGCAGGGCGGCGAGGGACAGCAGCGCGGTACCGCGTCGTATCACGTCCGGCTCCTCGGTCGGCTGATGGGAGCGCTCCCAAAGGGGTCGAAGGACATGCTTGTCACAGTCATGACACCCCGTCAACGGTCCGGACGGCACGGCTTCCCGCCCGGACCGCTCCCCGTCTACGCCTCCAGCTTGCTGATCCGCACCGCTCCTCGCATCTCGCCCGGCGCACCACTGGTCAGTGCCAGCCGCAGCCGGGAGCCGCGCACCGGGTCGAAGGTGACGACGGTCGGCGCGTCCGAGGCGGTGGCCCAGTCGACGGCCGCGCCCCGGACCGGCGTGTACCGCTCGCCGTCCCACACGGCGATCTCGAGCGACGCGGGCAGACTGTGCGTGGCGTCGACCGTGAAGGAGACCGCGACCCGGTCGAAGTCCCGGGTGCGCCCCCAGTCCACCGACAGCCAGTCCTCGGCCCGGGCCCCGCTGAAGGCGGGCAGCAACGCGGTGGCGGCCTTGACGAAGGCGTTGGACCAGCCGGTGGCGGGGTCGCCGTCCAGCACGGCGGCGGGCAGGGTGTCCGGGCGGCCGGAGTAACTGGCGTCGGCGTAAGGGTGGTTCGCAGGCGCCGGATGGTCGGGGGCGAAGGCGGGCGCCGGGGTCGTCGCCACCGAGCGGGCCTGGGTGGTGCGCACGGCCGCGGTGCCCGCGCGCAGCCCCGCCACGCTCGCGGTCACCGTCAGGGAGCCCGCCTCGGTGCCCGACCGCACGACGGCGAGCGCCTTGCCGCGGAAGGCGGTCCGGGTGCTCGCCTGGTACCGCTCGGCGCTCTCCTCCCGTCCGTTGTCGAGCCCCGCGAGCGAGCCGCCGCGCACCTCGAAGGAGATGAGGTGCTCGGCGTCCGGCACGACGACCCCGTGCGCGTCGACGACGTCGGCGGTGACGAAGACCAGCGAACGCCCGTCCGCCGGCAGGGACGTGCGGTCGGGAGTGAGGCGTACCGCGTGCGGGGCGCCGGCCGTGCGCAGCACGTCGGTGGCGACGGCCCTGCCCTTGCGGCGGGCCACCGCCTTCAACACCCCGGGCTCGTAGGCGACCTTCCACGTCAGGTGCAGCTTGCCCGCGCTGCCGTTGGGGCTGGTGTAACTGCCGGGGTAGGGGCCGTCGGTGAAGGTCCTGTCGTCGCCGGTGGCCTCCGTGGTCTCCAGGTAGGTGCGGCCGTCGACGGTCGTCTTGGTGTCGAACTTCCTTGTGCCCAGGGACTTTCCGTTGAGGAACAGCTCGACGGTGTCGACGTTGGAGTACGCCCACACCTCGACCGTGTCGCCCTCCTCGTGGTTCCAGGTCATCGGCAGCAGATGGACCATCGGCTCGTCGACCCACTGGCTCCGGAACAGGTGGTACATGTCCTTCGGGAAGCCGGCCGTGTCGACCGCGCCGAAGAAGGAGGCCTTCACCGGGAAGACGTCGTAGGGCGTCGGTTCGCCGATGTAGTCGATGCCGGACCACAGGAACTGCCCGGCGAACCACTTCCGGTCCCGGTCCTTCTTGTGGCCGTACTCGCCGCTCATCGTCCAGGAGGCGAGGTTGTTGTCGTAGGAGGAGGCCGCCCGCCTGCCCGGCGTGTGGTTCTCGCCGGTGTTGAGGTGCTCGGGCTCCTGGTAGGTGCCGCGCGTGGACGTCTCCGAGGAGGACTCGGACTCGAAGAGGAACAGGTGCGGGTACGTGGCGTGCAGGACGTCCACCGACTTCGCGGTGTTGTAGTTGAGGCCGAGGCCGTCCAGCTTGCCCAGCATCAGATCGGCGGCGGACCCCTTCGCGGGCGGCGTGCGGTACTTGTCGGAGCCGATGACCAGGGGGCGGGTGGTGTCGGCGGCCCTGATCGCGGTGATGATCCGGTCCGCCATGGCGAGGCCGGCGGTCCGGGTGGAGTCGGTGATCTCGTTGCCGATGGACCACAGGACGACGGCGGGCGAGTTGCGGGCCGCGAGGACCATCTCGGTGGCGTCCTTCTCGCACCACTCGTCGAAGAACCGGCCGTAGTCGTAGCGGGTCTTGCCGGTCTTCCAGCAGTCGAAGGCCTCGACCATCATCACGATGCCCAGGTCCTCGCAGACCCGGATCATCTCCGGCGAGGGCGGGTTGTGCGAGGTGCGTAAGGCGTTGACACCCATCGACTTCATGATCGTCATCTGCCGGCGGATCGCGTCGGCGCTGACCGCCGCGCCGAGGGCGCCCAGGTCGTGGTGGAGGTCGACGCCCTTGATCTTGGTGTGCCTGCCGTTGAGGAAGAACCCCTCGTCGGGGTCGAAGCGGAAGGTGCGGATGCCGAAGGGGGTGCGGCAGGCGTCGGTGCGTGTGCCGCCGACCCGCAGCTCGGTCTCCAGGGTGTAGCGGCGGGGCGCGGCGAAGTCCCACAACGCGGGGTCGGGGACGGTGAGTTCATGGGTCTCGGTGGCCTGGTCGGTGACGGCGGCCGTGGAGGTCCGGCGGGCGACCGTGCGGCCGTTCGGGGCGACGATCCTGGAGACGACCTCCACGTCCGCGCTCGCGCCGGAGGCGTTCACCACGGTGGTCGCCACTCGGACGACCGCCCGGTCCCCGGTGACCTCGGGTGTGGTGACGTACGTGCCCCAGCGGGCGACGTGCACCGGCTGCGTGATCACCAGCCGGGCCTCGCGGTAGATGCCGCTGCCCGAGTACCAGCGGCTGCTGGGCAGGCGGTTCTGGACCTTGACCGCGATCACGTTCTCGGTGGTGCCGTCGGTGTGCAGCAGGTCGGTCAGATCGAAGGCGAAGCCGGTGTAGCCGTAGGGGTGGCGGCCGGCCTCGGTGCCGTTGCAGTAGACGGAGGAGTCCATGTAGACGCCGTCGAACTCCACCGAGATCCGCCGGCCGGCCCGGCCGGGGGGCACGGTGAACGAGAGGCGGTACCAGCCGAGGCCGCCGGGGAAGAAGCCGGTGCCGCTGGTCGTGCCGTTCTCGGTGGTGGGGGTCTGTTCGATGCTCCAGTCGTGCGGGACGGCCACCTCGCGCCAGGCGGAGTCGTCGTAGCCGGGGGCGGCCGCGTCCGCGTACTGGCCGGTCGGGTCGGTGATCCCGCCCGGGTTGACCAGCGCGAAGCGCCAGCCGTCGCGCAGCGGGACCGTGCGGCGGTCCCCGGCGGCCCCGGCCGCTTCCGCGGCCTCGGCCGGGCCGCCCGGGAGCGCTCCGGCGGCCGGCGCCGCCGCGGAGGCGATCAAGACGGATCTGCGAGTCACTGTCACTGGCGGCTCTCCTTCATCAGGACCCAGAAGTACTCACAACTGATCTGACAACTGATCGTTATCAAACAGAATCTGACGACGGGCCACTCGTGCCCGTCAAGGGGCCGGAGACGCCCTCCCGTCCCACGGGTGAGGCGCGGCGCCAACGGGCCCACTTCGGCCGGAATCACCCCTTGACCGGGAACGGTGTGGACGTGTTCACGTCCCCCTTCCGACCACCCGGTCCCCCCTCCCCCGAGAACGGGACGGACTATTCTGAAGCGGGTGTGGCGCGTCTGTTCACTGTGTGTGTCCGCGATGGAGTGGCGACCATGAGTCCGGAATATCCGTTCGACGAGGCCGCGACGGCCCGGGTGGTCGTCGACGGCACCGGCACGCTCGTCGAGTGGAACGAGGGCGCACGGGCCCTGCTGGGCTGGACCCCGGCCGAGGTCCTGGGCCGGCCCGCCCGTGAGCTGGTGGCCGAGGGACCCACTCCGGTGCCGGTCGGTCCCCGCTGGGACGGAACGCTCACTTTGCGCCACCGGGACGGCACCGCCGTACGGGTCTGGCTGCTCGCGCACCACCGACCGCCCGAGGACACCGCGCCGGGCTCCTGGCTCGTGGTGACCCCTCTCACCGGCAATGGCCCCCGCTCCCCCGGCGACCCGCTGGCCATGGCGGCGCTGGTCCAGTCGCCCTGTGCCGTCGCGGTGTACGACGAGCGGCTTCGGCTGGCCGGGATCAACGAGGCGATGACCCGGGTCGTGGGGCTGCCCGAGGAACGCATCAGAGGGCTCAGACTCTCCGAGATCAGCGGCTGGGCGCAGAGCGCGGAGATGGAGGAGCACATGGTCCGGGTGCTCGCCGACGGGCAGGCCCAGGACGTCCAGACGTACGCCCGCACCGGCGGCGAGGACCACGCGCACGCCTGGCTGGCGCGGTTCGCGCCGGTCGTCGACGCCGAGGGCCGGGTGCGGGGGGTGTGCGTGGCCCTCCACGACTTCACCGAGAACTACCTCGCCCGCGAACGGCTCCAGCTGGTCAACGAGGCGAGTGTGCGCATCGGCAGCACACTCGACGTCACCCGGACGGCCCAGGAGCTGGCGGAGGTCTGCGTCCCCGCGCTCGCCGACTTCGTCAGCGTCGACCTGCTGGACCCGCGGGAGAACGAGGAGCCTCCCGCCCTGTTCGCCACCCCGCTGAGCCTGCGCCGCGCCGCCCACCACCAGGCCGGCCGCGGCAACGCGATGGCGGTGGCCAAACCGGGTGAGGTCCAGCAGTATCCCGCCGGGTCGCCGCAGGCCGACTCGCTGGTCGCGGGCCGCACCATCGTGATGTCCGTGGCCGACCTGGAGGCGTGGCTGTCCTGGGACCCGCTGCGTGCGGCGCGGGTGCACGAGTTCGGCATCCACTCCACGATGTCCGTGCCGATCCGGGCGCGGGGCACGACCCTCGGGGTCGCGGTCTTCTCCCGGTTTCGGCGGCCGGACCCGTTCACCACCGACGACGTGCTGCTCGCGGAGGAGATCACCGCCCGGGCCGCCGTCTGCATCGACAACGCCCGCCGGTACTCCCGCGAGCGCGACACCGCCCTTGCTCTGCAGCGCAGTCTCCTGCCGCGCAGCCTGCCGCGCACTGCCGCCGTCGACGCCGCCTCCCGCTATCTGCCGGCCGCCCGCACCGGGGTGGGCGGCGACTGGTTCGACGTGATCCCGCTGTCCGGGATGCGGGTCGCCATGATCGTCGGGGACGTGGTCGGACACGGCATCCAGGCCTCGGCCACGATGGGCCGGCTGCGCACCGCCGTACGCACCCTCGCCGACATCGACCTGGCCCCCGACGAACTGCTCACCCACCTCGACGACCTCGTCGTACGGCTCTCCGAGGAGGCCGGGAGCGAGGGCAGCCCCGGCGAGGTCGGCGCGACCTGCCTCTACGCGGTCTACGACCCGGTGTCACGGCGGTGCGTCCTCGCCCGGGCCGGGCATCCCCAGCCGGTGCTGCTGCGGCCCGGCGGGGTGGCGCACCGGGTCGAGCTGCCCGCGGGGCCCGCGCTGGGCGTGGGAGGGCTGCCGTTCGAGTCGACCGAGCTGGACCTGCCCGAGGGAAGCGTCCTGGCGTTCTACACCGACGGTCTGCTCGAGTCCCGGGGGCGGGCCGGCCACCGGCTGCTGGGCGAGGCGCTCGCCGCGTACTCGGACTCCCTCGACGAGATCTGCGACCGGGTGCTGCACGCCGCGCTGCCGGCCGGCGGGGTCTCCGACGACGTGGCGCTGCTGATCGCGCGCACCCGGGGGCTGCCCGCCTCCCAGGTCTCGACCTGGGACATCCCGGCCGACCCTTCGCTCGTCGGGCCGGTGCGCAGGCAGGTCGTTGAGCAGCTCACCCGCTGGGGGCTGAGCGAGGCGTCGTTCACGACCGAGCTGGTGGTGAGCGAGCTGGTCACCAACGCCATCCGGTACGGTGCGCACCCGATCCGGCTGCGGCTGATCCATGACGCGGTGACGCTGATCTGCGAGGTGTCCGACACCAGCCACACGGCGCCGCATCTGCGCCGGGCGAAGACCTGGGACGAGGGCGGCCGCGGGCTGCTGCTGGTCGCCCAGCTCACTCAGCGCTGGGGCAGCCGCCACACGACCGAGGGCAAGACGATCTGGGCGGAGCTGGAGTTGTCCGGGGAGGAGTGAGGCGCGCCTGCGAAGGTGTGGGGCCGTCACCCTTTGGGGGCGCTTTACCCGGGCGTGTTTTCATGGACCGGCACCCGAACCAGTTCGTTGGGCGGGCCCGATCACCCCCCGCCCCGGAGTTCCCCCTGAACACCCCGCTCGCCGAGACCCTGTCCGTATCTCTGCTCGTCGCCTCGCTGGTGTGGGCCGTGCTGCGCCCCGCCGGGCGGTCGGAGGCCTTCGTCGCCGTCCCGGCCGCGGCCGCGGCGATCGCGCTGGGGGCGATCTCACCTCAGCACGCGCTCACGGAGGCGGAGCGGCTCGGCCCGGTCGTCGGGTTCCTCGCAGCCGTCCTGGTCCTCGCACACCTGTGCGATGTGGAGGGGCTCTTCACGGCGTGCGGAGCGTGGATGGCCCGGCGGGCGGCGGGCCGGCCGCGGCGGCTGCTCACCGCGGTGTTCGTGCTGGCCTCGGTCGTCACCGCCGTACTGAGCCTGGACGCGACCGTGGTGCTGCTGACACCGGTGGTGTTCGCGACCGCCGCCCGGATGGAGGTGCGTTCAAAACCGCATGTGTACGCCTGCGCCCACCTGTCGAACACGGCCTCGCTGCTGCTGCCGGTCTCCAACCTGACGAACCTGCTCGCGTTCACCGCGAGCGGGCTGAGCTTCACCCGGTTCGCGGCGCTCATGGCACTGCCCTGGCTGGTCGCGGTGGGCGTCGAGTACGCGGTCTTCCGGCGTTTCTTCGCCGCCGACCTGCCCGCCGCGCGGCCTGCTCCGGGCGCCGGCCCGGCGCCCGAGCTGCCGCTGTTCGCGCTGGTCACGGTGGGCTGCACGCTCGCCGGGTTCGTGGGGGCCTCGGCGCTCGGGATCGAACCGGCCTGGGCCGCGTTCGCAGGCGCGCTGGTCATGGCCGGGCGGGCGCTGGCGCGGCGGCGGGTGACGCCGGTGGCAGTGGTGCGGTCGGCGGCCCCGGGGTTCCTGGCGTTCGTGCTCGCGCTCGGGATCGTGGTACGGGCGGTCGTCGACAACGGGCTCGCCGGCGCGCTGCGGCACGCCCTGCCCGGCGGCTCGGGGCTGCTCGCCCTGCTGGGCGTCGCCGCGTCGGCCGCCGTCCTCGCCAACCTGATCAACAACCTGCCCGCGGTCCTGGTCCTCGTCCCGCTCGCCGCCCCGGCCGGCGCCGGGCCCGTCCTCGCGGTGCTGCTCGGGGTGAACATCGGCCCGAACCTGACGTACGCCGGATCGCTGGCGACGCTGCTGTGGCGGCGGGTGGTGCGGGAGCGCGCGGAGCGCGTCGGGCTCGGGGAGTTCACCCGGCTGGGTCTGCTGACCGTGCCGGCCACGCTGGTGGGGGCGGTCGTGGCGCTGTGGGCCTCGCTCCAGGTGGTCTGACCCGCCGCGCCCCGGCCTCACCCCGTCGCTCAGCGGCGCCCGCCGCCGTAGCCGCTCCCGCCGTAGCCGCCGTAGCCCCATCCGGAACCGCCCGACGAGCCCGACCGGCCGTCCCAGCTGCAGTAGTACGTGCAGGAGGTGCCGCTCGACGAGCCGGAGGAGGAGCTCTTCGGCTTCGGGCTCGACGAGGGGGTGGTGGACGGCGTCGGTCCGGGAACCCCGGTCTTCGCCGACTTGGTGCCGGGCGACGGCGCCGGGGTGCTCGACGGGCTGCTGTCGGCGCCCCAGTTGACGAACTCCATCTGCGGGTCGGGCTGCGAGGTGTCGATCACCCAGCGCTGTGCGGTGCCCTCCGCGCGGGCCTTCAGGACCAGGGCGCCCGAGCCGTCGGTGGCGGCGGGCGCGAGCGCCAGGTTCTGGTCGGAACGCGGGACCAGCGTGCCCTGGAGGGTGAAGTCGTAGCGGATGTTCTTGGCGGCCGCGTCGGAGGAGTCCGTGCACGCGCCCAGCTGCACCGCGTAGCCCAGGTGGGAGTCGAGGCACAGACCGGGGTCGGCGGTGCTGCGCAGCAGCCCGTCGGTCTCGTACGTCCACTGCTGGCCGGCGTCTGCCGAGCAGGTGGCGAGCTCCGCCTCGGCGTTCTTGACGACCTTGCCGCCGACGACACCGATGCACAGCCCGGACGCGACGTTGTGCAGCCGGCCGTGCAGGGTGCCCTGGGTCTCCTCGTCGGCGATCCAGGACGGGGTGTCGGTGGCGGTGTCGGTGCCCGCGGACGGGGTCTCCGCGGCCTTTCCGGCGGTCCCGCCCGACCCGCCGTCCGAGCCGATGGCCGCCCACACCGCGAGCGGCAGGACCACCATTCCGCTGACCGTGAGGACGGCGGCGGCGAGGTTGCGGCGACGGACGCGGCGGGCCGCCTTGCGGTCCGAACGCCGGGACGCGGAACGGCTGTCGGCCGCGGGGCCCGCTCCGGCGTCGACGGCGCTCTCGCGTACCGCCCGCTCGACCGCCGTACCGGGCACCCCGGTCGCCCCGAACAGCTCGTCGCCGAAGGCCTCGCCGACATCGGCCGGGCCGCGCTCCGTCCGCGGCGCGGGGGTGCGTTCACGGCCGTCCGCGGTGGCCCGCATCTCGAGGTAGGCGCCGGCCCCCCAGCCGAGGATGCCCTCGGCCAGGGCCATGCCCAAGAGGCCCTCGAACTGCAGGAGTTGGTCGGCGGTGTGGGCGCAGTGCCGGCAGGCCTCCGTGTGGGCGTGCAGGTCGGGGTCGACGTCCACGCCGCCGCGCCGGCAGGTGACGTCCAGCAGCCGGTGGTAGCGGTGGCACTCGTCGTCGGTGGCGAATTCGCGGTGGACCTGGAGGACCTCCTCGCGCAAGCGCTCGCGGGAGCGGCGCAGTTCGACGCGGGCGCCCTCCTCGTCGAGGCCGAGCAGGCCGGCCGGGATCGCCAGGGGTTCGGCCTCGGCCTCGGTGTGCCAGAGCAGGCAGCGGGCCGACTGGGGCAGCCGCTGGAACGCGCGGGCCAGCAGGCGGCGGTTGGCGGGCGGGAGCGTCCGGGCCGCGGCGCGGTCGCTGTCGCCGTCGTCGGACCGCAGCTCGGGGTGGAGCAGGTCGCGGGGGCCGTCGGCGTCCCACTCGGTGGCGATCCGGCGGACGGTGGCCAGCAGATGGGGGCGCCAGGCGGCCGTCGGGCCGTCCTGCCGCTGGGTCGCGCCGAACAGCCGGGTGAACGCCGCGGTGGTGAGCATGCCGGCCGCGCGCTCTCCGTCGGTGCACAGCCGCGCGTAGGCGAAGGCCGCCTCCCAGTGCCGGTCCAGCAGTTCGCCGACGGGATACAGGGCGGGGGACTCTCCCGTCCACTGCGTCAGTTCGGAGCTCAGCTGTTCGTCCGTCGCGTCGAGGCGGCGAGCCGAAGGGGAATTCGACAGGCCTGCGTCATTCACGGCTGCATTCCTCCTGGGGGCATGTCCGGGGGGCGTGGACACGCGACAATAGGCAGGGTTCGGTACCTGTGCGACCCGCAACGGGACGGCTCTTCTGAAGCGTGGGGGATGTGGCGGAACACAGGAACCTCGTGCGCACAGAGGAGAAAAAACGTAGTCCGTGCGCCGACACGGCCCACCTTTGCACAGCCGGACCAGGAGGAACAAGAGATCTCGCGGTTTCGTGCACAGTGCACCCGCCCAAGGATTTTGACGATTCGTCAGTGGACGATCGCCTTTTCGGGACGGTCACGGTATTGGTGTCCCTTTCGGGAGGGTAATTCGGCGCGCATTCCGTCCCGGTACGCGCCGGGAGGCCTCCCGTACCGCACCCGGAATATGGGCACCCCCGGGTGCTCGGGTCCGGCTCAAGATTAAGGAGCCGGGGGCCCTGCGGCAGGGAGTTCATGCCGCAGGGCCCCGTCGGCCCGCTCAGTGGCCGGCCACGGGATGCGGGCCGTAGGGCTGCTCCAGTTCCTCCAACTCCTTGTCCGTCAGGGTCAGTTCCAGAGCGGCCACCGCGTCCTCGAGATGCCCGGGCCTGGCCGCTCCGACGATCGGGGCGGTCACCGTGTCCTGGTGGAGGAGCCAGGCGAGGGCCACCTGCGCGCGGGGGACGCCCCGCGTCTCGGCGATGCGGGTGACGGCCTCGACGATCGCCCGGTCGCCCTCCGGGTAGAGCATGTCGCCGAAACCGTCCGTGGAGCTGCGCTCGGTCCGTGTCCCCCAGTCGCGGGTGAGGCGGCCGCGGGCCAGCGGGCTCCAGGGCAGCACGCCGACGCCCTGGTCGGCGCAGAGCGGCAGCATCTCGCGCTCCTCCTCGCGGTAGAGGAGGTTGTAGTGGTTCTGCATGGAGACGAACTTCGTCCAGCCGTGCCGTTCGGCGGTGTACTGCATCTTGGAGAACTGCCAGGCGTACATCGAACTCGCCCCGATGTAGCGGACCTTGCCCGCCTTGACCACGTCGTGCAGCGCCTCCATCGTCTCCTCGACGGGGGTGTGCGGGTCGAAGCGGTGGATCTGGTAGAGGTCGATGTGGTCCGTCCCGAGGCGGGCGAGGCTGTGGTCGAGCTCGGACAGGACGGCCTTGCGGGAGAGGCCGCCGCCGTTGGGGCCGGGACGCATCCGGCCGTGCACCTTCGTCGCGAGCACGATCTCGTCGCGGCGGGCGAAATCGCGCAGCGCCCTGCCGACGATCTCCTCGCTGGTGCCGTCGGAGTAGACGTTCGCCGTGTCGAAGAAGTTGACGCCCGCCTCCAGCGCCTGCCGGATCAGCGGCCGGGACGCCTCCTCGTCGAGGGTCCACTCGTGTGTGCCGCGGTCGGGAACGCCGTAGGTCATGCAGCCCAGACAGATCCGCGACACGTCCAGACCCGTCGAACCGAGCTTCACGTACTGCATCGTCGCTGCTCCTGACGTCGGTGTGGGGTACACCCGGAGCGTATGCGCACCGCACGCCGGAGCCGTCGGATCTCCCGCCCGTCGCGGTCCGGCTCACTCCACCAGGTCCAGTGCCCGCTCCCAGCCGAAGTCCGCGCCGTCGTACGGGAGTCCGAAGCGGACGCCCATCCCGCGCAGTCGTATCAGACTGTCCTGGTAGGCGGGATGGGCGGCGAGCGCGGCGGACACGCAGGGCTGCACGCCGATCGGGACACCTGTCCCCGCCACCTCGCACAGGGTGCCGAGCGCGAGGGTGTCGGCGATGCCGGCCGCCCATTTGTTGATCGTGTTGAAGGTGGCCGGGGCGACGACGACCGCGTCCGGGTCGGGGAACGGGCGCGGGTCCCCGGGGCGCCGCCAGGCGGAGCGGATCGGGCGGCCGGTCCGCTCCTCGACGGCGGCGGTGTCGAAGAAGCCGTTCATGGCGTGCGGTGTGGCGATGACGCCGACGTCCCACCCCTGTTCCTGAGCGGCGGCGATGAGCCGGCCGACGCCCGAGGCGATGCCGGCGGCGCAGACGACGACGTAGAGGAAGGGCGGCTGCTCAGGCTGTTCGGTCACCCGGGAACCCTACTGAAGGGGGAACGGCAGTCCGTGTTCGGAGGCGGGGCGCGGGCCGTGGATGCGCAGGTCGGCCTCCTCGACCGGCACGTCGTTGATGCTCGCCTCGCGCCGGGTCATCAGCCCGTGCTCGTCGAACTCCCAGAGCTCGTTGCCGTAGGAGCGCCACCACCGGCCGTCGGTGTCCTGCGACTCGTACTGGAAGCGGACGGCGATGCGGTTGCCGTCGAAGGCCCACAGGTCCTTGCGCAGGGCGTACTCGCGCTCGCGGGCCCACTTGGCGGTGAGGAACTCCACGATCGCGGCGCGCCCGGTGAGGAAGGTGTCGCGGTTGCGCCAGACGGAGTTCTCGGAGTAGGCGAGGGCGACCTTCTGCGGGTCGCGGGTGTTCCAGGCGTCCTCGGCGGCCTGGACCTTCTGTGCGGCGGTCTCCCGGGTGAAAGGCGGCAGGGGCGGGCGGGGGTCGGACACGGGGGGCTCCTCGACGAAAGGGAGAACGCTCGTTCTCCGACTATGCTGCCACCGTAGAGAACGGTCGTTCTCCGGTCAAGGAAACCCGAGGAGTGGTGGTCGGTCATGGACAGCGCGACGGCGCGTGAGCAGGCGCTCGACGCCGCGGAGCGGCTGTTCTACGGGCGGGGC
This sequence comes from Streptomyces sp. NPDC002588, assembly GCF_040295925.1. NCBI lineage: Bacteria > Bacillati > Actinomycetota > Actinomycetes > Kitasatosporales > Streptomycetaceae > Streptomyces > Streptomyces sp. NPDC002588. The sequence continues at coordinate 208,188 of NZ_JBEOWF010000002.1, forward strand.
GTGCAGTCCGTGGGGATGGACGACGTCCGGAGCGCCTCGGGGGTGTCGCTCAAGCGGCTGTACCAGCTCTTCCCGGCGAAGGAACTGCTCGTGGAGGCCTACCTCGAGCGGCGGGACGGACGCTGGCGGGAGCGGCTCGCGGAGTTCGCCGAGCGGCGCGAGGATCCCCGGGAGCGGATCCTCGCCGTGTTCGACTGGCTCGAGGAGTGGTTCGGCGAGCCGGACTTCCGCGGGTGCGCCTGGATCAACGCGTACGGCGAGCTGGGCGCGACCTCGGAGCGGGTGGCGCGTCAGGTGCGCGCGCACAAGGGGGCGTTCCGGGAGTACCTCGGCACACTGGTCGCCGACGCGGGACTGCCCGGCGCCCTGACCGGGCCGCTGTTCCTGCTGGCCGAGGGCGCCATGGTGACGGCGGGCATCGGCGGGGGCACCGGGGCGGCGGCGGAGGCGCGGGAGGCGGCGCGGCGGCTGCTGGGGTGACGTGCACGGGCGCACGTGGCCACTCCTTGCCCGCTGGGCCACGGCCTTCCGTACCGTTCAATTCCCCGGAGCCCTCATCCCCGTGTTCCGCTGGTCGTGCGGGCCGGGGTCGCCGAACTCGCGACCACCCGACCGCCCCGCACATCCGACCGCATGCGGATCGCGAGCACGGCGAAGGCGTTCAGCGGGGCGGTGGCGCTGCCCCTGGTGGACCGCCACAGGCTGCGGCCCTGCGCCGGCAACACCGAACGCACCGAAGCCCTGGCGGACTTCCTGCACACCCACGACCACCACCGCCGCCACACCGCAGTCGGCGGCCGGCCACCGATCAGCCGTGTCAACAACGCTGCGGGTCAAGACACCTGGGGCCCGGTGTCACCCGGCCGGGTCCGACACCTTGACGGCGCCGACCGGGCAGGCCCGCGCGGCCTCCCGGACCATCGGGTCGCCGCCGCCGTCCTCCCGGCCGGGCAGCAGCGTGCTGAAACCGTCGTCGTCCTGGGTGAAGACACCCGGGGCGGCGAGGGCGCACTGACCGGCGCCGATACAGACGCCCGTGTCGATCTCGATGCGCGTGCCGCGGGGTGTCCCGTGCTGGGTGCCGTCGGGCATGGGCCTGCCCCTCACCAGGTCACGGGGAGTTCCAGCATCCCCTGGATGGTGTCGCCCGGCTTGAAGCGGACCTCCTCGGCCGGGATCGCGAGCGCGAGGCCGGGAAGCCGTTCGAAGAGGGTGCGCAGAGCGATCTCCAGTTCCGCGCGGGCCAGGTTCTGGCCGAGGCACTGGTGGATGCCGAAGCCGAACGCCACGTGGTGGCGGGCGGGGCGGTGCCAGTCGAGGGTGTCGGGATCGGGGTAGGCGCTCTCGTCGCGGTTGATGACCGAGGTCGAGAAGACCACGCCGTCCCCGGCCCGGATCGTCGTCCCGGCCACCTCGATGTCCTCGGTGGCCAGCCGGAGCAGCCCGTCGGCGATCGACAGCAGCCGCATCAGCTCCTCGACGGCGGTCGGCACCAGCGAGGGGTCGGCGCGCAGTTCCGCCAGCCGCTCGGGGTGCTGGAGCAGGGTGTACGTGCCGAGGGAGATCATGTTGGCGGTCGTCTCGTGACCTGCCACCAGCAGGATGGTGGCGAAGGCGATGGCGCCCTCGCGGTCCACCGTGCCGTCGCCGAGCCGTTCGTGGACCAGGACGTCCAGGACGCCGTCGCCGGGCGGGCCGTCCAGTTTGCGGTCGATCAGGGCCCCGAGGTAGGTGTCGAGCCGGTCTCGGGCGTCGCGCACCTCGGCCACGTCCCGGCTGCGCAGCAGCCGCCGGGACTGCTCCTCGAAGAACTCGTGGTCGGCGTACGGCACGCCGAGCAGTTCGCAGATCACCGTCGAGGGCACGGGCAGCGCGAAGGCGGAGACCAGTTCGGCCGGCGGGCCCTGGGCGAGCATGGCGTCGATCCGCTCGTCGACGATCCGCTGGATGGCCGGCCGCATCGCGGTGGCGCGTTTCAGGGTGAAGCTCGACACCAGCATGCGGCGCTGGGCGTGGTGCTCGGGGTCGTCGACGTTCAGCAGCGCGGCCCGGCGGTCGAGCAGCGCCTTGAAGCGCGGTGAGGTCGCCGGGTAGCCGGCGCGGGTGCGGTCGGTGGACAGCCGGGGGTCGGCGAGCAGGGCGCGGGCCGTGTCGTGGCCGGAGACCAGCCAGGCGGTACGGCCGTCGTAGAGGGTGACGCGGGTCAGCGGCCGGGCGGCGCGCAGGGGGTCGTAGGCGGTGGGCGGGTGGTAGGGGCAGGTGCGGTCCTGGGGGAAGGCGACGGGGGCCAGGAGTTGCGTCGAGTCCGTCACGTCCGTCATGGGAGACCTCGCAGACGAAGGGTGCGGCGTGCTGGTCTGTCGTGCCGATCTGTCGTGCCGATCTTCATTAGATGCCCCGGGCATCTATAGGACGACGCAGAGTTCGGCCAGATCACCCAAAGGGGCGAATTGGCCGGAACGGGCCGCTCCGGACCGTCGTTTCAGGTGGACCGCGACGGGCCCACGGGGAAATTCGCTTGCCGCCGGGCCGGGCACCCCGCAGGATCCGGCCATGCACACTCTCGTCCGCCCCCTGCCGCCGCTGTCCGACGCCGTCCGCCCGGCGCGGCTCCAGCAGCAGCCCGGCGCTCCCCGGAGGCCCGATCCCGCGCGCCCGTGACGGCCGCGCTCGTCGCGGGCCTGGTCGCGGGCTACGGCATCGCCGTGCCCGTCGGCGCCGTCGGCACCTATCTCGTCTCCCTCACCGCCCGTACGTCCCTGCGCACCGGTGCGTGCGCCGCGCTCGGCGTGGCCACCGCCGACGGGCTCTACGCCCTGCTGGCCACCGTCGGGGGCTCCGCCCTCGCGGCCGCGCTGCGGCCGGTTCTGGATCCGCTGCGCTGGGTCTCCGCTCTGGTCCTGCTGGTCCTCGCGGCGCGCGGCGCGCTGACGGCCGTGCGCCGGTACCGGGCCCACCGGCTCGCCACCCGTTCCGCGCCTCCCCCGCCGAACCCCGCCCGGGCCTACCTCGGCCTGCTCGGCATCACCCTGCTCAACCCGACCACCATCGTGTACTTCGCCGCGCTGGTGCTCGGCTCCGGCACCACGGACGCCGTACGGCCCCTGGACCAGGGCGTGTTCGTGCTGGCGGCGTTCGCCGCGTCGGCGAGCTGGCAGCTGCTGCTCGCCGGGAGCGGCGCGCTGCTCGGCCGGGCACTGACCGGACACCGGGGGCGGCTGGTGACGGCGCTCGTGTCGAGCGGGGTGATGACCGTGCTGGCGGCGGCCATGGTGACGTAGGCGGGTCCGGGCGGCGGGTGGGCCACGCGATCACCTGTGGCGTCATGGCGTACCCGGGAGGGAATCCGGTACGGATGAATCCCGGGGGTACCGGTGTTGAAGCCGAGTGCCAGTCGGACCGACGACGTGACGAAGAGGACGGATGCCATGCCCCTCGAAGGCGAGTACGAGCCCAGCCCGACCCAGTGGGTGCGCGAACAGGTGGAGTTGTACGAGAGCTCGGGCGGAACCAAGGGGACGACCCTGCGGGACACGGGGCTGCCGGTGATCCTGCTGACCACGCGGGGCGCGCGCAGCGGGAAGATCCGCAAGACGCCGCTGATGAGGGTCGAGCACGAGGGGGAGTACGCCCTGGTCGCCTCCCAGGGCGGGGCGCCCAAGCACCCGGTCTGGTACCACAACATCCAGGCCGACCCGCATGTGGAGCTGCAGGACGGGGCCGAGAAGCAGGACATGACGGCCCGTGAGGTCACCGGTGCGGAGAAGGCCGAGTGGTGGGAGCGTGCCGTCGCCGCGTACCCGCCGTACGCCGACTACCAGAAGAAGACGGACCGGGAGATCCCGGTGTTCGTCGTGGCGCCGTCCGCGGGCTGACCCGGGCGGACGCGGACCGTCGGGGCATGTGGCGGGTCTCGTGGAAAACTCCGCCACGGGCCGGCATGAACGGACCCGCACCGGGCACCCGACAGTCAGGCCCCGCCGCGCTCCCCCGTCGCGGCGGGGCTTTCCCATGCCTCGCGCGCGGGGCGGTCGGTCACGTCGAGGAAGATCTCGCCGGCCTCCGGGATCGCGCCCGCGACGGAGCGCTTGATCCGTACGGCGACCTCCTCGACCCGCTCGCTGTCCAGGCCCGGCATCAGGTCCACACGGACGGCGACGAGAACCGCGTCGAGGCCCATCTTCATCGTGAACACGGCCTCCACGCTGTCGATCTCCGGCTGCGCGTCCAGCAGGGACCGGATGCGGTCGGAGGTCTCGGGGTCGGCGGCCTCGCCGATGAGCTGGTCGCGGGCGTCCCGGCCGAGGCGGTAGGCGACGTAGACGAGCAGGGCGCCGATCGCGAGCGAGGCGGACGCCTCCCACACCACGTTCCCGGTGACCATGTGCAGGGCCATGCCGATCGCGGCCAGCGTGACCCCCAGTACGGCCGTGCCGTCCTCGGCGACGACCGTGCGCAGGGCGGGGTCGCGCAGCCCTGTCGCCGTGCCGCCCTGCCGGCGCACCTGGAACAGGGCGCGCAGGAGGGAGGCCCCCTCGGCGAGGAAGGCGACACCGAGGACGATGAAGCCCGCCACATAGCCGCCGAACGTCTCCTCGGCGCCGCTCCTGAGGGCCTCGACGCCCTGGAAGAAGGAGAAGCAACCGCCCATGACGAAGATCCCCACGGCGGCGAGGAGCGACCAGAAGAAGCGTTCCTTGCCGTAGCCGAAGGGGTGGCGCCGGTCGGCCGGGCGCCGGCTTCGGCGCAGCGCGGCGAGGAGGAACACCTCGTTGAGGCTGTCGGCAACGGAGTGCGCGGCTTCCGACAGCAGTGCGGGCGAGCCCGCGAACAGGCCGCCGACGGCCTTGGCCACGGCGATGACGAGGTTGGCGGCGAGCGCCACCAGGACGGTCAGGCGCGTCCTGCTGTCGGCCCGGGTGTCGGAGGCCGCACGCGCCGAGGTCTGCGCGGACGTTTCCGCGGATGTCTTCGAGGATGTCCCACTCACGCGGGCCGACTGCCCCGGTCGGACGGGCTCACACCGCGCGGCCGGCGGAAATCGGGAATCCGGGACACCCGGAAACCGGGAAGCCGCGAAACCGGGAAACCGGGGAAACCCGGAGAACTCGGGGAACCCGGTCGGCAGGAGGACCTGAAAGGAGCGGGAACACATGAACGGCGGCGGCAACAGCGCGTACGGGCACGAGCGGTTCCGGCGGTCCAAGAGCCACTTCGTGGACCGCATCACCGCGGACGGCTCGGGCGGCCGGCCGGTGGAGGCGGGACGCTACCGGCTGGTGGTCAGCCGTGCCTGCCCGTGGGCGAGCCGGGCGGTGATCTCACGGCGGCTGCTCGGTCTCGAGGACGCGCTGTCGATGGCGGTCGCCGACCCGGTCCAGGACGACCGCAGCTGGCGGTTCACCCTCGACCCCGGGGGCCGCGATCCGGTGCTCGGGATCCGCTACCTCGCGGAGGCCTACGAGAAGCGGGAGCGCGACCACCCGGGCGGGGTGAGCGTGCCCGCCGTCGTGGACGTGCCGAGCGGCGAGCTGGTGACCAACGACTACCAGCACATCACCCTGGACCTCGCCACCGAGTGGACGGCCCTGCACCGTCCCGGGGCGCCGGACCTCTATCCCTCAGGGCTGCGCGACGAGATCGACGCGGTGATGGCCGAGGTGTACGAGGACGTCAACAACGGGGTGTACCGGGCCGGCTTCGCGAGCGAGCAGGAGGAGTACGAGGAGGCCTGCGAGGCCGTCTTCCGGCGACTGGAGCTGCTCGCGTCGCGGCTCGGACGGCGGCGCTACCTCGTGGGGGACACGATCACCGAGGCCGACATCCGGCTGTTCACCACGCTGGTCCGGTTCGACGCGGTCTACCACGGCCACTTCAAGTGCAACCGCTGGAAGCTGACGGAGAACCAGGTGCTGTGGGCGTACGCCCGCGACCTCTACCAGACGCCCGGATTCGGTGACACGGTCGACTTCGACCACATCAAGCGGCACTACTACCAGGTGCACACCGGCATCAACCCGACGAGGATCGTGCCCGTGGGCCCGGACCTCTCCGGCTGGCTCACCCCGCACCACCGCGAGCGGCTCGGCGGCCGCCCGTTCGGCGACGGCACCCCGCCCGGGCCGGTGCGCGCGGGCGAGGAGGTGCCCTCCCGGGGGCGGCCCTGACCGACCGGACATGCACGTCGACGACAAGGAGGACCCCATGGCCAGTCGCACGAAGAAGAGGAAGCTTCCCCTCGTCTACCAGCCCGTCGGCTTCCTCTTCGGCTGGGCGAGCGGAGCGCTGGCGGGTCTCGCGTTCCGCAAGGCCTGGCAGGCGATCCGGCACGAGGACGACGCACCCGACGCCCTGGACCGCGACCGCGGCTGGACCGAGATCATTCTGGCCGCGGCGCTCCAGGGCGCGATCTTCGCCGCCGCGCGCAGCGCCGCCGACCGCACGGGGGCGAAGGCCATCGAGCGGTCGACGGGGGTGTGGCCGGCGAAGGAGAAGGGGGGCCGTGACTGAGGTGCCGCGCCCCGGCCCGTTTCCGAGACCGGCCCGTCAGCCCTGCTTGGGCGCGGTGGACGGGGCGCGGCGCAGGGTGAAGGAGTGGCCGGCCGGGTCGGCGTAGCCGCGTTCCTCGTGCGGGCCGGCGGGACCCTTCGTCTCCACGGGGCGGCCGCCGAGGGCGACGACCAGGCGTTCCGTCGCGTCGAGGTCGTCGACCATGAAGTCCAGGTGGGCCTGGAGGGAGTTCTCGGGACGGGGCCAGCTCGGCGGCGTCGCGTTGGCGTCGCGGCGGAAGGCGAGACGGACTCCGTCGGCACCCCTGATCTCGACCCGGTTGGCGGTGGCGTCGGTCTCCTCGGCCTCGAGCAGCCCCTTGTAGAACTCGGCGAGCTGCTCGGGCTCGACGCAGTCCAGGACCACCACGCCCGCTTTCACCAGTGCCATGTCCGTCCTCCGCAGGTTGTCGTCAGGGTTGTCGCCAGGGCTCCTTGCGGATACCCCCGTTCCGGCCGGCCACCGACCCCCGCGCACTTCTTGGACAGGTGTCCCGGTATAGTGGACACCTGTCCAAGAAGTTTTGTTCGGTGAAGTCGAGGGAGACCATGGAAATCCTGGCGGACGTGCTCGTCGTGCTGGTGGCCGCGCTGCACCTGTACATCCTGGTGATGGAGATGTTCCTGTGGCAGCGGAAGCCGGGGATGTCCTTCCACGGTTTCGACGCGGACCTGGCCCGGCGGACCGCCCCCATGGCCGCCAACCAGGGCCTCTACAACGGGTTTCTCGCGGCCGGTCTGGTGTGGGGACTCGTCGCCGGTGATCCGACCGGCTTCCGGGCGCAGGTGTTCTTCCTGTCCTGCGTGATCGTCGCGGGCGTCTACGGCGCCGCCACCGCGAACCGGCGGATCCTGGTCGCCCAGGCACTGCCCGGCGCGCTCGCCCTGGCCGCCGTGCTGATCGCGCAGTGAGCCGCGGCGAGCCCGAGGACCCGCGGGCGGCCCGCACCCGGGCGAGGCTGCGGGCCGCGCTGCTCGAGGAGTGCGCCGAACACCCCCTGGAGGAGGTCGGCGTGGCCGCGCTGGTGCGGCGGGCGGGTGTCGGACGGGCCACCTTCTACGTGCACTACGCCGACCTGGAATCGCTCGCGGTCGACGCCTGCGCGGACGTCGTACGCGAGGCCGTGGAGGCGCTGCACGCCTGGCAGGGCCGGCCGGACCCGGTGCGGGCACCGGCCGCGCTGGCGGGGTTCTTCGCCTCCCTCACCCCGCACACGGCCCTGTACCGCACCCTGCTCGCACCGGGTGGCGGCGGACCGCTCGGCCGGGTGCTGCACCGGGACCTGCGGGCCTACAGTCTGCGGGAGCGGGAGCGGGCGGGCGCGGCGGACGCCCCGCTGGTGGCCTCCGCCGTGGCGGCGACCTTCGCGGGGGTGCTGGCCGACTGGCTGCACGGCGATCTGGCCGGCACGCCCGCCGAGATCGCCGACCAGGTGTGGCAGTTGCTGGTCGCGCTGCACGCGAGCCGCTGACGGTCACAGGCAGGCGATCGGCTCCTTCGCCCGGGGCCAGGCCTCCACGCCCTCGGACGTGCGGACGTACGCGGTGGACCGGTCCTCCGTCAGCCACAGCTGCCGGTCCTTGTAGCGGTATCCGGTGTCGCGGGCGTCGGCGGGCATCCTGACGTCGCCGTCGTACGGGGAGGTGAGCAGGTCGCCCGCGATCACTCCGCCGGGGTCGCGGACGTACTGCCGGTAGTCCTCGCCCCGGCCCGTCCCCAGGAAGTGCGCCGACCGCCAGCCGCAGTGCTCCGCCCCGGCATGACTGCTGAGGGTGGTGGTCGGGACCCTTCCGCCGCTGCGGTCGGTCCAGATCTCCTCGTCACCCGAGTCGGCGATGCTCGCGGGGAGTTCGAACGGGTCGCAGGAGGCGTGGGTCTCCGGCCCCCAGCCCGGCCGGTCCCTCTGGTCCTTGGCGACGACCACCGCGACCTTGGTCCGGCCGTCGACGTCGTACGAGTACAGGACACGGTCGGTCTCCTCGCGCTCCACGCGGTATCCGGAGCGGGGCACCTCCGGGTCGAACATGTCGAAGAAGAGCCGCAGCCCCTCCTCGGGGGTGTCGCCGCCTTCACCCTCGCCCCAGCCGTCGGGCCCGCCGCCCGAGAAGATCTCCCCGTCGCACTCCAGCGCCCGGCCCGCCGCGCCCGACGCGAGGAGCAGCGCCTGCGGGGTGTCCTCGTCCACCGCCTTGGTGGGGATGTGGAGCGAGCCGCTGTACGGGGTCACCGCGGGCCCGTAGTCGATGATCGCGTCTCCGTCGTCGTCCGCGCCGCATCCCACGGCAGCCATCAGTGCCGCCGTCACCACGACGATCCCTCCGCGCATGTCCGCCCCCGTTCCCTCGACCGTCGGACCGTACTCCTCCGACGCCGGGGCGGCCCCGAACGTTCAGCGGGCCGCGACGGGGGGCGACTCGCGGGACCTTCCCGCCGGCCGGTGCCGCCGAGGCGCACAGACTCGACGGCACCGGCCGGACCACGGGGAAGCCGGTCCTGGCCGTGGAGGGGGCTCAGAACATGAGCACGGGCTTGATGGTCTTGCCCGAGGTCATGTCCTGCACCGCCCGGTCGATGTCGGCGAAGGCGTAGGTGCCGATCAGACGGTCCAGCGGGAGCCGGCCCTCCTTCACCAGCTTGACGAGCGCCGGGATGAAGGTCTGGGTCTCGCTGTCGCCGAGGGTGAGACCGACCACCTGCTTGCCGCCGAGCATTCCGTTGACGTCCAGGGCGACTTCGGTGCCGAACGGCGGGGCGCCCACGACGACCAGGGTGCCGCGGGCGGCGAGCGCGTCCACGCCCTGGCGCAGCACGGCCGGGACGCCCGTGGTCTCCACGATGCCGTCGGCGCCCTGACCGCCGGTGATCTCGGCGATCGCCTCGCCGAGCACGGTGTGGCTCGCGTCCACGGTGTGGGTGGCGCCCAACTCCTTGGCCAGCTCGAGGCGTTCGGCGACCCGGTCGACGGCGACGATGGTGGTGGCCGGGGAGAGGGCGGCCGCCATGACCGCCGAGAGTCCGACGGCTCCGGCGCCGAGGACGACGACCGTGCCGCCGGCGACCGGCTTCAGGACGTTCCAGACGGCGCCGACGCCGGTCTGCACGCCGCAGCCCAGCGGGGCGATCGACTCCAGCGGTACGTCGGGGTCGACCCTGACCAGGCTCCGCTCGGTGACCAGGGCGCGCTCGGCGAAGGAGGACTGGCCGAAGAAGTGGCCGCCCAGGGGTTCGCCGTCCCGGCTGATGGTGCTGGTGCCGTCGGCGCGGCGGCCGCCGATGAGGTTCAGCGGGAGCCAGGTGGCGCAGTAGGCGGGGTGCCCGCCGTGGCAGTTGCGGCACTCGCCGCAGGAGGCGAAGGACAGCACGACGTGGTCGCCGACGGCCACGCCGGTGACGGCCGAGCCGACCGCTTCGACGACGCCCGCGCCCTCGTGACCGAGGACTCCGGGCAGCGGGAAGGGCAGTCCGCCGCTCGCCACGCCGAGGTCGGTGTGGCACAGGCCGGCCGCCACCAGCCGGACGACCGCCTCGTGCGGACCGGGATCCGCCAGGACGACCTCGGAGAGGGTGAAGGGGGCTCCGCCGGACTCGACGACGGCGGCGCGGGTGGTGATGGGCATCGGATGAACTCCTCTTGGATTGCGGCGCGTTCAGTCGAGCGAGACGACGACGGACTTGACCTTGGTGTACGAGGCGAGTGCCTCGGGGCCGTACTCGCGACCGAAGCCGGAGTCCTTCACGCCGCCGAAGGGGACGGCCGGGTCGAGCATCGCCCAGTCGTTGACCCAGACGATGCCGGCCTGCAGACGGTCGGCGACCCGGTGGGCGCGGGCGAGGTTGCCGGTCTGGACGCCCGAGGCCAGGCCGTACGGCGTGGAGTTGGCGAGGGCGACCGCCTCCTCCTCGTCGTCGAAGGGCTGGACGGTGAGGACCGGACCGAAGATCTCCTCCTGGATGACCCGGGAGTCGTTCGGGAGGTCCGCGATGACGGTGGGCTTGTAGTAGTAGCCGCCGTCGAGGTCGAGGCGCTCGCCGCCGCAGACGATCCGGGCACCCTCCTTGCGGGCGAGGTCGACGTACTCCTCGACCTTGCGCAGGTGCTTCTCCCCCGCCATCGGGCCGATGACGGTCTCCGCCGCGCGCGGGTCGCCGATCGGCACGCCGGGGACGGCCTCGGCGAGGATGCCCAGCAGGGTGGTGTAGACCGAGCGGGCCACCAGCAGCCGCGGGCCGCCCATGCAGAACTGGCCGGTGTTGAAGACGAAGCCCTTGATGACCGCGCCGACGGCCTTCTCCAGGTCGGCGTCCTCGAAGACGATGTGCGCGGCGTTGCCGCCGAGCTCCATGGTGACCGGCTTGAGGTTCTCGCCGGCCACGCTCGCGGCGTGCCGGCCGATCGTGGTGGAGCCGGTGAAGGCGATCTTGTCGACGCCGGGGTGGCGCAGCAGTGCCTCACCGGCGACCGGGCCGGCGCCGGTGACGACGTTGACGACTCCGTCGGGAACGCCGGCCCGCTGGAGCAGTCCCGCCATGTACAGCGCGGAGAGCGGGGTCTCGTCGGCGGGCTTGTGCACGACCGTGTTGCCGGTGGCGAGCGCCGGGGCGATCTTCGAACCCGCCAGGATCAGCGGGAAGTTGAAGGGGGTGATCGCGGCGACGACACCGATCGGCCCGCGCTTCGTGTAGGCGAGGGCGTTCATCGGGGTGTCGCGGTTGCCGCCCTCCAGGGAGAAGGCGAGGGTGGCGTAGTACTCGTAGTCGTTCGCCGCGTTCGTCACGTCGACCGCGTGCGCCAGGGTGATCGGCTTGCCGACGTCCAGGCTCTCCAGGCGGGCGATCTCGTCGGCCTCCTCGCGGATCAGCTGCGCCACGCGGAGCAGGATCCGGCCGCGCTCGCGACCGCTGAGTCCGGACCATCTGCCGGAGTCGAAGGCCTCGCGGGCGGCCCTCACCGCCGCGTCCACGTCGGCGGCGCCCGCCTCCGCGACGGTCGTGACGACCGCGCCCCGGGACGGGTCGACCACCTCGGTCCGCGCTCCGTCCGCGGCCTCGCGCCACTGTCCCCCGATGAACAGTCGACCGGGGTCGATCTCGAAGGTGGTCATCACCACTCCTCAGCATCGTCGCTAAGATTTCAACCAACAGGATTCCTGTTGGTGCGCAGTCTCTTTACAGACAGGTTTCCTGTCAATGGTCTACGCTCGGACTCATGGCCGGCACCCAGACAGACACTCAGACGGGCAACACCGCGAGCGCACCTTCGCACCACAAGGCGCCTCCGTCCCTGCTCTACATGGTGAAGCAGGTGGAGCTGATCGTGCGATCCCGTCTGGACGAACTCGTCAAGGCGTCCGGCATCACCGCCCTGCAGTACACGGCGCTGACCGTGCTGGAGCGGCACGACGGTCTGTCCGCCGCCCAGCTGGCCAGGGACTCCTTCGTCACCGCCCAGTCGATCGCCGACCTGGTGCGCTCCCTGGAGAACCGGGGCCTGATCCGTCGCGAGCGCAATCCGCGCAACCGGCGCGAGCTGCTGATCCTGCTCACCGAGGAGGGGCGCGGACTGCTGGAGCAGCACGCGCAGCCGGTACGGGAGCTGGAACAGCGGATGGTCGGGGACCTCACGGCACACCAGACGGAGCAGCTGCGCACCGCCCTCTCCAAGGCCTGGCACGCCCTGTCATAGCGTCCCCCTGCCCCGGCGCGGCGCCTCTCGCGCCACATTCCGCATCGCTTCGTTCACGACGCGAACAAACTCGATCGAGACACGCCCCCGTTTCGAAGACATATGTCAATCGAACATGCTGAAATTCACTCCATCGGGGGTACCTTGCTGGAGCGGGGAACTGCTGCGCGCTGCCCCGCCGTTGAAGGCTCCCGACCGGTGGAGCGGGTTGGAGGCGATGTCGTCGTGCAGCAGGAACCCGCCGCGGACACCCCTCACCTGCGCGTACGCCAGGAGCGCGGGTACACGGTGCTGGAGTTCCGCGGCGAGATCGACATCGTCGCGGCCACGGAGATCGCCCCGCTGCTCGACGAGGTGACCACCGGACCCACCCCGCGGGTCGTCATCGACCTGACGCCGATCGACTTCTTCGACTGCTCCGGGCTGCGGCTGCTGTACCGGGCCAGGGGCCGGGTGCTCGACCAGGGCGGGGACATGCACCTGGTCTGCAACCACCCCTTGACCCTGCGCGTCCTGCGGGTCACCGGACTGCACCGGCTGCTGCCACCCGCCCGGACGCTGGACGCGGCCCTGAGCAGGCCCGAGGCCACGTCCGGCACCTTATGACCGGCGCGTCATGACCGGCTCTTCATGACCGGTGCCCCATGACCCGCCGGTCCCCTATTCGATGATCTTCGTGACCTGTCCGGCCCCGACCGTCCGCCCGCCCTCCCGGATGGCGAACTTCAGCCCCTCCTCCATCGCGATCGGCTGGATCAGCTCCACCAGCATCGTGGTGTTGTCACCCGGCATGACCATCTCGGTGCCCCGCGGCAGGGTCACCACACCCGTCACGTCCGTCGTACGGAAGTAGAACTGCGGTCGGTAGTTCTGGAAGAACGGCGTGTGCCGGCCGCCCTCGTCCTTGGACAGGACATAGGCCCGCGCCTCGAACCGGGTGTGCGGGGTGACCGAGCCCGGCTTGATCACCACCTGGCCGCGCTCCACCTCCTCCCGCTTGATCCCCCGCAGCAGCAGCCCGACGTTCTCCCCGGCCCGGCCCTCGTCGAGCAGTTTGCGGAACATCTCCACGCCCGTGACGGTGGTCTTCGTCTTCTGCTCGTGGATACCGATGATCTCGACCTCGCTGTTCACCCGGAGCGTGCCGCGCTCGATGCGGCCGGTGACGACGGTCCCGCGCCCGGTGATGGTGAAGACGTCCTCGATCGGCATCAGGAACGGCCGGTCGACGTCCCGCTCCGGTTCCGGCACCGCCTCGTCGACCGCGTCCAGCAGGTCCAGCACCGACTGCGTCCACCGCGGGTCGCCCTCCAGGGCCCGGAGCGCGGAGACCCGCACCACGGGGACCTCGTCGCCGGGGAACTCGTACTCGGTGAGCAGCTCCCGCACCTCCAGCTCGACCAGCTCGAGGATCTCCTCGTCGTCGACCATGTCGGTCTTGTTCAGCGCGACCACGATGTACGGCACTCCGACCTGCCGGGCGAGCAGCACGTGTTCCTTGGTCTGCGGCATCGGCCCGTCGGTGCCGGCGACGACCAGGATCGCCCCGTCCATCTGGGCCGCGCCGGTGATCATGTTCTTGATGTAGTCGGCGTGGCCGGGGCAGTCCACGTGCGCGTAGTGCCGGCGCTCCGTCTGGTACTCCACATGGGCGATGGAGATGGTGATGCCGCGCTGCCGTTCCTCGGGCGCCTTGTCGATCTGGTCGAACGGGGTGAAGGGGTTGAGCTGGGGGAACCTGTCGTGCAGCACCTTGGTGATGGCTGCCGTGAGGGTCGTCTTGCCATGGTCGATGTGCCCGATGGTGCCGATGTTGACGTGTGGTTTGGTCCGCTCGAACTTCGCCTTCGCCACTGCGAGCCCTCCCTGGTCACATGGGTGACGACGTGCGCTTTTCCCTCCTCCCTGTCTATTCGCTGCGCGCGGCGTCGAACAGGGCGCTGACGGACTCACCGTTGTGAATGCGTCGCACGGCCTCGGCGAGGGCGGGGGCGATGGACAGGATCCGCAGCTTGTCGGTGTGCTCCTCGGCGGGCACCGGCACGGTGTTGGTGCAGACGATCTCGAGGACGTCCGGCTGCTCGCTGAGCCGTTTCAGCGCGCCGGCTGCGAACAGGCCGTGGGTGCACGCCACCCGTATCGAGCGTGGCGCCAACTCCCGCAGCCGATCAAGGAGTTCGAGGACGGTGCTGCCCTTGGCGATCTCGTCGTCCAGGACGATCACGTCCCGCCCGGAGACCTCGCCGATCACCGTGTTGATGCTGACCCGGTCGTCGGCATAGCGCTGTTTGGCGCCGGCCGCCACCTGGGCGCCGATCATACGGGCGAAGGCGGCGGCCTCCTTGGCGTTGCCGAGATCGGGCGAGACGACGGTGGTGGAGGTGAGGTCGTAGCGGCGGAAGTGGGCGGAGAGCTCGCGGAGGGCGTGCAGATGGTCCACGGGCATCGAGAAGAACCCGTGCACCTGGGGCGAGTGCAGGGTCATGGCGAGGACGCGGTGCACGCCGGCCGCCGCCATCAGGTCGGCGACCAGGCGTCCGCCCAGGGAGATGCGGGGCGCGTCCTTCTTGTCGGAGCGGGCGTAGGAGTAGTGCGGCATGACGACGGTGATCCGGCCCGCGGACGCGCCGCGGGCCGCGTCGCACATCAGCAGCAGTTCGACCAGATGCTCCTGAACGGGCTTGACCAGGGGCTGGACCAGGAAGACGTCCCGTTCCCGGCAGTTCGCCTGGAGCTGGACCTCCAGGCAGTCGTTGGCGAACCGGCTGACCCGGGTCGGGCTCAGGGGGACCCCGAGGTGGGCGCAGACCTCGGCGGCGAGCTCGGGATGGGCGCTGCCGCTGAACACGGAGATGTCTCGCACGATCGGCTCCTCGCTGACCATGTCCGGGCGGGGCTCTCATGCTACGGACCGCGTCCCTTTGGCCCACCCACTGCGTTGCGGCCTCAGGAGTCAAGGAAGCCGGACGGCGTAGCCGCACCGCCTTCGACCACGGGCTGGTACGGGCGAAAGAAGAGTGACTCCGGGGCCGCTGTTCTGTCACAGGTCGTCAACAGCGCGGTCTGCCGGGGAGATTGGCGGGAATCCGGTCAGGTAGGAAGGAGGGCCGTCGACATGACGACTCCCGTCAAGCGCCTGAACCGACGTATGCCCGGGTGGGCGAAGGTGCTCACCGCCGTCGTGGTCGTGCTCGTCGTGATGTTCGCCGGGATCCGGCTGAGTCTGCTGCCGGGGCTGCGCGACTTCTTCGGCACCGAGACACAGGACCGTACGGGCCCCGCCCTGCTCAAGTCCATCCAGGACATGAGCCGCTACGACGCCGCGTCCGGCAACTTCCAGGTCGTCGTGGACCTGGAGAAGGACGCGAAGTTCCTCCCGGACGCGATCCGCGGCACCCGCACGCTGTACGTCGGGGCGGGCACCGTGGACGCCTATGTCGACCTCGGCAAGGTCGCCGACAAGGACGTGACGGTCGACGACGACCGCACCACGGCCACCCTCAGGCTCCCCCATGCCGCGCTCGGCACCCCGGCTCTCGATCCCGACCGCTCCTACGCCGTCTCCAAGCAGCGCGGACTGCTCGACCGGCTGGGCGACCTGTTCTCGGACAACCCCAACAGCGAGCAGGCCGTGCAGAAGCTCGCGGTCAAGCACATCGGCGAGGCGGCGAAGGACAGCGAACTCACCGCCCGCGCGGAGAAGAACACCACCGACATGCTGGAGGGGCTGCTGCACTCCCTCGGTTTCAAGGAGGTGACCGTGTCCTACGGCACCTGAGGCCCGCATCCTCCGGCCGTACCGGGGTAACCGCCTTACCAAGCAGGTAGGTTGAAGACTGGAGGACCGCATGGCCGGAGCAGTCTCACGTCCACGTACCGTGTTCCGCCTGCGCACGGGCAGGGGCAAGGAACCCGCGCCGGCCAAGGGCGAGAAGGCACAGAAGGCGGAGCGGGCGCAACAGAAGAAGGCGCCCGAGAAGAAGGCGTCCCAGAAGGCCGGGCGGGCGAAGCCGGATCAGCCCGCCGCCCGCCCGCTCCCCTTCCCGCTGCGCCTGCTGGCCATGCTGTCCGCGTTCGCCTTCATGGTGGCGTTCGCGGTGGTGCTGGCCCGGCTCACGCTGGAGCCGTCGCCCGCCTCGCAGGCGCTGGTGCACTCCAACCTGCATCCGGGGCGGTCGCTGCGCGCCTATCTGGATCAGCCCGCGCTGCGGGACGCGGTCAAGCAGATCGGCGGAAACCTGCTGCTCGGGGTGCCGTTCGGCATCCTGGTGCCGGTGGTCGCGCCCGCCACCCGCGGGCTGCTGCGGGTACTGCTGCTGACCGCGGCCGTGATGCTGCTGGTGGAGTTCGCCCAGGGGGCGCTGGTGACCGGGCGTGCCTTCGACATCGACGACGTCATCCTCAACACCACCGGCGCGCTCATCGGCTACCTGCTGCTCGGGCGCCGCGTGAGCCGCGCGGTACACGCCCCCAGGCGCTCCCGCGGCGCCGCCCGCTAGCGCGGCTTCCAGGTGTACCGGTCGCCGCCCACCCATCGCACCGCGTCGGGGTCGTCGAGGTCGTGGACGGTGATGCCGAACGCGGCTGCCGTCTCCAGGACGTCGGTGACGGCATGCGCCTCACCGACCACTTCGCCGTCGATCTCCACGATCCGGAACGGGGGCGTACCCGGCTGCACCCCGAGCACCATGATCCGTGGATGGGAGATGTAGGGGCTCGCGACTTCGGTCATGTATAGAGCGTAGAGCGCGAGTGGCGGCTGGGCGCGGGCTGCGTCGCGCCCAGCCGCCGTGCGGGACGCGGGCGGCTGGGGAACCCTGGACGCAGGAGGTGGCGATGGATCCCGTCGAGGCCCTGGACCGGATCGCGTTCCTGCTGGAGCGGTCCCTGGCGCCCGCCTATCGCGTGAAGGCGTTCCGTACGGCGGCCCGGGTGGTGGCGGCGCTGCCCGAGGGGGAGGCCGAGGAGCGGGCCCGGGCGGGGACGCTGGAGTCGCTCAAGGGGGTGGGGCCGAGAACGGCCGAGGTGGTGCATGCCGCGGTTGCCGGTGAGGTGCCGTCCTACCTGCGGAGACTCGAGGAGGGGGCGGAGGGGCGGCCGCTCACCGACGGGGCCGGCACCGAGCTGCGGGCGCTGCTGCGCGGTGACTGCCATCTGCACTCGGACTGGTCCGACGGCGGCAGCCCGATCGAGGAGATGGGCCGGGCCGCGGCCGCCCTCGGCCACGAGTGGGCCGTACTGACCGACCACTCCCCGCGGCTGACGGTGGCCCGCGGGCTGTCGCCGGAGCGGCTGCGCCGCCAACTGGAGGTGGTCGAGGAGCTGAACGCGTCCTGGGCGCCGTTCCGGCTGCTGACCGGGATCGAGTGCGACATCCTCGAGGACGGGTCCCTCGACCAGGAGCCCGAGCTGCTCGACCGGCTCGATCTGGTGGTCGTCTCCGTGCACTCCAAGCTGCGCATGGAGGCCCGCGCGATGACCCGGCGCATGGTGCGGGCCGTGCGCGATCCGCACGCGGACGTCCTCGGGCACTGCACCGGACGGCTCGTCCAGGGGCGGGGGCGGCCGGAGTCGGAGTTCGACGCGGACGAGGTGTTCGCGGCGTGCGCCGAGGCCGGAACGGCCGTCGAGATCAACAGCAGGCCCGAACGGCTCGACCCGCCGCGACGGCTGCTGCGGCAGGCCGTCGGGGCGGGTGTGCTGTTCTCCGTCGACACCGACGCGCACGCCCCCGGTCAGCTGGACTGGCAGGTCCTCGGCTGCGCGCGGGCCGAGGAGTGCGGGGTGCCGGCGGAGCGGGTGGTCAACACCTGGCCGATGGACCGGCTGCTGGCGTGGACCGGCGCGTGAGGTGGTACCCGTGCGGCGAGAGAGAGGACACCCCTGATGGAACGCGCCGCCGTGTTCGACGTCGACGGCACCCTCGTCGACACCAACCACCTGCATGTGATCACCTGGTGGGAGGCCTTCCGACAGGCGGGTCACCGGGTGCCGACGCATGCCGTGCACCGGGCCGTCGGGCTCGGTTCCGGCGATCTGATCGCCCATCTGCTGGGCGAGGACCGCGACCCGGAGGAGGACGCCGCGCTCAGCGCCGCGCACAAGGCGCTCTACGGGCAGTACTTCGACCGGCTGCCCGCGCTGCGGGACGCCGGCCGGCTGCTGAAGCACCTGCACGGCGAGGGCTGGCGGGTCGTGCTCGCCACCTCGGCGAGCGGGTCCGAACTGGCGGCGCTGCGCCGCGCCCTCGACGCCGACGACGCCATCGAGGCGACGGCGAGCGCGGACGACGTGACGGAGGGCAAGCCGGCCCCCGAACCCGTGGAGCACGCTCTCGGCCTGGCCGGGGTGCCCGCCGGACAGGCCGTGTTCGTCGGCGACACCGTGTGGGACATGCGGGCGGGCCGCCGGGCCGGGGTGCGCTGCGTGGGCCTGCTGTGCGGCGGCATCCCGCGCGCCGACCTGGTGGAGGCGGGCGCGGAGGCGGTCTACGACGATCCGGCCGATCTGCTGGCGTCGCTGGCGAAGAGCCCGCTCGCCTGAGCCTCCGGTACGGGGCGGCACTTGACTTCGAGCGCACTCCAATCCGTAGCGTTCCCCACATGAGCAATCCGGACATGAGCAACAGCCGCACCGCACAGCACAAGATCGGCTCGGGCTTCGGCGCCACGAGCACCGCCGACGACGTCCTGCGGGGCATCGACCTGACCGGGAAGCTGGCGATCGTCACGGGCGGCTACTCCGGGATCGGCCTGGAGACGACCCGCGCGCTCGTCGGGGCCGGCGCCCGGGTCGTCGTCCCCGCCCGCCGCCCCGACACGGCGCTGAAGGCGCTGGAGGGCCTGGTCGGAGTCGAGGTGGACGCGCTGGACCTCGGCGACCTGGAGAGCGTGCGCGGCTTCGCCGACCGGTTCCTCGCCACCGGCCGGACGGTCGACCTCGTCATCGACAACGCCGGGATCATGGCCTGCCCCGAGACGCGGGTCGGGCCCGGCTGGGAGGCGCAGTTCGCCACGAACCACCTCGGCCACTTCGCCCTCGTCAACCGGCTGTGGCCGGCGATCGAGCCCGGCGGGGCGCGGGTGGTGTCCGTGTCCTCGCGCGGCCACCACTTCTCCGGCATCCGCTGGGACGACGTGCACTGGCGGCGGAGCTACGACAAGTGGCAGGCGTACGGCCAGGCGAAGACGGCGAACGTGCTGTTCGCGGTGCACCTGGACGCCCTCGCCCGGGACCGCGGTGTACGGGCCTTCGCGCTCCACCCGGGCGGCATCCTCACGCCCCTCCAGCGGCATCTGCCGAAGGAGGAGATGATCGCGAGCGGCTGGATCGACGAGGACGGCGTCCCGATCCCGCAGCCGGGCCTCAAGACCCCGGAGCAGGGCGCGGCCACCCAGGTGTGGGCGGCGACCTCCCCGCAGCTCGACGGCCTGGGCGGTGTCTATCTGGAGGACTGCGACATCGCGGGACCCGCTCCGGAGGACGGCGAGCGGGTGGGCGTGAAGCCCTGGGCGAAGGACCCGGAGGAGGCGGCGCGGCTGTGGGCGCTGTCGGCGGAACTGACGGGCGTGGACGCGTTCGCCGCTCGCGGCTGACCGGCGTCACCGCCGCGTGCGGCGCCCCGCCCCGGGGTACTCGGTCGGTCCGCCCGGGAGGGATGGCCGAGAGGAGCCGCAGATGAGCAGCGACGTCGTCGTCACGGGCGCCACCGGCAACGTCGGAACGAGCGTGGTGCGTCTGCTGTCGGAGGATCCGGAGGTCGCCTCGGTGCGGGGGCTGGCCCGTCGGATCCCCGACTGGTCGCCGCCGAAGACGGAGTGGACGGCCGTCGATCTCGGATCGGCCGAGGCCGATCCGGCAGCGGTGTTCGAGGGCGCGGACGCGGTGGTGCATCTGGCGTGGGCGTTCCAGCCCACGCACGACCCGGCGGCCACCTGGAGGACCAACGTTCTCGGCGGCATCCGGGTCTTCGAGGCGGTGGCCGCGGCGGGCGTGTCCGTGCTGGTGCACGCCTCGTCGGTCGGCGCGTACTCGCCGGGGCCGAAGGACCGCGCGGTCGACGAGTCGTGGCCGACGCACGGCTGGCCCGGCGCCGCGTACTGCCGGGAGAAGGCCTATCTGGAACGGGCCCTGGACACCTTCCAACGCGACCATCCGGAGATCCGGGTGGTGCGGATGCGGCCCGCGTTCCTCTTCAAGCGGCAGTCGGCGAGCGAGCAGCGGCGGATCTTCGGCGGCAGGTTCCTGCCCGGCGCGGCCGCCCGCCCCGAGTTGCTGCCCTTCCTGCCCGACATCCCCGGCCTGCGGGTCCAGGCCCTGCACACCGACGACGCGGCACAGGCGTACCGGCTGGCCGTGCGGCACGACGTGCGCGGTGCCTTCAACCTCGCGGCGGACCCGACCGTGGACGCGGAACTGATCGGCGGGATGTTCGGCGCGCGCCCGGTACGGCTCCCCCGTACGGCGGCCCGCTCGGCGATCGCCGCGGCCTGGGGCCTGCACCTGCTCCCGGCCTCCCCCCACCTGTTCGACGCCGTCCTGCGCCTCCCGCTGATGGACTGCACCCGCGCACGGACCGAACTGGACTGGCGTCCGCGGCACACCGCCACGGAGGTGCTGGAGGAGTTCCTGCTGGGCATGCGGACCGGCGCGGGCGAGGCCACGGAGCCGATGCGGGGCCGCAAGGCGGGCTAAGAAGACCCTTGGCTCGTGGATCCGGCCCGCGGGTCCCGCGGGTCACGGCGCTCGCGCTGCGGCTCGACCGTGTACTTCGGGTCCTCGGCCGAGGCGAGGCCCGCGGCGAACACGCCGAAGCGGGTGCAGGCCGAGCCGGCGAGCAGGGCGAGGCCGCAGGCCACGGCGGCGGCGCGGCGGTCGCCGAGGAGGCTCGCGCCCGCCGCGCCGGACGCCGTCAGGAGGCGGGCCGTGCGCAGCAGGGTGCCCGCACGGCCTTCGCGCCAGGTCTCGGCGACCGGGCCGAGGCGGTGTTCGGCGGCCCGGGACACGGCCGTGTCGGCGAGTGCGGCCAGCGCGGCGGTGCGGCGGGCGGGGGTGTTCTCGTGGGCCGGGGCCACCGCGAGGGCCATGCCGGCCGCGGCGGCGGTCGCGGACGCCGCGAACAGGTAGGGCAGTTCACGGTGGGCTTCGTGCCAGGCGGGTACGGCGGTGTCGGCGGCCAGGACACCGGTGTACGTGGTGACGAGGGGGCCCAGGGCCGCGGCGGCGCCGGTCGCCGCGGCCCCCAGACGCGGCAGCCTGCCGGTCACCGCGCTCGCCGCCGCCGCGCCCGCGGCGGGTCCGTAGAGCGAGAGCAGCCAGGAGCCCATGTTCATGGGCGAGGTCGGCTTGAAGACGCGCAGCATGTTCACGAAACGGTCCGGGCGGCCCAGGTCGTGGATGAGGGCGGCCGCCGAGAGGGAGACGGCGGTGAGGGAGGAGACCTTCAGGGCCGTCGCGGTCACGGGACGGCCGGTGAACTGGGCGCCGGCCGCCAGCACCGAGCCGGCGCCCGCGAGGCCGCCGAGGAAGAAGTATCCGGCGATGTCGCGCGCGGCCCAGGAGGGCGCCTTGATGACGGGACGGCCGTAGTAGGAGCCGAACTCGGCGCGGGGGACGACGGGTTGCTCGCCCCGGCGGCGCCGCCCGCCCTGCCCCGGGCCCGTCATCCCCGTCCCCCTCCGGCGGCGGAGGCGAAGGACACCGCGACACCGCCCAGCAGGGCGAGGGCCGCGGCGCCCGCGTGCTTCCACATGGCGGGCAGATCGCGGGTGGTGACGACGGGGTCCGGGGGCAGTCCGTACACCTCGGGCTCGTCCAGCAGGAGGAAGAAGGCGCCGTCGCCGCCCACTCCGTCGTCCGGGTCGTGGCCGTACAACCGCGCCCCGGGGACGCCCTCCTCGCGCAGCTGGTCCACGCGCAGGGCGGCCCGCTCGCGCAGTTCGTCCAGCGGGCCGAACTGGATGGACTCGGTCGGACAGGCCTTCGCGCAGGCCGGTTCCTGGCCCGCGCCGAGCCGGTCGTAGCACATCGTGCACTTGAACGCCCGTCCGTCGGCGGGGCGTTGCTCGATGACGCCGTACGGGCAGGCGGGCACGCAGTAGCCGCAGCCGTTGCAGACGTCCTCCTGGACGACGACCGTGCCGAACTCGGTGCGGAAGAGGGCGCCGGTGGGGCAGACGTCCAGACAGGCGGCGTGGGTGCAGTGCTTGCAGACGTCGGAGGACATCAGCCAGCGCATGTCCTGGCCTTCCGGCTCGCCGCCCGCCAAGGGCAGTTCGGCACGGCCGTCCGGCCTGGGCTGCTCGATGAACGCGACGTGCCGCCAGGTGGAGGCCCCGAGCGCCTCCGTGTTGTCGTACGACATGGCGGTCAGGGAGAGGCCGTCCTCGGGGAGGGCGTTCCACTCCTTGCAGGCGACCTCGCAGGCCTTGCAGCCGATGCAGACGGAGGTGTCGGTGAAGAAGCCGACCCGCTCTTGCTCGCTCACTTGCGGGCCTCCGTTCCGGTGGACGCGGTGATGCCGGCCCGCCGCCGGTACTCGGCGACCAGCTTCGGCAGGTCGGGTCCGCGCGGGCGGCGGCCGGCGCGGATGTCGGCGGTGAGCGCCTTGTCCTCCTGGATGTGCGCGTCCGGGTCGAGGGCGATGGCGACCAGTTCATTGGCCGCGTCGCCGGTGGACATGCCGTTGGGGCCCCAGTGGAAGGGCAGTCCGATCTGGTGGACCGTACGGCCCTGAACACGGAGGGGGCGGATGCGGTCGGTCACCAGGACCCGGGACTCGACGGCGCCCCGGGCGGTCACGATCGTCGCCCAGCCGCCGTTCTCCAGCCCGCGTTCCCGGGCCAGCTGGGGCGAGACCTCGCAGAAGAACTCCGGTTGCAGTTCGGAGAGGTACGGCGACCAGCGGCTCATACCGCCCGCGGTGAAGTGCTCGGTCAGCCGGTGGGTGGTGACGACGTACGGGAAGACGCCGGCGCCCTTCTCGTCGCCGCTCGGGTGGTAGCGGTTGCCCTCGCGGGGCAGCAGCTGCCGGACCGGGTTTCGCGGGGTCGACGGATAGAAGGCGTTGGGGAACGGGGAGTCCTGCGGCTCGTAGTGGGTGGGCAGCGGTCCGTCCTCGAGCCCCGCGGGCGTGTAGAGCCAGCCCTTCCCGTCGGCCTGCATGATGAACGGGTCGTCGCCGCGCAGCGCGTCGGTGCCCTCGGCGTCCTCGTCGGGTACGAAGTCCGGGGCGCGGCCGGGGATGAAGTCGGGTACGTCGCGGCCGGTCCACTCCCCCGCCTCCGGGTCCCACCAGACGTACCGTTTGCGTTCGCTCCAGGGGGTTCCGTCGGGGGCGGCCGAGGCGCGGTTGTAGAGGATGCGGCGGTTGGCGGGCCAGGCCCACGCCCACTCGGCGGCCACCCAGTCCTGCTCCCACTCGGGTTTCCTGCGGGCGGCCTGGTTGACGCCGTCGGCGTAGACGCCGCAGTAGATCCAGCAGCCGCAGCGGGTGGAGCCGTCGTCCTTCAGCTCGGTGTAGGCGCCGAGCGGCGCACCGTCCGGCCCATGCCCGTTGATCTCGGCGAGGACGGCGTCCGCGACCGGCTCGTCGAGCGGGCCGTCGACCGGGTACTCCCAGGTCAGGTCGAGGACAGGCCGGTCCATGGGGTCGGTGGAACCGGCCAGTTTCTCCTTGATGCGGCGGCCCAGGTGGTACATGAACCACAGGTCGCTGCGGGCGTCGCCCTCCGGCTCGACAGCGGCGTAGTGCCACTGCACCCAGCGGTTGGTGTTGGTGAAGGAGCCGGACTTCTCGGTGTGGGCGGCGGCCGGGAAGAAGAACACCTCGGTGCCGATGTCCTCGGTGCGCAGCTCCCCGCTGTCGATCTCGGGGCCGTCCTTCCACCAGGTCGCCGACTCGATGAGCGAGAAGTCGCGGACCACCAGCCAGTCCAGCCCGGCCATGCCGAGGCGCTGGAGGTGGGTGTTGGCGGAGCCCACGGCGGGGTTCTCACCGAGCAGGAAGTAGCCCTTGCAGTCGCCGTCGAGCTGGGCCATGACCGTGTCGTAGGTGGAGTGGGAGCCGGTCAGGCGCGGGAGGTGGTCGAAGCAGAAGTCGTTCTCGGGGGTGGCGGCGTCGCCGTAGTAGGCCTTCAGGAGGCTGACCGCGTACGCCCGCATGTTCGACCAGAAGCCCTTGCCGGTGCGGCTCGTCCCGATGAAGCGGTCCAGGGTCAGGTCGGGGTGGGCGTGCGGCATCGGGATGTAGCCGGGGAGCAGGTTGAACAGGGTCGGGATGTCGCTGGAGCCCTGGATGGAGGCGTGTCCGCGCAGGGCCTGGATGCCGCCGCCGGGACGGCCGATGTTGCCGAGCAGCAGTTGCAGGACGCTCGCGGCGCGGATGAACTGGCTGCCGGTGGAGTGCTGGGTCCAGCCGACGGCGTAGACGAAGGCGCTGGTGCGCTCGGGCCCCGAGTTGGCTGTGAGTTCCTCGCACACACGTTCGAAGGTCGCGCGGGGGATGCCGCAGACGTCCTCCACCATCTCCGGCGTGTAGCGGGCGTAGTGGCGCTTGAGGATCTGGTAGACGCAGCGCGGGTGCCGGAGGGTGTCGTCGGTGGGCGCGTGGTGGCCGGTGCGGGCGCCGCCGGAGCCATGGGCCTCGGGTCCCGCGGTCTTGCGGGTGCGCCGCTCGTACTGCTCGTCGACCTCGCCGGTGGGCTGCTGCACCTCCACGCCCTCGTACTGCCAGCTGGCGGGATCGTAGTGCCGCCGCTCCTCGTCGAGCCCGGAGAAGACGCCGTCGAGGTCCTCGGTGTCGCGGAAGTCCTCGCTCACCAGGGTGGCCGCGTTGGTGTACTTCAGGACGTACTCGCGGAAGTCCTTCTCCTCGGTGAGGACGTGGTTGACGATCCCGCCCAGGAAGGCGATGTCGGTGCCGGCACGGATCGGGACGTAGAGGTCGGACAGCGCGCTGGTGCGGTTGAAGCGCGGGTCGACGTCGATGATCGTCGCGCCGCGCTTCTTGGCCTCCATCACCCACTGGAAGCCCACCGGGTGGCACTCGGCGAAGTTGGAGCCCTCGATGACGATGCAGTCGGCGTGCTGGAGGTCCTGCATGAAAGTGGTGGCGCCGCCGCGGCCGAAGGAGGTGCCGAGGCCGGCGACGGTGGAGCTGTGGCAGACCCGGGCCTGGTTCTCCACCTGGACCACACCGAGGCCGGTCAGCAGCTTCTTGATGAGGTAGTTCTCCTCGTTGTCGAGGGTCGCGCCGCCGAGGCCGGCGATGCCCATCGTGCGGGCGGTGCGGCTGCCGTCCTGCTCCCACTGCCAGGTCTCACGGCGGGTGCGGATCACCCGGTCGGCGACCATGTCCATGGCGGTGTCCAGGTCGAGCGGCTCCCAGTCGGTGGCGTGGGGGCGCCGGTGGAGGACCTGGTGTTCGCGGGCGGGACCGGTGGTGAGCTGGAGCGTCGCCGAGCCCTTCGGGCACAGCCGGCCCCGGCTGACCGGCGAGGCGGGGTCACCCTCGATCTGCACGACCCGGTCGTCCTTGACGTAGACCTGCTGTCCGCAGCCGACGGCACAGTAGGGGCAGACCGACGGTACGACGCGGTCGGCGGCGGCGGTACGGGGGCGCAGCCGCCCGGTGTGCGGCGACCTGGCGGCACTGCCCCGGCCGGTGCGGTCGTCGCCCGTGAGCTGTCGGTAGACGGGCCACGAGCGGGCCCGGTCCGCGAATCCCATGATCCGGTCCTCCCGGCTCTCCTCGCTCTCCTTGCGCTCAGTCGGACGGCTCGTCGGGCACGGGCTGCCCGGGGTGGACGCCCGCGGGCCGCGCGGCCCCCTGCCTGCCGGTGCCCGCCTCGTCGGTGTCGGGCACGTCGTCGCCCTCCGTGGCGTCGGTGTCGTCGGCGTCCTCGATGTCCCACGGGTCGTGGCCGGGGTGGGCCTGCTGGTCCGGCAGGTCCCGCGGGACCGGTGCGCCGGTCCCGCGGGGGCCCTCGTGGCGGTCTTCGGCCACGGCGTGCTCCCTTCGCGGTGGTCCTCGCTGCGGTAGTCCTTCGCTCGCCGCGAGTACCTCCGGCCACGGGAAGCGAAACCTCAGTGCGGGGCTCGTCCCTTCAGCACCGTGCGCTAGGCGGGGCCGGGGGCGGTGGGCTGTGGGGCTCGAGGTTTGCCGCCGCGGGCGAAGAAGTCGGCGAGCGGAAGGATCGCCGCGCCCACGGTGACCGCGTCGGGGCCGAGCCGCCCCAGCTCCACGCTGACCTTCCGGGCGGGGTGGTGCAGGGCGTGGGCGGTGGTGTGGCGGCGGACGGCGGGCAGGAAGCGGGCGCCGAGCCGGAGTCCCGCCCAGCCGCCGATCAGGATGCGCTCGGGCTGGAAGAGGTTGACGAGGCCGGCCAGCCCGGCGCCGAGGTACTCGGCGGTCTCCTCCAGGACGGCGCGGGCCACGGGGTCGCCCTCGGTGCCGTCGTCGGGACGGGCGGCGGCGAGCATCGCGGTGAGCGCGCTCTCTTCATCGGTGCCCTGCGGCGGCCGTCCGCCCTCTTCGCGCCAGCGGTCCAGGAGCGCCTGGGCGCCCGCGTACGCGTCCAGACAGCCGAGGGCCCCGCAACGGCAGCGGCGGCCCCGGACCCGCACCGTGAGATGCCCGACTTCGAGGGCCCGGCCCTGCTCCGCCTCGGGCGTGACAAGGCCGGCGCCGACCCCGGAGCCGAGGAGGACGACGACGGCCGTACCGGCGCCGCGTCCGCCGCCGAACCACATCTCGGCCTGGCCCAGGGTCCGCGCACCGTTGTCGACGAAGTACGGCACGCCGCCGGGCAGCGGGGAGCCCTCGCGCAGCAGCGCTTCCAGCGGGACGGCGTCCCAGCCGATGGTCTGACCGTGCACGACGGCCCCGCCGGGGGTGTGCTCGACGATGCCGGGGACGCCGATACCGACGCCGAGCAGCCGGTCGGGGGCGGTATCCACGGCCGAAAGCACCTCGGCGATCCCCTCGCGGACATGTCCGGCGATCCCCTCGGCCTCGTACCGCCCACGCTCCAACGGGCGCTCGGTGCGCCCGAGTTCGGTGAGGGTGAGGTCGAACAGCTCGACCCTCACCCGGGTCTCGCCGACGTCCACGCCGATCATGTGGCCGCCGACGGGGGCGACCCGCAGCAGGATGCGGGGGCGGCCCCCGTCGGAGTCGACGCTGCCGGCCTCCTCGACCAGTCCGTCGGCGATCAGATCGGCGACCACATTGCTGACCGACCCGGAGCTCAGGCCGGTGACCGGGCCCAGCTCGAAACGGCTGAGGGGGCCGTCGAAGTAGAGGCGCTGCAGGACGGCCGTGCGGTTGGCCCGCCTGAGATCGCGTACCGAACGCCCGCCCCGCCCCGCCATGTGGCTCCCCTGCCGCACCCTGCCCGACCTGCAACATACCTCCGGGAGCCGGTCCGACGCGATATTCCTCCACCCCTTAGTTCATGGTGTGAGCTAAGTGTTTCCCCCGCTCCGCGGGCGCGGGGGCTTGCCCAGCGGTCGGCCACGCGTCACTAGGCTGACCCGATGGCCCTCGCTCCGAACGTGCTGTCGATCGCCCTGGACCCGACCTCGGCGCCTCCGCTGCGCCCGCTGCCGGCGGACGCCGCGGCACTGCTGGGCGAGCTCGGGGCGCCTCCCCGGCTCGTCGCACATCTGCGGGCCGTGCACGACGTCGCGGCACGGCTCGTGGAGTGGACCGGACGGCACTGTCCCGAACTGGCCGTGGACCGGGAGGCGGTGCTGTTCGGGGCGGCCACGCACGACATCGGCAAGGTGCTGCACCCGGAGGAGCTGTCCGGGCCCGGCTCCCGCCACGAGGAGGCCGGGCGGGAACTGCTGCTGGCCCGTGGTGTGCCGCCGGAGCGGGCGCGCTTCGCGGGGAGTCACGCCTCCTGGCGGGCGCCGGACGTCGGCGTGGACGATCTGCTGGTGAGCCTGGCCGACAAGGTGTGGAAGAACAAGCGGGTGGCCGATCTGGAGGATCTGGTGGTGGCGGAGCTCTCCCGTGCGTGCGGGCGGCCCGTCTGGCAGGAGTTCCTGGCGCTGGACGAGTTCCTCACCGGCCTGGGGGAGGGCGCGGACGGGCGGCTGGCCTGGCAGGCGGTGCACCCCGTCCATGCGTGAGGAGGCCGGGCGTGAGACCGACCTCGGCGCGGACGGCGTGACCTGCCACCTACGGCGTCTGCCGGCCCGCCGGGGCTCGGCGAACCGCACGGAACGGTCGCCCGCGTCTACGCGGAGGGGGTACTGACGGCCGGGGTGCTGCTCCCGGCACCGGCTTCCGTCCCGGGCGGCGTCGAGTAGCCGGCGGTGTCGGCGAGGGAACGGGCGACGGCCCCTTCCGTCGACTCCGCCGTGCCCGCGCCCTCCGGTGCCCCGAAGCGGGCGAGGGTGTGCCACACCATCTTGAGGTCCTGCAGCGCGTACCGTCCGCCGCGGGCCGCGTCGCCGATCATGCGCGGGTCGACGACCCCGTCCTCGGCGATCCGGGCGCCCAGGTCGGCGTACTCCCGGCCGCGGTAGGCGGCGTGGCGGTACAGCTCCGCGACGGTGAGCCGGTAGCCGGGGTGCCAATGGACCGGGCAGGGCAGCGCGCGGGCCGCGGTCTCGACGGGCGTGCCGCGGTAACTCGCGTCCAGGACAAGGGCCTCCACGTCCCGGGCGAGGTCGACGCCGCCGTGCACATGGGCCTCGACGTAGTCGTTGAGGGCGTCGCGCTCGTCCGCCTCGGCGAGGGCCAGCAGGGACATGCCGGCGGCCACGCCGAAGTGGGCGGGCTCGGCCGCGCTGTCGGGGTAGCAGAAGGTCGCGCGCGGGAGGGCGGCCGGCCCTAGGCGGAAGTGCGAGGAGCCGAACCGCGGGGCCGCGCCCACGACTTGGCGGCGGAAGTCCAGCGCGCCGTACACCGGCCGCTCGCGCGGGTCGGCGTCGTCGTACGCCCCGCCGAAGATCCGGCTCTCCCAGCGCCACCGGTCACCGCCGGGGTGCGCGGTGAGGCCTCCGTTGCCGGTGCCGGTGACGAACTGCGAGTGGTAGGCGCCGTCCCGGGCGAGCGCGCGGAGGATCGGCAGACCGCCGCATTCCCGGTCCGGATGGAAGTTGAGCGTGACGCGCAGGTCCGGGCCGAGGGCCGGGCCGGACGAGCGGGCCGCGACATGGCGCAAGGCCGTCCGCACGCGTGCGGACGGCGGGGCGTCGTCGGCGAAATCCACTGGCTTCCCCTCACTGAGGCTATCTACCCTAGGCACAAAACTAGAGATCCTAGGCAGATCAGGATCAGACATGCAGGAGGCTCCCTCATGAAGGCACTCACCGAAAGCGATATCCGCGACTCCTTCATCAACTGCTCGAAGGGCGAGGCCAAGCGGCTGTCGCTGCCCCGCGAACTCGACCGACTCCCCTGGGAGGAACTGGACTTCCTGGGCTGGCGCGATCCGGGGGCGCCGGACCGCAGCTGTCTCGCCGTCGAGCGGCAGGGCAGGGTCATGGCGGTGACCCTGCGGTTCCCGTCCTCGCGGCGCGGCTCCCCGCACCGCAGCATGTGCTCGCTGTGCCTGACCATCCATCCCGGCGGCGGGGTCTCGCTGATGACGGCCCGCAAGGCGGGCGCGGCCGGCCGCGAGGGAAACTCGGTCGGCCTGTACATGTGCACGGACCTGGCGTGCTCGCTGTACGTGCGCGGCAGGAAGGTCCCGGAGCGGGGCGGCCGTTTCGAGGAGAGCCTCACCCTGGAGGAGCAGATCACCCGTACGACGGGCAACCTGTACGCCTTCCTCGACAAGCTGTACACCTGATCCTTCGTCGCCACGCCGGGCCGGCGGCACGCCACCCCGTGGAGCGGCTCCCGGACCCCGCGGCGTCGGTGCTCCACGGACCGGTGCGGAAACCGGGCGAAGGTCGCCGGTCACCGGTCACGCAGCCGGGGGCGTCCATCGGGTGAAGGCGGTGCTCCGGACGCGCCCTGGGGCATCCTGACAACAGGAGAAACGTTCGGGCGGCGTTGGGAACGGGAAACGGTCTGAGAATGCAAGAGGTACGTGAGCGGGCGGCCCCGCTCGTGCGGTTCGTGCGGCGCCACCGGGAACCCGTGGTCGTCCAGGCCCTCCGGTCCGCCGCGGCCGCGACGGTCGCGTATGTCGTCGCGCTGCGGCTGAGCCCCGAGCCGGCCCCGCTCACCGCGCCGCTCACCGCGCTGCTGGTCGTCCAGGTCACCCTGTTCGCCACCCTCACCAACGGCATCCGCAGGGTCAACGCGGTGGTCGCGGGCGTCCTCGTCGCCATCGCCTTCAGCCTGCTGGTGGGGCTGACCTGGTGGAGCCTCGCGCTGCTGATCCTGGCCGCGCTGGCCGTGGGACATCTGGTGCGGGTCGACGAGTACGTGCCCGAGGTGGCGATCAGCGCCATGCTGGTGCTCGGGGTGACCACCGTCGGGGACACCGCGTGGGCGCGGGTGGTGGAGACACTGATCGGCGCGGTCGTCGGGCTCGGCTGCAATCTGCTGCTGCCGCCGCCGGTGTGGATCGAGGAGGCGGGCGAGTCGATCGAGGGGCTGGCCCGCCGGGTGCGGCAGCTGTTGCTGCGCATCGGGGAGCAGGCCGCCGGCCGGCCCGCCGTGGAGCAGGCGACCGCCCGGCTGCACGAGGCCCGCCGTCTCGACCACGACATCGTGGGGGTGGACGCGGCCCTGCGGCAG
This sequence comes from Streptomyces sp. NPDC002588, assembly GCF_040295925.1. NCBI lineage: Bacteria > Bacillati > Actinomycetota > Actinomycetes > Kitasatosporales > Streptomycetaceae > Streptomyces > Streptomyces sp. NPDC002588. The sequence continues at coordinate 239,126 of NZ_JBEOWF010000002.1, forward strand.
GCCGAGGACAGTCTGCGGTTCAATCCGCGGGTGCGGGAGGGCGTGCTGCACCGGGTGGTGCTGCGCACCGGCCTGGACACACTGGAGATCTGCACGGTCGTCCTGCGGGTCCTCGCCCGCACCCTCACCGACCTCGCCAAGGAGCGGGAGCCCGCGCCGCTGTTCGAGACGGAGACGGGCGAGGTGGTGGAGCGGCTGCTGTCGGAGGTCGCCGACGCCGTGGTCAGCTTCGCGGTGCTGGTCACCACGCATGTCAGCCACAACGCGGACGCCGCCGAGGCCCGGCTCACGGCGGAGCTGCGGCAGGCCGCCGCCACCCGCGACAAGCTGGCTCAGCTGTTCCTGGAGCGGCTCCAGCAGGACGCCCGGCAGTGGCAGCTGCACGGCGCCCTGCTGACCGAGGTGAACCGCATGCTCGACGAGCTCGACACCGAGCACCGCTCGCGCCGTCTCCTGGAGGAACTGGACCGCGTGTCGCAGCAGCAGCGCGCCCGCATGCCGCGTCTGACCCGGCTGCGCGAGCGCCTCGGTGTCCAGGAGGAGCTGTGGCGCAGCCGCACGGGGATCGACGGGCGTTCTTTCTGAGTTCCTTCCGCTTTTGCGTTCGACAGCCGCTTGGGGCAAAGGTGGCTGTCATGAGGTGCGTACATGGATAGGCGGAGGGAAGCGGCGGGCGAGGGCTGGAGCAGGCGCCGCTTCGTCGGAGCGCTGGGCGGCGCGGCGACGGCCACGGCGCTGGCGGGATGCGGCGGCGACGGCACCGAGCCGACGGCGCAGGAAACGCAGGAGGCCGCGCCGCCCCGGCGGGTGTCGCCGTCCGCCTCACCCACCCCCTCCCCCGGGACCTCCGGCCCACGGCCGCTCTACCTGGGCACGTACACCTCCGCCGAGGGCGGCGGGAAGGGCATCGGGGTCGCGGCGTACGACCCGTCGTCGGGGCGGATCGCCGGCCGGGGCACGATCACCGGCGTCCCGGACCCGTCATACCTCGCGGTGCACCCCGACGGCGGCACGCTGTACGCGGCGGACGAGCGGGAGAAGGGCGCCGTGACGGCCGTACGCCTGTCGGACCGCGAGGTGCTCGGCAGCCGGGCGACGGGCGGGGCCCACACCTGTCATCTGTCGGTGCATCCGGGCGGGCGCTGGCTGCTGAGCGCGGACTACGGCTCGGGCAGTGTGGCGGTGCACCCGATCGGGGCCTCGGGGGCGCTCGGCGAGCGCACCGACATGGTCACGCACGGCAGTCCGGCCCCGGGGCCGGGTCAACAGGGGCCGCACGCCCACCAGTTCGTCAGCGCCCCGGACGGCGGGCACGTCCTGGCGGTCGACCTCGGCACGGACACGGTGTACAGCTACCGCCTCGACGCGAAGACGGGCACGCTGACGGAGGTCGCGCAGGCTCACACCCGGGCGGGAGCCGGGCCGCGCCATCTGACCTTCCACCCCGGCGGCCGGCACGCCTACCTCGCCTGCGAGACCGACGACTCGGTCGCCGTCTGCGCCTACGACGCCGCCACCGGCCGGCTGGCCATCGGCTCGGCGCAGTCCACGGGCGCGAAGGCGGCCACGAACTATCCGGCGCAGTTCGCGGTCACCCCGGACGGCGCCTTCGCCTTCCTCGCCAACCGCGGCGACAACACGCTCGCGCGGTACGCGGTGGAGGCGGACGGGGCCCGGCTCCGGCTGCTCGGCACGGTGCCGGTGCACGGGGACTTCCCACGGCAGATCGCTCTCGCGCCGGACGGCGGCCTGCTGTTCGGGGCGAACCAGCGCTCCGGCACGGTCAGCGTCTTCGAGGTGGACGGGAGCGGCGGACTGCGCCTCGCGGGCGAACCGTACGCGTCACCCGTCGCCGTCTGTGCGCTGCCGCTGTAGGACGCGCGGGCAGGAGGCGGTGCTCGCCTGGGTGAGCAGGACGTGCATGCGCTCGGTGAGCTGGCCGACGTCGTCGGCGGGACGGTGGAAGGGCAGGCGTACGTCGCCGTGGGCGCGGGCGCGTTCGATGCGCAGCGTCAGTCCGTGCCGGTCGACGGCGACCGGCTGGACCCGTACGGCGCCGTGCAGGCTCTCGGGCCGGACGAGCCGGGTGAGCCGCTCGACGGCGTCGGGGTGGGCGTCGGCGAGATGGGTGAGCAGTTGGGCCTCCGCGACGGCCAGGGGGTCCGGCTCGGCCCGGGCGAACTCGTCGAGGCCGACGACGACCGCTCCGGAGGGCTGCTTCAGCACGATCCGGGTGGCATGGAGGACGAGGTGCTCCTCCTCGGGGGCGAACCAGCCGGCGAGCCACAGCCGGGCACGGATGCGTCCCCGGACGGGGACGGGCGCGACGTCGGCGAACTCCAGCACGGCTGAGGGCTCGCCCCGGGGGGCGCAGATCGCCGCCGCGAGCAGGGCGCTGTCCTCTGGTACGTGCACACGCACCCGGCCGTCCTCGTCGACGGTGTGCGCGCCGACGAACTCCTCACGTCCGCCGCCCGCGGTCACCGCGCAGGACCACGCCGCGGCGAGCACCGAACGGGCCCGCTCGGCCGCGCCGGGCGCGGCCGCCCAGCCGTGGCTGTCACCCGCCGCGCCTTCACCCATCGCACTGTCACGCATCCCAGACCTCCTTAGGTAAGCCTTGCCTAACCTACCGAAGATCCGGGCTCGCGCCAACCATGGGGAACGGAGATGACCCCGAGCAACGCCCGCGCGCACAGGTCACGCACCTGCTCCCGCGTGAAGTCGGTGCCGCGCAACCACTCCAGACAGACGGCCGTGGTGAACGCCAGCCACCCGCGCACCGCGAGCCGTACGTCGGGGCGTTTCTCGAAGAGCGGGCCGAACTCGGGGTCGGCGCCCAGCGCCGCCAGGATCTGCCGCTCCTGCGCCGCGAGGGCCCGCTGATAGACCCGGCGCACGGCCTGGTCGCCGGCCGCGTCCGCGCGATGGAAGGCCCGGTAGCCGTGCGCGTGGGTCTCGACGTACTCGAGGTAGGTGTCGAGCCCCGAGCCGAGCTGTTCACGGACCGGGACGCCGGGCACCGCCGCCGTCATCCGCAGCATCCGCTCGCTCTCACGCTCCACGACCGCCGCGAAGAAGTCCCGCTTGGTCGGGAAATAGTGGTAGAGCAGCCCCCGCGAGACCCCGGCGATCTCGGCGACCTGCTCGATCCAGACTTCGTCGTACGGGCTCTCTGAGAACAGCCGCGCGCCCACCGACAGGAGCTGCTCCCTGCGCTCCCCGGTGCTCAGTCGGCGCCGGGTGCGCTCTCCCGGGTTCGCGGCCATGCCCGCACTTTACTTGACGCCGGTTCAGCAACGGTACGAGACTGGGCGCGCTATTGAACTCACGTACAACATGCTCCATCTGCCGCTCGCATCAAGGGAGATCGCGTCATGGCGGAGACGGTGACGACGACCGGGGACGTCCTGCCCAGGGGATTTCGCGGCGCGGAACTCGGCTGGCCCGAGCTGGACCGCATCCCGCACCCCCCGCACCGGCTTCCGCTGCTCGGCGACATCCTGGGCGCGAGCCGGCGCACCCCCCTGCAGGACTCCCTGCGGTACGCGCGGCAGCTGGGGCCGGTCTTCCGGCGCAAGGTGTTCGGCCGGGAGTTCGTGTTCGTGTGGGGTGCGGAACTCGCCGCCGACCTGGCCGACGAGGCGCGGTTCGCCAAGCATGTGGGGCTGGGCATCGCCAACCTGCGGCCGGTGGTCGGGGACGCCCTGTTCACGGCGTACAACCACGAGCCCAACTGGCAGCTGGCGCACGACGTCCTCGCCCCGGGCTTCAGCCGGGAGGCCATGGCGGCCTACCACCCGATGATGCTGGACGTGGCCGAACGGCTCACCGGCCACTGGGACGGGGAACTTGCCGCCGGGCGGTCCGTCGACGTGCCCGGGGACATGACCAAGCTGACCCTGGAGACGATCGCCCGCACCGGTTTCGGGCACGACTTCGGCTCCTTCGAACGCTCCCGGCCGCACCCCTTCGTGACCGCGATGGTGGGCACGCTCAGCTACGCCCAGCGCCTCAACACCATGCCGTTCCCCGGGCTGTCCAGGGGCGCCGCACGGCGCAACGAGGCCGACATCGCCCACCTCGACCGCACGGTCGACGACCTCGTCCGGGCGCGGCGCGAGAACGGCGGCGGGGGCGGCGACCTGCTGGACCGGATGCTCGACACGGCCCACCCGGAGACGGGCGAGCGGCTCTCCGCGCAGAACGTGCGCCGGCAGGTCATCACGTTCCTGGTCGCGGGTCACGAGACCACCTCGGGCGCCCTCTCCTTCGCCCTGCACTACCTCTCCCGGAACCCGCAGGTCGCGGAGCGCGCCCGGGCCGAGGTGGAGCGGGTGTGGGGCGACGCGCTGGCGCCGGGATACGACCAGGTGGCGAAGTTGCGGTACGTGCGGCGGGTGCTCGACGAGACGCTGCGGCTGTGGCCCACGGCGCCCGCGTTCGCACGGGAGGCGCGCGAGGACACCGTGCTGGGCGGGGAGCATCCGATGCGGCGGGGCGCGTGGGCGCTGGTGCTGACGCCGATGCTGCACCGCGATCCGCGGGTGTGGGGCGCGGATGCCGAACGGTTCGACCCGGACCGCTTCGACGCCCCCGCCGTCCGCGCGCGTGCCCCGCACACCTTCAAGCCGTTCGGCACCGGCGCGCGGGCCTGCATCGGCCGCCAGTTCGCACTGCACGAGGCCACGCTGGTGCTCGGACTGCTGCTGCGCCGCTACGAACTGCGCCCCGACCCGGCGTACCGGCTGCGGGTCACGGAGCGGCTGACACTGATGCCGGAGAACCTGCGCCTCCACCTCGACCGGCGCCCGGCCCCCACGACGACGCCGGCCGGCTCGGTCCCGGCCGAGAGGGTGCCGACCGTTCCGGCGCCGGACGGTGGGGTGCCGGGCGAGGCCGGGTCAGAACTCCGGTGTCCAGTGCGCCGGGCGGACGGCTGATCCCGGCAGCCGGGTGCCCGCACCGCCCCGGGCCGCGTTCAGCTGCGGCTGGGTCAGGAAGAGCGCGCCGGTCAGGTCGGCGTCGGTGAGATCGGCGTCGCGCAGGTCGGCCCCGATCAGGTCGGCGCCGCGCAGATCCGCGCCGGTGAGGTCCGCCGCGATGAGACAGGCTCCCCGCAGGTTCGCGCCGCGCAGGTCGGCGCCCTTGAGGCGGGCACCCATCAGGTCGGCGCCCCGGCGGTTCTTCCCGCGCCCCTGGATGCCGGTCCGGGCCAGCTCGCTGGTCCTGAGCAGCAGGACGTTCACCTCCTGGCGGTGGGCCGGGACATCCAGCGCGGCCAGCTCCTCGGGGGGCAGCCGGGTGAGGCCGGCCGTCCTGTCCAGGGCCCGGCGCAGATCCGCGTGGACCGGGCGGGCGGCGGGCAGGGCGAGGGCCTCGGTGACGTACCACAGCAGTTCGTGCAGCTGGCGGACGACCGGGAACACCTCGAACATCATCCGGGAGCGCTCCCGCGGGGCACCACGCCAGTCCCGGCCGCCGAAGGTGACCTGCGAGACCTGCTGACCGGCGCCGAAGCAGTCGTAGACCGTGCAGCCGCTGTAGCCCCGCTGCCTGAGCCGGTCGTGGATGCCGCAGCGGTGGTCCTCGGCGAGGTTCGGGCAGGGGCTGCCCGCGGCTTTGTCGTGGGCGAAGTCCGCGGAGCGGGCGAAGGGCAGCGCCACACAGCACAGGCCGAAGCAGTTGGCGCAGTCACCGCGCAGCTCGTCCCGGTCCACGCGGCCCGCTATCTGGTCTGGCATGCCCTCCACCCTACTGACCTGCGCTCACGTTCCCTCCGGCACCTCCAGGGCGGCGACCCGTTCCGGGTCGGCCAGGATGTGCAGGGCGACGATCCGGCCGCCCGCCACGGTGATGCCCATGACCGAACGCAGCTCGCCCTCCGGGCCGTTGAGGATCCCGACCGCGCCGCCCACCAGCGCGAGCCGCCCGTGCGGCGCGAACTGCCGGAACAGCACCGCCTGTTCGGCCACCGCCTTCGCCCCGTGCACCACCTTGGACGCGGCCGCGCCCCGCACCAGCGCCCCGGCGTCGGCACGCAGCACCACATCGGGGTGCAGGACCGCGAGCAGCGCCTCGAAGTCCCCGGCGCGGGCGGCGGCCAGGAACGCCGACACCACCTCGCGCTGGCGGGCGAGGTCCGGCTCCGTCGAGGGGGTGGCGCCCTGGACGCGGCGGCGGGCGCGGCTGGCGAGCTGCCGGGTGGCGGCGGAGCTGCGCTCCACGATCGGCGCGAGGTCGTCGAAGGGCACGGCGAACATGTCGTGCAGCACGAACGCGAGCCGCTCCGCGGGCTCCAGGGTCTCCAGCACGACCAGCAGCGCGAGGCCCACCGCGTCGGCCTGGAGCACCTCCTCCTCGGGGTCGGTCACGGACAGCGGTCCGATGACCGGATCGGGGACGAAGGTGCCGTACCCCTCGTACCCCTCGTATCCCGCGGACCCCGCGTATCCCTCGTGTCCTTCGCCCATCGGCTGTTCGCGGCGGGCGGTGCGGGAGCGCAACAGGTCCAGGCAGACCCGGCCGGTCACCGTGGTCAGCCAGCCGCCCAGGTTCTCGATGGCGCCGGTGTCGGTGCGGCTGAGCTTGAGCCAGGTCTCCTGCACGGCGTCCTCGGCCTCGCTGAGCGAGCCGAGCATCCGGTAGGCGACGGCTCTCAGGCGGCCCCGGTGCTCCTCGAAACGCGCCGCCAGCAGGGCCGTGTCGTCCGCTTCCATTTCGCCTCTCCGCATGTCGGCGCGGGCCGCGCCGGTCCCTGTCGGTCGAACAGCTCGAACGCCACGGCCGGCCTGCCGCCGAACCCACGGAGGCCGCCGCCCCCGTCAGAGTCCGCGGACGCCCGAGCCCACCGCGCCCTCCAGTCCTGTGTGAAGACTAAACCGTGACACTGACATCACACGCTGCGACCGCCCGCCCGGGTCTCACACCTCGTCCCGGAGCAGGGCCAGCAGCCGGTCCAGGACGCGGGGGCCGCCGGCCCGGACGCCGTCGTGTTCGAACTCGTCGGTCACCCAGGTGCGCAGACCGCGGATCGCGCGGGCGGTGTGCAGGGAGTGGGCGGTGTCGACGTACAGGTCGTCGTGGTAGATCGCGGCCGCGACCGGGACCTCGTTGACGGCGAGGCGGGCCGGGTCGTACAGGGGCGTCCAGTCGGTGCGGGCGGCGAGGAGTTCGGCGGTCTCGCGCAGCGGGCGCAGCGCGGGGTCGGTGTCGAACATCCAGGGATGGATCGTTTCTCCGGTGAGCAGCACCGGTCCGTCGCCGGTCAGCGTCTTGGCCGCGTCGAACTGCGGGAACTCGGCGCGCACCCGCTCCGCGGACCAGGCGGTGGGGCGGGCGTCCTGGCCGTAGATCGCCTCGTGGACGAGGGCGTAGAGGGGGTGGGCGGCGAAGGAGAGGTGGTTCTGCATCTCCTCCTGGAAGGCGTCGGACAGCTCCGGGCCGTGCGGGGTGCGGACGAAGGCGTCCTCCAGGAGATGGTGCAGCCGGTGCGTGCCCTCGCCGCCGCCGAGGAGGATGCCGAGGGTCTGGAAGGCCGGGGCGGTGAGGCGGTAGCCGTTCGGGAGGGTGACCTCGTACTGGAGGAGGTGGTCGGCGATCCGGCGGACCCGCTCGACGTCCTGCGGGTAGCGGGCGTAGTGCGCGGCGTTCTTGCGCTCCATGCGCGGGTAGGCGGCCCGGTAGACGTCGTCCGCGTGGGCGTCGAGGGAGGGCAGGCCGCCGGTGAGTACGGCTGCGGCGAGGCCCTCGGGGGCGAGGGAGAGGTAGCTGACCGCGCAGAAGCCGCCGAAGCTCTGGCCGAGGACCGTCCAGGGGGCGCCGCCGGTGACCTCGCGGCGGATCAGCTCGCAGTCGCGGACGATGGAGTCGGCGCGGAAGTGCCTGAGGTAGTCGGCCTGCTCGGGCGGGCCGCCGCGCCAGGGCAGCGTCTGGCGGTTGGCGGGCGTGGAGGCGCCGGTGCCGCGCTGGTCGAGGAGCAGGACACGGAACTCCTTCAGGGCGCGGCCGAGCCAGGCCGGCTTGCCGACGAACCGGTTGGCGCCGAAGCCGGGCCCGCCCTGGAGGAACAGCAGCCAGGGCAGTCCCTGGCCGGCCTTGTCGCTCGCGACGACCTCACGGGCGTACAGCTCGATGGTCTCCCCGGCCGGGTCGGTGTGGTCCAGGGGGACGGTGAAGCGGCGGTCGGTGAGGACGACGCCGGGCTGGCGGTAGCTGAGGGACAACAGGGGTCTCCTGGGACGCTCGGTGTGCGGGCCGCGTCCCAGTTCAGCACATCTCCGTGCGGCCGTGACGGCCGGGGGATCATGAACGGTTACTGAACGACGGCTCAGCTTCCCTCGGCATCTCTCGGCATCCCTCGGCTTCCCTCGGCATCTCTCGGCATCCCTCGGCTTCCCTCGGCTTCCGTCCGCTCCCCTCGGCCTACCTCAGCGTGCCGAGAGGCTGGAGCGGCGGACCACCAGCTCGGGCTGGAGCACCACCCGCCGGTGTTCGTGTCTGCGGCCGCCCGCCTCGCTCTCCTCCGTCTCCTCCAGCAGCAGTTCGGCGGCGAGCGCGCCCATGGTGACGGCGGGCTGGCGGACCGAGGTGAGGGGGACGGCCGCGGCGGCGGCGAACTCGATGTCGTCGTAGCCGACGATGGCGAGGTCGTCGGGGACGCTGACGCCGGCCGCGTACATGGCCTGCAGGACGCCCAGGGCGAGCAGGTCGTTGGCGCAGAACACGGCCGTGGGGCGGTCGGCGAGGCCGAGGAGGCGGGCGCCGGCGTCCCGTCCGGCGGCCACGTCGAGCCGCTCGGTGGGCAGCTCGCGCAGGCACTCCGGGCCGAGGCCGGCCTCGGCGAGCGCGTTCAGCGCGCCGGTGCGCCGGTCGCGGACCTGGGTGAAGCCGGGCGGGCCGCTGACGTAGGCGAGGGAGCGGTGTCCGGCGTCGATGAGATGACGTACCGCGAGCGCGCCGCCGGCCACGTCGTCGGCGGACACCGAGCACTCGGTGGTGCCGTCGGACACCCGGTCGACCAGCACGAACGGGATGCCGTGGCGCCGGAAGGACTCGATGTTGCGGCCGGTCGCGTCGGCCGGGGTGAGCAGGACGCCGCGTACCCGCTGTTCGGCGAAGAGCGACAGGTACTCGGCCTCCTCGCCGACGCTCTCGGCGCTGTTGCAGACCATCACGCCGAGCCCGGCGTCCCGGGCGGCCCGCTCGGCGCCGCGCGCCACGTCCACGAAGAAGGGGTTGCCCATGTCGAGGACGAGCAGGCCCATGATCCGGCTGCGGCCGGCGCGCAGCTGACGCGCGGACTCGCTGCGGACGTAGCCGAGGCGGTCTATCGCGGACAGCACTCGGGCCCGGGTCTCCGTGGCGACGGTGTCCGGGCGGTTGATGACGTTGGAGACGGTGCCGACGGAGACTCCGGCGGCACGGGCGACGTCCTTGATACCCACCGACTGGGCCATCGGGCGGGAACCTCCAGGTGAACGGGGTACGGCGGGACGGTCTTCACATTACCGTCACGCCGCCCCGGGGCCGTGCGGGCGATACGGTCAGGCGGGCAGGGCGAAGTCGACGACGTGGAGCGCCGAGGGGGTCGTCCCGCTCGACTTCTCCTGGTACATGAACGACAGAGTGTTGTCGGCCTTGACCCTCGGTTCGTCGATGACGACCTCACCGAAGGCGTTCAGTCCGCTGCCGTCGAACAGCAGTGTCCAGTCGGAGTACCCGGAGGACTTCGACGCGCCGGCGATCCGCCCGAAGGGGAAGACCGCGTAGGCGTTGTCGTACTTGTCCAGGACCAGTCTGGTGCGCTGGCTGGAGTTCAGGACGACGGGGATCTCCGTCTTCTGCCACGTTCCGGAGGAGTTCTTGCGGACGTGGAAGGCGCGGCCGTTGGCGGTGCGGTCACTGACGTAGTCGGTGGTGCACTGGCCGAAACGGCCCGGTACGTAGCTGATGATCGCGTGCGGGAGGCCGGCGGAGTCGGTGGACTGGCTCTCCTGGTTCATCAGGGAGTGGTCCGGGTTGAGGGAGTCGACGACCAGGCCCGCGTCGGTGACGGCGACGGTGTCGGAGGTGCCGGTGGTGGCGACCAGCGCGCCGGCGTCGTTGCGCCAGGTGCGGCCCCGGTCGGTCGAGTAGACGTAACCGGTGTCGTGGTTGGTGATGCCGCCGCTGCTGCACATCACGGCGCCGTTCTGCTCGCGCCAGGTGAAGAAGGAGTGCAGCCGGCCGGCCGTGTCGTAGTCGATGCCGTGCAGGTACATGTTGCGGGCCGTGCTGGAGCCGTGCGAGCTGGTGTACGTGCCGGTGGAGCTGGACCACTCCCCCAGCGCGGTCCACGTCGAACCGTCGTACTCGGCGAGGGCGTTGCGGCCGTTGCCGGAGATCCCGACACGGTAGCTGAGCTGGAGCCTGCCCTCGGGGGTGGAGATGAACTGGGGGTAGGTGAACTGCGTGGTGAGCGAGAGCCCGTCGAGTGTGGTCTGTACGGCGCCGAAGACGGACGAGGTCCAGGAGGTGGTGCCGGGGTTGTCGAGCAGCCCCGCCACCGACTTGACGTAGAAGAAGCCGTCGCTGTGGGAGTCCATGTTGAGGTGGAGCCGGCCGTCGGCCTTGGAGACGCCCATGGAGATGACGTTGTGGGAGTCACTGGACTTGAGCACGTGGGACAGGGTGACCTTGGACCAGGTGGCGGCGCCGAGGACCCGGCGCGCGACGACGGCGTTGCCGGTGGAGGTGTACCAGGCGGCGTACTGGTAGCCCTTGTACGTCAACAGGCCGTTCTTCTGGAAGGAGTTGTTGTTGACGAGGCCGTCGTACGACACGAAGAAGATCGCCGTGGCGTCGAGTTGTGTGGTACCCGTCCGGGTGACCGAGGGACCCGGGTCGGCCGCCCGGGCGGTGCCGGAGGCCAGCGCGGGGGTCACCACGGCCCCGGCGAGGGCGGCACCCAGCAGCGTACGTCTGTGCATCTCGAGGACTCCGTTGTCAGGCGAGGTGGAACACTTCGGTGAGCGGTTTCATGGCCTCGTCGGGCCGTGCTCCGTCGAGGGCTTCGAAGAACGGGGACATCTCGGCCTGCCAGCGGGTGTTGACGTCCGTGGCCTCCATGCCGACGAGGGCGGCCTCGAAGTCCTCGGTCTCCAGGTAGCCGACGAGCAGGCCGTCGTCTCTCAGGAAGAGCGAGTAGTTGCGCCAGCCGGTGGCCGAGAGAGCTTCCAGCATCTCCGGCCACACGGCGGCGTGGCGTTCGCGGTACTCGGCGAGGCGGTCCTGTCGGACCTTGAGCAGGAAACACACGCGCTGCATGAAGTACCGCTCCCTGTGGGGGGGTGAAGGGGGCTCAGAAGTTGAACTGGTCGATGTTCTTGGCGTCGAACACGGTCGGCTTGCCCAGGCTGATCACGCCGTCCTTGCCGATGGTGTACGTGGTGCCGCCGGCCTTGAAGGTCTCGCCCTCCTTGCCGGTGATCTGGCCGGAGACCAGCGCCACGGCCGTCTGCGCGGCCAGCGCGCCGAGCTTCGACGGGTCCCACAGCTCGAAGGCGTCGACGGTACCGTTCTTGACGTACTTGCGCATGTCGTTGGGGGTGCCGAGGCCGGTCAGCTTGACCTTGCCCTTGTACTTGGAGCCGGAGAGGTACTGGGCGGCGGCCTTGATGCCGACGGTGGTCGGGGAGATGATCCCCTTCAGGTTCGGGTACTGCGCGAGCAGGCCCTGGGTCTGCTGGAAGGACTGCTGGGCGTCGTCGTTGCCGTACGCGACCTTGACGAGCTTGACGTCCTTGTACTTGGCGTCCTTCAGCTCGTCCTTCATGTAGTCGATCCAGGTGTTCTGGTTCGTCGCGGTCTGCGCGGCGGACAGGATCGCGATCTCGCCCTTGTAGCCGATCTGTTCGGCGAGCAGCTGCACCTCGGTGCGGCCGAGGTCCTCGGCGGAGGCCTGCGAGACGAAGGCGTTGCGGCACTCGGGGTTGGTGTCGGAGTCGTACGTGACGACCTTGATCTTGTTGCTCATGGCCTGCTTGAGCGCGGTGCACAGGGCGCCCGGGTCCTGCGCGGACACGGCCATCGCGTCGACCTGCTGCTGGGTGAGGGTGTTGACGTACGACACCTGCCCCGAGGTGTCGGTCGCGCTGGACGGGCCGACCTCCTTGTAGCTGGAGCCCAGCTCCTTCAGCGCCGCCTCGCCGCCCTTGTCGGAGGAGGTGAAGTAGGGGTTGTTGACCTGCTTCGGCAGGAAGCCGACCGTCAGGCCCTTCTTGGTGGCCGCGTTCGGGTCGGCCTTGCCGGCGGAGACGGCCGAGCCGGTGCTCTCGTTCTTCACGTCCTCCTTGGTGGTGCCGCCGCAGGCGGTGGCGGCGAGGGCGAGCGAGGAGACGGCGGCGAGGGCCGCGCAGGCACGACGGAGGGATGACTTGCGCATGGTGGTGTGTCCTTTACGAGGGTGAGGCGAGGCGGAGTTACGACGTCGGTGTCGAGGCGGCTTGACGGCCCGCCCTCGCGACGGAGATCTGGCGTGCGACCCGGGGGCCGAGCACGGAGACGACCAGCAGCACGCCGGTGACGACGATCTGCGACTGGGCGGAGACGTTGACCAGGCTCATCACGTTCTGCAGCGCGCCGAGCAGGAAGACACCGGCGATCGCGCCGCCCAGCGTCCCCTTGCCGCCGTCGAAGTCGATGCCGCCGAGCAACACCGAGGCGACGACGGAGAGTTCGAGCCCGGTGGCGTTGTCGTAGCGGGCGCTGGCGTAGTGCAGGGCCCAGAAGACGCCGGTGAGGGAGGCCATCAGGCCGGTCACCGTGAACAGGATCAGCTTCTGCCGCTTGACGCGGATGCCGGCGAACCGGGCCGCCTCCTCGCTGGCGCCGATCGCGAACAGCGAGCGGCCGAACGGGGTGGCGTGCAGGACGACCACGGCGATCGCGAGCAGGACCAGGAAGGGCAGGAAGGCCTGCGGGAGGAAGCTGTTCCCGATCCGTCCGGCCGCGAAGTCGAGGTACTGCGACGGGAAGTCGGTCACCGCGTCCGAGCCGAGCACGATCTGTGCGATGCCCCGGTAGGCGGCGAGGGTGCCGATGGTGACGGCCAGGGACGGCAGGCCCAGGCGGGTCACGAGCAGACCGTTGACCAGTCCGCAGACCACGCCCAGCAGCAGGCAGATCGGGATGATCGTCTCGATGGTCATCCCCTGGTTCCACAGGGCACCCATGACCGCGCCGGACAGGCCGGCCGTGGAGGCGACCGACAGGTCGATCTCCCCGGCGACCACGAGCAGGGTCATCGGCAGGGCGATGAGCGCGATCGGCAGGGTGTTGCCGATCAGGAAGGACAGGTTCAGCGCGTTGCCGAAGCCGTCGACGGAGGTGAAGGAGAACAGCAGCAGGACGATCAGGAGGGCACCGACGGCCCCGTCCCACCTCACGGTGGACCCGCGGATCACGCGGTGCGCGAGCGATCCGGACTCAGGCACGGGCCTCCCCCTTCGCTATGGCCGGCTTCGCGGAGGCCGACTTCTTCTTCAGGGCGGCCGCCACCCGCAGCGCCACGATCCGGTCGACCGCGATGGCGAGGAGAAGCAGGACGCCGTTGATGGCGAGCACCCACACCGAGCTGACGCCGAGGGCGGGCAGGACACTGTTGACCGAGGTCAGCAGCAGGGCCCCGAGCGCAGCGCCGTAGACGCTGCCGGAGCCGCCGGTGAAGACGACACCGCCGACCACGACCGCGCTGACGACGGTGAGTTCGTAGCCGTTGCCGGTCCCGGAGTCCACGTTGCCGAACCGGGCCAGGTACATCGCCCCGGCGAGGCCGGCGAGGCCGCCGCAGAAGGTGTACGCGGCGAGGATCCGCTTGCGCACCGGGATGCCGGCGAGGCGGGCGGCCTCGGGGTTGGAGCCGAGGGCGTAGAGCTCGCGGCCGCTGCCGAAGTGCTTGAGGTAGTAGGCGGTCGCCACCAGGACCACGAGGGCGATCAGCGCGAGGTACGGCACGGCGCTCAGGCCGCCGGAGCCGAAGTCCACGAAGCCGCCGGGCAGGTCGGCCGCGGTGATCTGGCGGGAGCCGACCCAGATGGAGTCGATGCCGCGGATGATGTACAGCGTGCCGAGGGTGACGACGAGGGCGGGCACCTGGCCGAGACTGACCAGCAGGCCGTTCAGGAGCCCGAAACCGATCCCGAGCAGGACGGCGAGCACGATCGCGATCACCGGGTTGCCGCCGCCGTGCAGATACGTGCCGGCGGCGAAGGCGGTGATGCCGAGGGTGGAGCCGACCGACAGGTCGACGTTGCGGGTGATGACGACCAGGGACTGGCCGGTGGCGACCAGCACCAGGATGGTCGCGTTCAGCAGCAGGTCCTTGATGCCCTGCTCGGAGAGGAACTCGCTGTTGCCGGCCTGGGTGACGGCGATCATCACCAGGAAGACGACCAGGATGGCGAGTTCGCGCATCTTGAAGACACGGTCGACGAGCCGGGTGCCGCTGGACTTGGGCGCCTCGGCGACGGGGGCCTGTTCGGGAGTCGTGACCGTCATACGGCGGCCCTCCCGAGGACGGGGGGCCTCATGCGGCGGCTCCCGAAGGGGGTGGGCCTCATGCGGCGGCCCTCCCGGTGGCTGCGGCCATCACGGTTTCCTCGGTGGCGTCGGAGCGGGGGATCTCGGCGGTCAGGCGCCCCTCGTGCATGACCAGCACGCGGTCGGCCATGCCGAGGATCTCGGGCAGGTCGGAGGAGATCATCAGGACGGCGACCCCGTCGGCGGCCAGTTCGCTGAGCAGCCGGTGCACCTCGGCCTTGGTGCCGACGTCGATGCCGCGCGTCGGCTCGTCGACGATGAGCACCTTGGGGCCGGTGGCCAGCCACTTGGCGAGGACGACCTTCTGCTGGTTGCCGCCGGAGAGCGTGTTGACGGTGTCGGCGATCCGGGCGTACTTCACCTGGAGCTTCACCGCCCAGTCGAGGGAGCGGCTGCGCTCGGCGCCGCGGTCCATCAGACCTGCCCTGACGGTCGTCCGCAGGCCGGTGAGGCCGATGTTGCGCTCGATGGACATGTCCATCACCAGGCCCTGGGCGCGGCGGTCCTCCGGGACCAGGGCGAGGCCGGCGGACATCGCGGTGGAGGGGGCGCCGTTGGTGAGGGCCCGGCCGTCGACCGCGACCTCGCCGGCGTCCCAGCGGTCGATGCCGAAGACCGCCCGGGCGACCTCCGTGCGGCCGGCGCCGACCAGGCCCGCGAGCCCGACGATCTCACCGCGCCGGACCTCGAAGGAGACGTCGGTGAAGACGCCCTCGCGGGTGAGGCGGCGGACGCTGAGGGCGACCTCGCCGGGGGTGACGTCCTGCTTGGGGTAGAGCTCGTCGAGCTCGCGGCCGACCATCCGGCGGACCAGGTCGTTCTCGGTCATGCCGTCGAGGGGCTCGCTGGCGATCCAGGCGCCGTCGCGCAGGGTCGTCACCCGCTGGCAGATCTCGAAGATCTCCTCCAGCCGGTGGGAGATGAAGAGCACCGCCGAGCCCTGTTCGCGCAGGGTGCGCACGACTCCGAAGAGGCGGGCGACCTCGCTGCCGGTGAGGGCGGCGGTCGGCTCGTCCATGATCAGGACCCGGGCGTCGAAGGAGAGCGCCTTGGCGATCTCCACGATCTGCTGGTCGGCGATGGACAGGCCACGGGCCGGGCGCTCGGGGTCGAGGTCGACGCCGAGCCGGGCCATCAGTGCGGCGGTGGCCGCGTGGGTGGCCTTGTGGTCGATGCGGCCGAGGGTCCGCCGGGGCTGGCGGCCCATGAAGATGTTCTCGGCGATCGAAAGGTCGGGGAAGAGCGTGGGTTCCTGGTAGATCACGGCGATGCCCGCGTCGCGGGCGTCGCCGGGACCGTGGAAGACGACGGGCTCACCGTCGAGCAGCACCCGGCCGGCATCCGGTCGGTGCACCCCCGCGAGGGTCTTGATCAGGGTCGACTTGCCCGCGCCGTTCTCCCCGGCGAGGGCGTGCACCTCGCCGGGGAACAGCTCCAGGGAGACGCCCCGCAGGGCGCGTACGGCGCCGAAGGACTTGGCGACGTCCCTCAGCGCCAGCACCGGGGCCGGTCCCGTGTCGGACGGGTGGGTCATGGGTGGCTCCTCGACGACGTCCGCACCGGTGCCCTCCGGGGTCCGCCACGGCGTCGTGAAAGGTTTCAACTGGATTGCCGGGACGTTAGGCACCGCGGGTATGTCACGTCAATGGGTCCGTCTCGAAAAGTTTTCGATAGTCGAAGGTCACGCGACGGTCACGGAAGACAAGCCGGGTCGGAGGGGTTGACACTCCCCCTGTGGCCTCATAACTTCCCCTCCTGAATCGTTTCATCCGGGAGGTGTTCCGGACTGATGTCACAGGAGCCCGAAGTGACCGACCTCGCCGCGGTGAAGGCCGCGCTGAAGACCCAGGCCGTCGAGACGCCGTCGTGGGCGTACGGGAACTCGGGGACCCGCTTCAAGGTGTTCGCCCAGGAGGGCGTCCCCCGCACCCCGCAGGAGAAGCTGGACGACGCGGCGCAGGTGCACGCGGTCACCGGCGTGGCGCCGAGCGTGGCGCTGCACATCCCCTGGGACAAGGTGGAGGACTACTCCGCGCTTGCGAAACACGCCGAGGACCGGGGTGTGAAGCTGGGGACGATCAACTCCAACACCTTCCAGGACGACGCCTACAAGCTGGGCAGCATCTGTCATCCGGACGCGGCGGTGCGGCGCAAGGCCGTCGGGCATCTCCTGGAGTGCGTCGACATCATGGACGCGACGGGGTCGCGTGATCTGAAGCTGTGGTTCGCGGACGGCACGAACTACCCCGGCCAGGACGACGTACGGGCGCGGCAGGACCGGCTGGCCGAGGGGCTCGCCGAGGTGTACGGGCGGCTCGGGGACGGGCAGCGGATGCTGCTGGAGTACAAGCTGTTCGAGCCGGCGTTCTACACGACGGACGTGCCCGACTGGGGGACGGCGTACGCGCACTGTCTGAAGCTGGGGCCGAAGGCGCAGGTCGTGGTCGACACGGGGCATCACGCACCGGGGACCAACATCGAGTTCATCGTCGCCACGCTGCTGCGGGAGGACAAGCTCGGCGGGTTCGACTTCAACTCGCGGTTCTACGCCGACGACGATCTGATGGTGGGGGCGGCGGATCCCTTCCAGCTGTTCCGGATCATGTACGAGGTCGTGCGCGGGGGCGGGTTCGGCTCCGAGGTGGCGTTCATGCTGGATCAGTGCCACAACATCGAGGCGAAGATCCCGGCGATCATCCGGTCGGTGATGAACGTGCAGGAAGCGACGGCGAAGGCGCTGCTCGTCGATCGGGCGGCGTTGGCTGCGGCGCAGGCTTCCGGTGACGTGCTGGAGGCCAACGCGGTGCTGATGGACGCGTACAACACGGATGTGCGGCCGCTGCTTCGTGAGGTGCGGGAGGAGATGGGGCTGGACCCGGAGCCGACTGCCGCGTATCGGCGGTCCGGGTGGGCCGAGAAGATCGTCGCCGAGCGGGTCGGTGGGGAGCAGGCCGGCTGGGGGGCGTGAGCGTCTGCCCGGATCTGTGACGCGCGGACTGCGGGCCGTATGCGGCTGGTCGCGCCCACGCGGCGGAGCCGCACACCGATGCAGCCCCGTGCCCCTGGAAAACCGACTCACCCTTCGTTCGAGAAGTAAGGATCTCCATGTCCACCCATCCCGAAGCCGCCGCCCTCCTCGCCCGGTCCCGTCGGCTCGGCGCCGATCCCCGTAACACGAACTACGCCGGCGGCAACGCGTCCGCCAAGGGAACCGACACCGACCCCGTCACCGGCGGGGACGTCGAGCTGATGTGGGTGAAGGGGTCCGGCGGGGATCTCGGGACGCTCACCGAGGCGGGGCTGGCCGTGCTGCGGCTGGACCGGCTGCGGGGACTCGTCGACGTGTACCCGGGCGTCGAGCGCGAGGACGAGATGGTCGCCGCGTTCGACTACTGCCTGCACGGGAAGGGCGGAGCCGCCCCGTCCATCGACACCGCCATGCACGGACTCGTCGACGCCGCCCATGTCGATCATCTGCACCCGGACTCCGGGATCGCGCTCGCCTGCGCCGCCGACGGGGAGAAGCTGACCGCCGAGTGTTTCGGGGACAGCGTGGCGTGGGTGCCGTGGCGTCGGCCGGGGTTCCAGCTGGGGCTGGACATCGCCGCGATCAAGGAGGCCAACCCGCAGGCCGTCGGGGTGATCCTCGGCGGGCACGGGATCACCGCCTGGGGTGCGACCGCCGAGGAGTGCGAGCGCAACTCGCTGCACATCATCCGGACCGCGGAGAAGTTCCTCGCCGAGCGGGGGAAGACCGAGCCCTTCGGGGCCGTCGTCGAGGGGTACGAGGCGCTGCCCGAGGGTGAGCGGCGGGAGCGGGCCGCCGCGCTCGCGCCGTACGTCCGGGCCGTCGCCTCCCAGGACCGGGCGCAGGTCGGGCACTACACCGACTCCGGCGTCGTCCTCGACTTCCTGGCGCGGGCCGAACATCCGCGGCTCGCCGCGCTCGGCACTTCCTGCCCGGACCACTTCCTGCGCACCAAGGTGCGGCCGCTGGTCCTGGACCTGCCGCCGAGCGCCCCGCTGGAGGAGGCGGTCGCCCGGCTGAAGGAGCTGCACGCCGCGTACCGCGAGGAGTACGCCGCCTACTACCGGCGGCACGCCGAGCCCGGCTCGCCCGCGATGCGCGGCGCCGACCCGGCGATCGTGCTGATCCCGGGCGTGGGCATGTTCTCCTTCGGCAAGGACAAGCAGACCGCCCGGGTCGCGGGGGAGTTCTACGTCAACGCGATCAATGTGATGCGGGGCGCCGAGGCGGTGTCGTCGTACGCGCCGATCGAGGAGCGGGAGAAGTTCCGCATCGAGTACTGGGCCCTCGAGGAGGCCAAGCTCCAGCGGATGCCCAGGCCGAAGGCGCTGGCCACGCGGGTGGCGCTGGTGACGGGGGCCGGCAGCGGGATCGGGAAGGCGATCGCGCACCGGCTGGTCGCCGAGGGGGCGTGTGTCGTCGTCGCCGACCTCGACGGTGGGAACGCCGCCGCCGTCGCCGAGGAGCTGGGCGGCGCCGACAAGGCCGTCGCGGTCACCGTCGACGTCACCTCCGAGGAGCAGATCGCCGACGCCTTCAAGGCGGCCGTGCTCGCCTTCGGCGGGGTCGACCTCGTCGTCAACAACGCGGGGATCTCCATCTCCAAGCCGCTGCTGGAGACTTCGGCGCGCGACTGGGATCTGCAGCACGACATCATGGCCCGCGGGTCCTTCCTCGTCTCCCGTGAAGCGGCTCGGGTGATGATCGCTCAGCAGCTGGGCGGCGACATCGTCTACATCGCGTCCAAGAACGCCGTGTTCGCCGGGCCGAACAACATCGCCTACTCGGCCACCAAGGCCGACCAGGCCCATCAAGTACGGCTGCTGGCCGCCGAGTTGGGTGAACACGGGATCCGCGTCAACGGTGTCAACCCGGATGGTGTGGTGCGGGGGTCGGGGATCTTCGCCGGGGGCTGGGGCGCCCAGCGGGCCGCCGTGTACGGGGTGGAGGAGGAGAAGCTGGGCGAGTTCTACGCGCAGCGGACCATCCTCAAGCGGGAGGTGCTGCCCGAGCACGTCGCGAGCGCGGTCTTCGCGCTGACGGGCGGCGAGCTGACCCACACCACCGGGCTGCATGTGCCCGTCGACGCGGGTGTGGCGGCCGCTTTCCTCCGGTGACGGGCGTGCGGTCGTACGCCGCGGTCGACCTCGGCGCGTCCAGCGGGCGCGTCATGGTCGGCCGGGTCGGCCCGGACTCGCTGGAGCTCGCGGAGGCGCACCGGTTCGTGAACCGGCCGGTGCGGGTGCCGGAGGGGCTGCGCTGGGACATCCTCTCCCTCTACGCCGGTGTCCTGGACGGGTTGCGGGCGGCCGGGCAGGTCGACTCCGTCGGCATCGACAGCTGGGCCGTGGACTACGGACTGCTGGACGCGGACGGGGCCCTGCTCGGCAACCCGGTGCACTACCGGGACGCGCGGACCGAGGGCGTCGCCGGGAAGGTGTGGGCGACCGTGCCGGCGGCGGAGCTCTATGCGGCGACCGGCATCCAGTACGCGCCCTTCAACACCCTGTACCAGCTCGTGGCCGACCGTCTCGCCGGTGCTGAGCGCCTGTTGCTCGTCCCCGACCTGCTGACGTACTGGCTGACCGGCGAGCAGGGCACCGAGCTGACCAACGCCTCGACCACCCAGCTGATCGATCCCCGCACGCGCGACTGGTCGTACGACGTCGCCGCCCGGCTGGGGATCGGCCTGGAGCTGTTCGCGCCACTGCGGCGGCCCGGTGATCCGGCCGGGCTGCTGCGGGACGAGGTGCTGGAGGAGACCGGGCTGACCGGGCCGGTGCCGGTGACCGCCGTCGGGTCGCACGACACGGCGTCCGCGGTGGCCGCCGTGCCGGCGGCCGGCGAGCGGTTCGCCTACATCTGCACCGGCACCTGGTCGCTGGCCGGGCTGGAGCTCACGGCTCCGGTGCTGACCGAGGAGAGCCGCGCCGCGAACTTCACCAACGAGCTGGGGCTCGACGGCACGGTCCGGTATCTGCGCAACATCATGGGGCTGTGGCTGCTCCAGGAGTGCGTACGGGCCTGGGGGGACCCCGATCTGGGCGCCCTGTTGCGGGAGGCGGCCGCCGCTCCCGCGCTGCGGTCGGTCGTGGACGCGGGGGACGCCGCCTTCCTGGCGCCGGGGCGGATGCCGGAGCGGATCGCCGAGGCGTGCCGGGCCACGGGGCAGCCGGTGCCCGGGACGCCCGGCGAGATCACCCGCTGCATCCTGGACTCCCTCGCCCTGGCCCACCGGCGGGCGATCGCGGACGCCCAGCGGCTGGCGGACCATCCCGTCGACGTCGTGCACATCGTCGGGGGCGGCACCCGCAACGCTCTGCTGTGCCAGCTCACCGCCGACGCCTGTGGGCTGCCGGTGGTGGCCGGTCCGACGGAGGCGGCCGCCCTCGGCAACGTGCTCGTGCAGGCGCGGACGCACGGGCTGGTCGGCGACCGCTCCGGCATGCGGCGTCTGCTCGCCCGCACCCAGCCGCTGACGCGCTACGAGCCGCAGGGCTCCGCCGAGCGGTGGCGGGCGGCGCAGGACCGGCTCGCCACGCGGTGAGCGGAGGTCTCCCCCACGGCCTTGTGCCCGACTACCCTGCACTCATCCGATGATCGACCCCGAGGAGCCGCGATGCGTGTCGCCCTGTTCCTGACCTGTGTCAACGACACGCTCTATCCGGACACCGGCCGTGCCGTGGTGAAACTCCTGACCAGGCTGGGTGTCGAGGTCGACTTCCCGATGGCCCAGACCTGCTGCGGCCAGGCCCACTACAACACCGGCTACCGCCATGAGGCCGAACCGCTCGCCCGGCATTTCTCCGATGTCTTCGGTGAGTACGAGGCGATCGTGACGCCCTCGGGCTCCTGCGGGGCGATGGTGCGGGAGCTGTATCCGCGCATGGGTGAGCGGGCCCGGGCCGAGGGACGTGGGGGCGGTCTCGCGGCGACGCTGGCGCCGGTGGTCCCGAAGACGTACGAACTGACGGAGTTCCTGGTGGACGTGCTGGGGGTGACGGACGTCGGCGCCTACTACCCGCACCGGGTGACCTACCACCCGACGTGTCACGGGCTGCGCGGGCTCGGGCTCGGCGAGCGGCCCCGGCGACTGCTGGAGGCGGTCCGGGGGCTGGAGCTGGTGGAGCTGCCCGGGGCGGACGAGTGCTGCGGTTTCGGCGGCACGTTCGCGCTGAAGAACGCCGACGTGTCGGCGGCGATGGGCGCGGACAAGGTGCGCAGCGCCGAGTCGACCGGGGCCGAGGTGCTGTGCGCGGCCGACAACTCCTGTCTGATGCACATCGGCGGGACCATGACCCGGCTCGGGTCGGGCGTCCGGCCGGTGCACATCGCGGAGATCCTGGCGAGCACGGAGGAGGAGGCCGTATGAGCGGGACGTTCGTAGGAATGCCGGCCTTCCCGGCGGCCGCGCACGAGGCCGTGCGGAACGAGACGCTGCGCGGCAATCTCCGGCACGCCACCCACACCATCCGCGCCAAGCGGGCGAAGGCCGTCGCCGAGGTGTCCGACTGGGCGGCCCTGCGCGAGGCGGGCAAGCGGATCAAGGACCACACACTGCGTCATCTCGACCGGTATCTCGAGCAGTTGGAGGAGGCGGTCACGGCCGCGGGCGGCACCGTGCACTGGGCCACGGACGCCGACGAGGCCAACCGGATCGTGGCGTACCTGGTCAAGGCGACCGGCGAGTCGGAGGTCGTCAAGGTCAAGTCGATGGCCACCCAGGAGATCGGCCTCAACGAGGCGCTGGAGGCCGAGGGGATCCGCGCCTACGAGACCGATCTCGCCGAGCTGATCGTGCAGTTGGGCAAGGACCGGCCCTCGCACATCCTGGTGCCCGCGATCCACCGCAACCGGGGCGAGATCCGGGACATCTTCCGCGCGGAGATGAGCGAGTGGGGGCGCCCGGCCCCGGAGGGTCTCACCGACACGCCCGCCGAGCTGGCCGAGGCGGCCCGCCTCCACCTCCGGGAGAAGTTCCTGCGGGCCAAGGTCGGCATCTCCGGCGCCAACTTCATGGTCGCGGAGACCGGCACCCTGGTGGTCGTGGAGTCCGAGGGCAACGGCCGGATGTGCCTCACCCTCCCCGAGACGCTGATCTCGGTCGTCGGCATCGAGAAGATCGTGCCGACCTGGCGCGACCTGGAGGTTTTCCTGCAGACCCTCCCCCGCTCCTCCACCGCCGAGCGCATGAACCCGTACACCTCGACCTGGACCGGCACGACGGACGGCGACGGTCCGAGCACCTTCCACCTGGTCCTGCTCGACAACGGCCGCACCGACACCCTCGCCGACGAGGTCGGCCGCCAGGCGCTGCGCTGCATCCGCTGCTCGGCCTGTCTGAACGTATGCCCGGTGTACGAGCGGGCCGGCGGCCACGCCTACGGCTCGGTCTACCCGGGTCCGATCGGCGCGATCCTCAGCCCCCAGCTGCGGGGTACGGGGAGTGAGATCGACGCCTCGCTGCCGTACGCCTCCTCGCTGTGCGGTGCCTGCTACGAGGTGTGCCCGGTCGCCATCGACATCCCGGAGGTGCTGGTGCATCTGCGGGAGCGGGTCGTCGAGGGGGGACCTGTGGTGCGGGAGGGCAACAAGGTGGTGCTGAAGCCGGCCAAGGGACACGCCGCGGAGCGGGCCGCCATGCGCGCGGCACGCTGGGCGTTCTCCCGCCCCGGCGCCCTGCGCGCCGGGCAGCGGCTGGCCTCCCGGACGCGGGGCCTGCATCCGCGCTCGCTGCCGGGTCCGGGCAGGGCCTGGAGCGGGACCCGTGATCTGCCCGCGGTCCCGGCGGAGCCGTTCCGCGACTGGTGGCAGCGGACGCGGGGCGGGAGCACCGGCGAGGGGGGCGCGAAGTGAACAGCAGGGAACGGATCCTGGGGCGGGTGCGGCGGGCGCTGGCGGACGTGCCGCGGGACGAACCGCCGTACGAGGACGCCGTCACGCGCGACTATCTGCGTGAGCACGGGGACCGGAGCGTCGAGGAGACGGTGGAGCTGCTCGCGGAGAACCTGGCGGACTACCGGGCCCTCGTGCACCGCTGCTCGGAGGCCGAACTGCCGTCCCTGATCGGCCGGTTGCTCGCCGAGCGCGGGACGAAGTCGGTCGTCGTGCCGTCGGGTCTCGACCCGGCCTGGCTCGCGGCGACCGACGCCGACCGGGTCGAGGACCACGCCGAGGGCACCCCGCACGAGCTCGACCGGGTGGACAGTGTCGTCACGGCGTGCGCGGTGGCGGCCGCCGAGACCGGGACGATCGTCCTGGACGGCGGCCCCGACCAGGGCCGGCGCCGGATCACCCTGGTCCCCGACCACCATGTGTGCGTGGTGCGCGTCCCGGAACAGGTGGTGTCCTCGGTGCCGCAGGCCCTGGAACGGCTGGACCCCGCCCGCCCGTTGACCTGGATCTCCGGCCCGTCGGCCACCAGCGACATCGAACTGGACCGGGTGGAGGGCGTGCACGGCCCGCGCACCCTGGAGGTGATCCTGGTCGGCTGAGGTCAGCCTCGGCGGTCGAACTCCTCCCGGGCCTGTTCCACGCTGGACAGATGGTTCTCCGCCCACTCGGTGAGGTGGGCGAAGAGCGGGCGGAGGCTGAGGCCGAGCGCGCTGATCTCGTACTCCACCCGGGGCGGCACCTCGGGGTGGTAGGTGCGCACCACCAGGCCGTCGCGTTCGAGTTGGCGCAGGCGCTGGGTCAGCACCTTGGGGGTGATGGGTGCGATCCGGCGCTCCAGTTCGACGAAGCGCTGCCGGCCGTGGGTGTGGAGCGTCCACAGGATCGGGGTGGTCCAGCGGCTGAACACGATGTCCAGGACCGGGGAGATGGAACAGGCGAGTTCGGGATCGGCCGAGACGTCCCGCATACGCACGTCTCCGGTCATACGCACCCCTCCGGGTAAGTCACTTTCCTCTAGGAACCTACTATACGTGCGCTGCTAGCGTCGCTCCCGTAACGCCAACCACCCATTTCCAACAGGGAGTTACTCATGATCGTGGTGACGGGAGCGACGGGTAACGTCGGCCGTGAACTGGTGCGGATCCTCGCGGCGGCGGGCAGCCGGGTGACCGCCACGTCCCGGAACATCTCGGACGGGGACGTCCCGGACGGTGTACGGGCGGTGCGCTCGGACCTCACGGACAAGGGCAGCCTGTGGCCCGTGCTCGACGGCGCCGACGCGCTGTTCCTCCATGACGGCGGGCCCAGCCAGCATCTGCTCAAGCCGCGTGAGGTGATCGACGCTGCGCACAAGAGCGGGGTCGGCCGGGTGGTGCTGCTGTCCTCCCTGGGGGTGGTCACGCGCCCGGAGTCGGCCTCGCACGGGGGCATGATGCGCGCGGTCGAGGACGCCGTGCGGGAGTCGGGCCTCGCGTGGACCTTCCTGCGGCCCGGCGCCTTCCACTCCAACGCCTACGCCTGGGCCGAGCCGGTGCGTGCCCACCGCACGGCCGCCGCCCCCTTCGCCGACGTGGCGCTGCCCACCGTCGACCCCGCGGACATCGCCGCGGTCGCGGCCGTGGCGCTGCGGGAGGACGGACACACCGGCCAGGCCTACGAGTTGACCGGGCCCGTCCCGACGACGCCCAGGCAGCGGGCGGCGGCGATCGGCGCCGCGCTCGGGGAGCCGGTCCGCTTCGTCGAGCAGACACGGCAGGAGGCGCGCGAGCAGTTGCTGGCCTTCCTGCCTGAGCCGGTCGTCGAGACCACCCTGGCGGTCCTGGGCGAGCCGACACCCGCCGAGCAGCGGGTCAGCCCCGATGTGGAGCGACTGCTCGGCCGTGCGCCGCGCGCCTTCGAGGAGTGGGCGCGGCACAACGCGGCCGCCTTCCGGTGAGCTCAGCAGTAGGTCATCGGGCAGCCGTGCCGTAGCGAGTACTGGGCGGCGCGCAGGTAGAGCGCGGTGTAGAACGCCGTGGCCAGGTCGTCGGCCCAGGGGCCCGGCCGGGTGGCGGCGGCCTGTTCCGCCTCGCCTTCCAGGAACCAGAAGGTCAGTTCCAGTGCCCTGGCAGGCAACGTTCGCCCGTCGAGGAGCGGCGTCCGGTGCGTGCTCCCGGCGTGCCGGCCGGAAGCCCTCGTACTGGACGTACTTGGGCTTTCGGCCGGTGCGGCGGGAGTGGGTGCCGGGCGTCGCGACGGGGCGAACGTTGCCTGCCGGGGCACTGGGTTGCCGGAGTTCGCCGGTATCAGGTCCAGCGGCAGGCCGAGGGCCCCGGCGAGCCGCTCGGCGAGCGGGAGGACCCGCGGCGCTCCGACGACCAGCGTCTCGTCCGTGTAAGCGGAGCCGACGGGCAGCAGGACTTCCTCGTCCAGCGCGAACGGGACCAGGAGCGACCAGTCGAGGAGGGTGTGCCGCTCCTCCTCGGTCAGCCGCGCTCGGCACAGGTCGTCGAAGCCGTCCATCGGCGGGCTCAGCTTCTCCTCGAACCAGCCCGGGGCGCCGGGATCCTTCGGTTCGTACGGCGGCAGACCACGCCGCGCCAGTTCCGCGCGGAGCGCCGTGGCGAGGTCTCCGTGGCCGTCCTCCCCGGCCACCGACCAGTCCTCCGTGCTCACACTCACGAGATACATACCCATGAGCGCACCGTAGCCGGGGCCACTGACAACATCGACAACATCGACAAGCGAGGTGAACAAGCGCTTAGATAGTGCCCGGAACCGAGCACCGCCCACGATCGACCGCCCGGGAGGCCCCGTTGTTCACGTCCGTCGACGACGTCTCCGCACGTCTCGCCGAGACCGGCTATCTGGCCTCCCCCGCGGTAGCCACGACCGTCTTCCTCGCCGACCGGCTCGGCAAGCCGCTGCTCGTGGAGGGCCCGGCCGGGGTCGGCAAGACCGAACTCGCCAAGGCCGTCGCCGCGGTGGCGGGGGCGCGGCTGGTGCGGCTGCAGTGCTACGAGGGTGTGGACGAGTCCCGGGCGCTGTACGAGTGGAACCACGCCAAGCAGCTGCTGCGGATCAGCGCCGGCCGCGACGAGACCTGGGACGAGACCCGCACGGACATCTTCAGCGAGGAGTTCCTGCTGCCGCGCCCGCTGCTGACCGCGATCCGGGGCGACGAGCCCACGGTCCTGCTGATCGACGAGACCGACAAGGCCGACGTGGAGGTGGAGGGCCTGCTCCTGGAGGTGCTCAGCGACTTCCAGGTGACGGTGCCGGAGCTGGGCACGATCACCGCGACCCGCCGCCCCTTCGTCGTCCTCACCTCGAACGCCAGCCGCGAGCTGTCGGAGGCCCTGCGCCGCCGCTGCCTCTTCCTGCACATCGGCTTCCCCGACGAGGAGCTGGAGCGGCGGATCGTCCGGCTGAAGGTGCCGGGGATCGACGCGGCGCTGGCCGAATCGGTGGTCCGGGTGGTCGCCGCGCTGCGTGCGATGGACCTGCGGAAGGTGCCCTCGGTCGCCGAGACCATCGACTGGGCGCGGACCCTGCTCGCGCTCGGCGCCGACACCCTCGACGAACGGGTCGTGCAGGACAGCCTGGGCGTGATCCTCAAGCATCAGGACGACGTCCTGAAGGCGGGGGCGAAGCTCGACCTGGACGCCATGTGAACGCCGGCGCCGCCGAGCGGCTGACCGGCCTCGTCGCGGCGCTGCGCGCGCACGGCGTGCGGATCGGAACCGGCGAGACGGTGGACGGGGCCGAGGCGGCGGCGGCACTCGGGTTCGCGGACCGGGGGCTGCTGCGCGAGGGCCTGGCCGCCACCCTGCTGCACTCGACGGACCAACGGCGGCTGTTCGACACCGTCTTCGACCTGTACTTCCCGTACGGCGTCGGCGCGCCCGCGGGTGAGAGCGGCGACCGGGACGAGCTGCGCGACCGGCTCGCTGCGGCACTCGCCGACAACGACCGTACGCTGATGGGCAGGTTGGCGATCGAGGCGGTCGACGGTCTCGGCGGGTACGGGAGTTCACCGGGGGCGGACGGCTGGTCGTCGCACCAGACCCTCGAACGGCTGCGGCCGCAGACGCTGCTGGCCCGGGTACGGGACGAGATGCGCCGGCAGGGAGGCGGTTCGGGTTTCGCGGACCGGCTTCTCGAGGAGGAGATCCGGCGGCGTATCGAGGTGTTCCGCACGCTGGTGGCGCAGGAGGCGCGGCGCCGGGTGGCGGAGCGGCGGGGGCGGGACGAGATCGCTCGGCGGGCGGTGGCACCGACCGCGGACCGGGTGGACTTCCTGTACGCGGGCCGCGACCGGCTGGCCGAACTGCGGCGGACGGTACAGCCGTTGGCGCGCAAGCTGGCCACCCGGCTGGCCGCGCGCCGCCGCCGGGCCGCGCGCGGCACGATCGATCTGCGGCGCACCCTGCGCGGTTCGCTGTCCACCGGCGGGGTGCCGATGCGGCCGGTGCTGCGCCGCCGTCGCCCGGTCCGGCCCGAACTGGTGCTGCTGTGCGACGTGTCGGGCTCGGTGTCCGGGTTCTCCGACTTCACCATGCTGCTGGTGCAGGCGTTGCACGAGCAGTTCAGCAAGGTGCGGGTGTTCGCCTTCGTCAACCGGATCGACGAGGTGACGGGCCTGCTCCAACGCGGCGCGGCGGACCCGGCGGGACTCGGCGCCCGGATCCTGGCCGAGGCGCGGCTGACGGGATATCACGGCAGCAGCGACTACGGCGCCGCGCTGGGCGAGTTCGCCGAGCGGCACGGCGCGGCGGTGGGCCCCCGGACGACGGTGTTCGTACTGGGGGACGCGCGCACCAACATGAGCGATCCGAACCTGCCGGCGGTCCGCGAGATCGCCGAACGGGCCCGCCGGCTGTACTGGCTGAACCCGGAGCCGCGCCCCCTGTGGGGCACGGGTGACTCGGCCGCCCCCGAGTACGCCGGGCTGGTCGCGATGCACGAGTGCCGCAACGCACATCAACTCGGCGCGCTGGTGGAGCGGTTGCTCCCGATCTGAGCCCGCGCGGCTACTGTCCCCCGGCCTTCGCGTAGTCCTTGGCCATGGCGCCGGCGAAGTCGTACACCACGCACTGCTCGTCGCCGACCACCCAGGCGTCGTGTCCTGGCGGGATCACGAAGACGTCACCGGGACCGAGTTCGCTCTCGCCGCCTTCGTCCATCGTGACGTGCATACGGCCGGAGACCACGTAACCGTTGTGGTGCACCTGGCAGCTGTCGGTGCCCGCGATCGGCTTCACGGATTCCGACCAGCGCCATCCGGGTTCGAAGGTGCCCATGGCGAAGTCCAGGCCCGTCATGTGGACGGCCTCGAGGTGTCCGCGGGGGAAATCACGGCGTTCGTCCGGCTTGTCGAGCGTCTTCACTTCCAGCATGATGAGCCCTCCTTGCGGCGGTGGGGCCGCACCCCTCCGGCGATGGGGGCCCGTACCCCACCGCCCATCCTCCGCCCCTCCGCCGGGCACCGCCATTCGGCCCGGTTCAGGAACCGCCGCACAGTTCGGCGAAGCGGCCGGTGTCGATGTTGCCGCCGGAGACGATCACCCCGATCCGGCGGCCCGGGGGATCCACCCGGCCGGCGAGCAGGGCGGCCAGCGGAGTGGCGCCGCTCGGCTCCACGACGATCTTCAGCCGCTCGAAGGCGAAGCGCATGGCCGCGCGGATCTCGTCGTCCGAGACCAGGGCGATCTCGTCGACCAGCCGCCGGTTCACCGAGAAGGTCAGCTCACCCGGTGTCTGCAGGGCCTGACCGTCGGCGATGGTGCGCGGCACCGGGATCTCGATCCGCCGGCCCGCCTGGAGCGAGCGTCTGGTGTCGTCCCCGGCCTCGGGCTCGATTCCGACGATCCGGATGCCGGGCAGCAGACCCTTGGCCGCCGTGGCGCTCCCGGCGATCAGCCCGCCGCCGCCGACCGGCACGAGCAGCGCGTTCAACTCTCCTGCCTCCTCGATGAGTTCGAGTGCGGCGGTGCCCTGTCCCGCCATGACGTGCGGGTGTTCGTAGGGCGGGATCAGGGCCAGCCCCCGCTCGTCGGCCAGGGCCCGCGCGATGGCCACCCGGTCTCCGCGGTAGCGGTCGTACGTCACGATCTCGGCGCCGTACCCTGCCGTCGCCGCCCGCTTGGAGCGCGGTGCGTCCTCGGGCATGACGATCACCGCGGTGGTGCCGAGCTCCCGGGCGGCGAGGGCGACGGCCTGGGCGTGGTTGCCGGAGGAGTAGGCGGCGACGCCGCGGGCCAGCTGCCCGGGGGCCAGCCGGGAGATCGCGTGGTAGGCGCCGCGGAACTTGAAGGCGCCCACCCGCTGGAAGTTCTCGCACTTGAGCAGCACCTCGGCGCCGACGGCCGCGTCGAGGGTACGGGAGCCCAGCACGGGGGTGCGGTGGGCGACGCCCTCGAGGCGGGCGGCCGCGTCCCGGACGTCGTCGAGGGTGATCGGCGGGGGTGCGGTGGTCACGGGTGGGCTCCCTCGGGGTTGTCGGTGGCCGTGGCCCTGGCCTGTGCGAGGTAGTGGTAGGCGGAGGCGCGGGAGATGCCGAGGCGGGTGGCGACCTGTTCGACGGCGCGGCGTACGGCGAACACGCCCCGCTCGTCGAGGCCGCGGAACAGCGCGAGGCGGCGGGCCCGGTCGAGACCGGCCCAGGTCCGGCCGTGGCGGCGGAGGTGGGCGTCCAGCAGGGCGTCCACGACGGAGTCGATGTCGTCGGCGAAAGTGGTCACCGGCGGGTCGGTGACCGGGCCGGCGAGGGCGTCGAGCAGGCCGCGCACGCGGTCGACCTCGGTGACGTCCACGTTGACGCACAGGGCGCCGAACACCGTGCCCGCCGAGTCGCGCAGCACCATCGTGGACGACTTGACGAGGGCGCCGGTGCCGGTGCGGGTGACGTGGTTCAGCTCGTCGCGGGCCTCGTCGCCGCGGGCGAGCATCCTCATCCCGATCTCGCTCATCGCCCCGCCGACCGAGCGCCCGGTCACCGAGCCGGCGACGGCGACCACGGACCGCTCCGGCCGCCGGTAGTCGTGCAGCACGACCTCGCACACCGGCCCGAAGGTCGCCGCGATCCCGTCGACGACAGGGGCGAGCGCCCGCAGGATCGCGTCCCGCTCCGCATCCCTCGCGCCGTCTCCCGGCCTCACACCTCTCGACCTCACACCCATGATTAGACCACACGTCCAGAGGCTGGACCAGGAGTCCAGATCGACGGCGCGGAACGACGCCTTCAGGGGAACGGTCGGTCACCGGGTGGTGGCGTCAATCACCGTTTCCCTAGGATGGGTTGCCGACCGTGCCGGTGTCGGGCACGGCGGGGCACCGGGGGAAGAGATGCGGCCTGACAAGCAGCTGTCCATGGAGATCGACGCCGCGGTCCCGACGGCCGCGCGCATGTACGACCACTATCTGGGCGGCAAGGACAACTACGCGGCCGACCGGGCCGCCTGCGAGGAACTCGACAAGGTCGTCCCGAGCACCCGGGCCCTCGCGCTGAACAACCGGCACTTCCTGCAGCGCGTCGTGAGGACGCTGACGCAGAAGTACGGCATCCGGCAGTACCTGGACCACGGCTCAGGTCTGCCCACCCAGGACAACGTCCACCAGGTCGCCCAGCGCATCGACCCGACGGCCCACGTGGTCTACGTGGACAACGACCCGATGGTCCTCGTGCACGGCCGCGCCCTGCTGGAGCAGGACGAGCGGACCACGGTGATCCACGCCGACCTGCGGGAGACCGAGGCGATCTTCACCCACCCCGACACCGAGCGCCTGATCGACTTCACCCAGCCGGTGGCCGTGCTGTTCAACTCCGTCTTCCACTGCATCCCGGACAGCGACACCGACGGCCCGCTCGCCGTGGTGCGCCGGGTGTCCGAACGCCTCGCGCCCGGCAGCTGCCTGGTGATGTGCCAGCTCGTCAGCGAGGACGCGAAGGTCCGGGAGTTCGTCACCGACTTCATGGACAAGGCGACGCAGGGACACTGGGGCCGGGTACGCCAGAAGAAGGACGTCGCCGAGTGGTTCGCGGGGCTGGAGATCCTCGAACCGGGACTGGTGGAGGTCTCCACCTGGCGCCCCGAGACCGAGCTCGCCCCCCGCCAGCTCACCCAGGAGTGGATCGAGTTCGGCGGCGTGGCCCGCCTCGTTCAGGGCCTGTCGTAAAAGCCCCGGTCATGGCCGGTCAGCGCACTCGGCCGCGCGGTTTCAGGGGCGTGGGCGGCAGTTCCGGTGCGGGCAGCGGATCCCCGTCGTACCCTGTCACCTCGCCGAAGCGGGTACCCGCCGTCCAGTCCTCGCGAGCCCGTTCGATCTCCTCCTGGGTCCGTCCGACGAAGTTCCACCACATGATCAGCTCTTCCTCGAACGGCTCCCCGCCGAGCAGCATCACACCCGCGTCGGATGCGGCGCGCAGCGGCAGTTCGGTGCGGCCGCAGCCGAGGTAGAGCATCGAGCCGGGCAGCACGGGCACTCCGTCGACGTGCACCTCGCCGGACATCGACAGCACGCCGTACTCGAAGTCGGGCTCGAGCGGCAGGCGTACGTCCGTCCCGTGGGCGAGCGCGAGGTCGGCGCCCACGATGGGGGTGTACGCCGTTCCGGGCGAGCGGGAGCCGTCGAGGTCGCCCAGGATCACGGTGGCCGTGAGGCCGGGAGCGGTGACCGTGGGCAGGTCGGCGTGGTGCTCGAAGCGGGGCTCGGTGTGGCGGTGGGCGTCGGGCAGCGCGACCCAGAGCTGGGCGCCGTGCAGGAAGCGGGCGTGGGGCCTCGGGCTCTCCTCGGAGTGGCTGATCGCGCGCCCCGAGGTCATCAGCCCGAGTTCTCTCGGCCGGATGGTCTGCAGACTGCCCGTCGAGTCGCGGTGCAGCACCTCGCCCTCGTGCAGCCAGCTGACGGTCTGCAGGCCCATGTGCGGGTGCGGCGGGACCTGCATGCCTGGTTCGTCGGCGATGTCGTCGGGGCCGTAGTGGTCGACGAAGGCCCAGGCGCCGATCATGCGCCTGCCGAGGTTCGGCAGCAGCCGGCGCACCTCGGTCGACTCACCGAGCTTCACCTGTCGGGGGCTCAGCAGTTCGCGAACCGGCTCGGCGACGACGAATCCACGTCCGCCGCAGACACTCGGCACGGGCGCGCGGTCAAGGTTGCTCATGCGGTCAACCTAGCGGTCGGGCGCGGCCGCGCGCTCACCCGCCGGCCCCTCTTCAGTCGTTCAGCGTCGCGGCGGGGTCAGCCGTCGATCGCCGCGGCGAGTTCCCGGCCCGCCTCGGCGATCTCGGTGTCGCGGTCGGTGAGCAGGTCCTGCAGGACGGCGCGCTGGGCGCGGACGGCGTGGCGGGCCTCCCGTTCCCAGGCCACGTGGTTGCCGGGATGGCGCAGCAGTTTGGGGTAGGCGGTGGCGGTGGTCTCCCACTGGCGGGCGTCGGCGATGCTCTTCAGCAGTCGCAGTATGTCCGCCCGGCAGGTGACCTGCGGGAGCCGTACGAGCTCCCAGAGGAAGGGCACCGTCGCGGCCGTCGCCTGATCCACCACGAAGCCGAACTGGCAGATTCGGCGCCGCAGTTGGCCGAGCGCGGTGTCCGCGGTCTCGGCGTCGCCGCGGGCGACGGCGGTGAGCAGGGCGGGGATGCCGGCGGCCGATCCGGTGGTGTCCTGGATCTCGGGCCACGGGACGTGTCCCAGGTCCTTGAGGGGTGCGGGGGTCTTCGCGGCAGTCATCTCAGAGGTGGGGGTCGGTCGGCAGCATGGCCCAGACGGTCTTGCCCACCGGGCAGCGGCGGGTCCAGCCCCAGTGCTCCGAGAGGGCTTCGACGATGTGCAGCCCGTGGCCGTGCTCCAGCAGCTCGTCGCCGGTGTGCGGGTAGACGGGCAGGCCGTCGCCGGGGTCGGTGACGGCGCACATCAGGTGCCGGCGGCGCAGGGTGAGCCTGAGCCGGACGCCGAAGTGGTCCGTCGAGGGGTGGGGGACGCCGTGCAGCACGGCGTTGGCGGCGAGTTCGGTGACGACGGTGGCCGCGTCGTCCGCACAGCGGTCCAGGGACCAGCCGTCCAGGGTGCGGTGGGTGAAGTCGCGTGCCGCGGCGAAACCCTCCCGGCTGTCCTCGAGGCGCAGGACTGCGGTTCTGGACGAGTCACGCACGGACTCGCGGTTCCGGAACTGCGCAGGTGATGGCACGGGGCATCTCCCTGAGGCGAGGTCAGGACGGGCCGCCTGAACAACGGTTGACGGCAGAGCTATTATCCACGCTGAAGATGTCCTCGTGCAATTTCACGGGAAATTGCGCGCGTACGAGCGAGGAGAGTTGCCGTGTCCTCAGTAACCGGGTCGGTTCCGAACGGAGTGCGCGCGAGCGCGCTGGGCGTGCGCTGGATCAAGAGCAGCCACAGCAACGCGGAGGGTAACTGCGTCGAGGTCGCGGCACTCGACGGCGGAGATGTGGCGCTGCGCAACTCCCGTGACCCCGAAGGCCCCGCCCTCGTCTACACGCCGGCCGAGATCGCGGCGTTCCTGGCGGGGGCGAAGGACGGGGAGTTCGACCACCTGCTGTGAGCGGGCGGTCCGACACGGCGGGCGGGTCAATTCCCGTGCTCCATACGGTCGTAGGCCGGAGGATGCGATAATGGGGGCTGTCGTCTGCCGGTCCATGGGGAGTCACAGGATGCCTGCCGAGTCGCCTCGAGCCTCCCGTCTCGAACCGTATCTGAACCGGGCCGAGCCCGCCCCGACCTTGCTCAAAATGCTGGTCGGGGTTCAGCTTGCGGGTATGCGGGAGGACGCCGGTCTCGCTCAGGAGCAGGCCGCGCGTGCCGTCGGGTTCAGCCCGGCGAAGCTGTCGCGCATCGAGGCGGGCAAGGGACGCCGCCCTCCCACGGAGACCGATGTCCGCGCGCTGCTGACGCTGTACGGTGCCGACGACCACGAGGCCTCCGTGCTGCTCCGGCTGCTGCGGCAGGCGGGGGAACCCGGCTGGTGGCAGCGGTACGACAAGCGGCTGATGCCCGAGTGGTTCGACCGCCTGGTCGGACTGCAGGAGGCGGCGACCGCGATCCGTACCTTCGAGATCCAGTACGTGCCGGGCCTGCTGCAGACCGCCGCCTACACGCGGGCCGTCGTGGAGCGCGGGCTGCCCTCGGCATCGGCGCGGGAGGTGGAGCGCCGGGTGGAGCTGCGTACCCGGCGCACCGATCTGCTGCGCCGCGCGGACGCTCCGCGGGTGTGGGCGATCCTCGACGAGTCGGTGCTGCTGCGCGTCCTCGGCAGCCGTGAGGTCATGCGCGAACAGCTCGCCCACCTCGTGGAGCTGTCCCGGCTGCCCCATGTCACGGTCCAGATCGTCCCGCTGGACGTCACCCACGCCTCCGCGCCGGCCATACCGGTCACCTATCTGCGGTTCGGCGGCGCCGATCTGCCCGACATCGTCTACCTGGAGCAGATCAGGAGCGCGACCTTCCTCGAGGACCGGGACGAGACCGAGGAGTACCGCGTCGCCCTCGACCGCCTGGCCGACCAGGCCCTCCAGCCGCGCGAGTCGAAGGCCCTGCTGGAGGAGATCATGGGCACGCGCTACCCCGCGGAGGGGTAGGGGGCGGGGCGCCACCACCTAGAGAGTGATCCAGTAGCGGCGCTTCTTGCCCGTGTCGGTCGTGCGGACGTCCTCCAGGACACCGCCGTTGCGTTCGATGCTGCGTGCCGACCCGATGTTGTCGTCGTCGCACGTGACGAGGACGCGCTCCAGGCCGAGCGCGCGTGCCTCGGGGAGAACCGCCCCGAGAGCCCACGACGCCAGGCCACGCCTGCGGTGGGAGGGCCGGATGCTGTAGCCGATGTGGCCGCCGACGTCGAGCAGAAACGCGTTCAGGTAGTGCCGCAGGTCGATGGCCCCCAGACAGGTGTCGCCCTCGACGATCCACCAGTGGGTGGCGTGCACCCGCTCCTCTCCCACGGCGACCGACCTGTCGGCCTGCTGCAGCAGCCGTCCGACCCACTCCGAGAAGATCTCGGGGTCGGCGAGGTCGCCCTCGGGCGCGAGACGCAGACCCGTCCCGTCCTGGTGGGCACCTGGGGGCCACTCCTCCCAGGCGGCAAGCCACGAGGACCTCAACAGGCTTGTGGGGGCGATGAGTTCGGGCATGCGGCCGACCCTAGCACTCGCCCGTTTCCCGTGATCGC
The DNA here is from genome assembly GCF_040295925.1 of Streptomyces sp. NPDC002588. Taxonomy (NCBI): domain Bacteria; kingdom Bacillati; phylum Actinomycetota; class Actinomycetes; order Kitasatosporales; family Streptomycetaceae; genus Streptomyces; species Streptomyces sp. NPDC002588. Next base: position 274,789 of record NZ_JBEOWF010000002.1, read on the forward strand.
GGCACCGCCGGCCCGGCCCGGCCGGCCGAGTCCGGGTCAGGCGTCCGGGGTCGTGTGGACGCGTTTTCCTGCCACGAAGGTCTGCAGGACCCGGGTGGTCGCGATCTCCTCGGGCGGGCCCGTGAACGGGTCGCGGTCGAGGACGACCAGGTCTGCGGCCTTGCCGACGGTGATGCTGCCGGTGAGGGTGTCGAGGTGGTTCACGTAGGCGCTGCCCGCCGTGTGGGCGGCGAGGGCGGCGCCGAGGTCGAGGCGCTGTTCGGGCAGGAACTCGGGGGTGCCCTCGGGGGCGTCGGGGGAAACACGGTTGACGGCGACGTGGAGGGCCTGGATCGGGTCCGGGCTGCTCACCGGCCAGTCGCTCCCGGCGGCGAGGGTCGCCCCGGCGCGCAACAGGTCGCCGAAGGGGTACTGCCGGGCGCCGCGTTCGGGGCCCAGGAACGGCAGGGTGAGTTCGTCCATCTGCGGTTCGTGGGCGGCCCACAGCATCTGCAGGTTGGCGGTGGCGCCGAGCTCCCTGAAGCGTCGTACGTCGTGGGGGTGGACGACCTGGAGGTGTGCCAGGTGGTGGCGGGTGTCGCGGTGGCCGTTCGCGGTGCGGGCGGCCTCGACGGCGTCGAGCGCCTCGCGCACCGCCCGGTCGCCGAGGGCGTGGAAGTGGACCTGGAAGCCGAGCGCGTCGAGTTCGGTGACGTGTTTCCTCAGGTCTCCGGGTTCGACGAAGCTGATGCCGCTGGTGTCCGAGGCGCAGCCGCAGCCGGTGAGATACGGGTCGAGCATGGCCGCGGTGTGGTTCTCGGCGATGCCGTCCTGCATGATCTTGACCGTGCCGGCGCGGAACCGTCCTCCGCTCAGCTCCTCGCGCCGCGCGAGAAGTTCCGGGATCTGCTCGGCGCCGCGTTCGCGGTCCCACCACAGCGCGCCGACGACGCGGGCGGTGAGAAGTCCCCGGTCCAGGGCCGCCCGGTAGGCGGGTGCCGGGTCGGGCATGTTGGCGTAGGCGCCGACGATGGCGTCCTGCCAGGCGGTGACACCGTGGGAGTGGAGCACGGCCTGGGCGCGCAGCAGGGCGGCGAGCTGCTCGTCGGCGGTGGGGGCGGGCACCAGCCGGCCCACCAGGTGGACGGCGCCCTCCTGGAGCATGCCGGTCGGGTCGCCGTCGGCGTCGCGTTCGATGCGGCCGTCGGCGGGGTCGGGGGTGCGGGCGTCGATGCCGGCCCGTTCCAGGGCGCGGGTGTTGACCCAGGCGCCGTGGTGGTCGCGGTTGGGCAGGAAGACCGGCCGGTCGGGGACGATCGCGTCGAGGGCGTCCGCGGTGGGGGCGCCGCCGGGGAACGCCTCCAGGGACCAGCCGCCGCCGGTGATCCATTCGGCGTCCGGGTGGCCGTCGGCGTACGCCCGGATCCGCCGCAGGTACTCGGCGGGGTCGACGGTGTCGGCGAGATGGCACAGGCCGAGTTCCAGGCCCGCGCCCTGCGGGTGCACATGGGCGTCCTGGAAGCCGGGTACCAGCAGTTTTCCGGCTAGGTCGACGACCTCGGTGCCCGGCCCGATCAGCGCGTGCACCTCGCCGTGGCCGACGGCCGTGATCCGCCCGCCGCGCACGGCCACGGCGGTGGCGCGGCTGCGGGCGGGATCGACGGTGTGGACGGGCCCGCCGGTGAGGACGAGGTCGGCGGGGCCGGAGACCTGGGACTGCGACATGGGGGGTGAACTCCGTGGTGGGCGGGGCGGGAGGCGGGCTCAGACGGCGGTGCGGTCCATCGGGAGGGTGATCGCCTCGGCGTCGGTGCCGCGGCCGGTGGTGAAGTACGGCGACCGGCGGACGTACTTGGCGACCGCGGCCATCCCGAGCCCGGCGAGGACGATGAGGGCGGGCAGCGAGAACATGAACCACCCGTTGTCGGGGCTCAGTTCGAAGTGGTCGCTCATGGTCAGGTAGGAGTGTCCGAGATAGCAGCCGAGCCCCAGGAGCACCAGACCGGACACGGCCGGCACGCCCACGGCGAGCAACGCCGTCCGGAGGCCTTCCCTGCGGTCGGGCCAGAAGCGGACGGCACAGGCGAGAGCGGTGAGTCCGTAGTAGAGGGCCACGAGCAGGCCGATGGAGTTGACGGCGGCCAGCAGCATGTCGCTCAGCCGGGGGATGGCGACGGCCAGCAGGGCGATCACGGCGGCGATGGACAGCACGACGACCGTTCCGGCGGCGGGGGTGCCGTACCGGCGGTGCACGCGGGTCCACACCGGCCCCATGGTGCGGTCCCGGCCCATCGCGAGCAGCCCGCGCGCCGTGGGGATCAGCGTGGACTGGACCGAGGCGGCGGCCGAGAACATCAGGGCGACCACGGGCAGGGTGGCCCAGGGTTCGGCGGCCAGCTTCTCACCGAGGTACGGCAGGGCCTGCGGGCCGTTCTCGATGAGTTCGGTCAGGCTCATCTCCCGTTGGAAGGCGACCGAGGCGAAGAGGAACAGGCCGAGCATCGCGAGCAGGGCGATCAGGCCGCCGCGGGCCGCGTCGCCCGGGCTCTTCGTCTCCTCGTTGACGCTGAAGGCCGCGTCCCAGCCCCAGAAGAAGAACACCGCGAGGACCATGCCCTGGGCGAACGCCGTACCGTCGGTGATCTCGAACGGATTGAACCAGGACAGGGAGAACGACTGTCCACCGGTGATCATGGCCCAGCCGCAGAATCCCAGCAGCACCGTGTACTCGAAGACCAGCAGCACGAACTGGAAGCGGGTGGTGGTGCGTGTCCCGGTGACGGCGAGAGCGGTGAGGCCGAGCAGGAGCACCAGCCCGACGGCGGTGGTGACACCGGTGGACGACGGATCGAGGGCGATGCCCGCCACGGTGTGCAGGCCGGCCTTGTTGGCGAAGATCAGGACGACCGAGCCCATGATCGCGCTGGTGTAGGCGCAGAAGATGACCGAGCCGACGATGGTGACCCATCCGGTCAGGAAGCCGGGCCAGGGGCCGAGAGTCCTGCCGACCCAGGTGTAACCGTTGCCGCAGTTGGGTTCGGAACGGTTGAGGCGGGCGTAGGCGGTGGCGATGCCCAGCACGGGCAGGAAGGCGAGGAGCAGCAGCGCCGGAGCCTGCAGACCCACGATGGTCGCGATCGTGCCCATGCCGATGGCGATGCTGGTGGTGGCGGCGGTGCTGGACGCCGCGATGGCGACACCGTCGACGACGCCGAGGGAACGGCGCAGTGATGGGGATGACATGGAAGGCTCCTCGCGGGGAGGCGACGGGGACGAGGGAAGAGCCGCGCGGGACTGTGATGGAACACCTGGGCTTCGCCTTGCGTCAATCCTGTTGACATAAGGCTGACCGGCCCCTTTCACTGCCGGTACGCGGTCCGCGACGACAGGAGCCCCGCCATGACCACCCGTGTCCCGCAGGAGCGCAGACGCCGCCGGCCCACCCGCTCGGGAGTCCTGCTGTCGGAGGACCTGATCGTGGAGACCGCCCTGCGGCTGATCGGCGAGCACGGCCCGGAGGCGCTCAGCGTGCGCCGGCTCGGCACGGCCCTCGGCTGCGATCCCAGCGCCCTGTACCGCTACTTCCACGGCACCGACGACCTGGTGCTGGCCGTCGCCGACCGGATCATCGGCGACGCCATGGCGGGGTTCGCCCCGGGGGGCGACTGGGTGGCGGACCTGCGCGAGATGGCCCTGCGGGTCCGCGCCGGATATCTCGCCCACCCGCGCGCGGCCGCCTTCGCCTCGTACCGGGTGACCCGGCGCGAGAACGAGATCCGTGCCGTGGAGACCGGGGTCGCCCTGCTGCTGTCGGCGGGCTTCGAACCGGCCGAGGCGACGCGCCTGTATCTGGCGTTCATCGACACCGTGCTCGGTCATGCCGCCATGGACGCGGCGTTCCAGGCGCTCCCGCGGCAGCGGCGCGAGGCGGACCACCGGGCGTGGCGCGAGGTCTACCAGGGGCTGGACCCGGACTCGTACCCCGCGCTGACCGCCGTGCGCCACACGCTGCACACGATGGGGAACAGTTCCTTCGAGGAGGCGGTCGACCTTCTGCTGGAGGCACTGGCGGCCCGGGCACCGCACCCGACAGCGACGCAGATTTAGTAGCCATGGACATAGTAGCCATGTAATCTATTCGGCATGAGCAAGGGTTCCGAACGGGCCACGCCCGGTTTCCTGGTGTGGCGCCTGTCGACGAAGTGGCGCGTGGCGGTGGACCGGGCGGTGGCCCCGCTCGGTCTCACCCACGCGCAGTACTCGCTGGTCGCGTCGCTGTACGGCATGCAGCGCGACGGCGAACGCCCCAGTCAGCGCCGGCTCGCCGACCACACCGGCCTCGAGCCGCTCTACGTCTCGAAGCTGGCCCGCGCCCTGGAGTCCGCCGGACTGATCGAGCGGACCCGGGACCCCCGCGACCCGCGCGCCGTGCAACTGGCCCTGACCGAACAGGGCCAGGACGTCACCGGGCGGGCCATCAAGGTCGTACAGGGTCTGCTGGAGCGGCTGCTGGAGCCGCTCGGCGGCCTCGACAGCGCCCGGACACGGGAGTTCACCGGCGAGCTCACCGCCCTGCTCGACGTACCCCTCGATTCCTCCGAGAGCCCACAGGGAGAGTCATGACCACGACCACACCGCTCGCCGACGCCCGCCTGATCGGCCTGGCGCACTACGCGGGCCGCGCCGTCCTGGAACACGTCCTGGCCCGCCACGGGGCCACGTTCCAGCAGCAGATCACCCTCCGGGCGGCCGTCACGGCCGACGGCCCGCTGGACCTCGACACACTGGTCGCCGGCGTCGTCGCGGCACTCAAGGTCGACGCGGAGTCCGTGCGCGCCACGGTCGGGGAGCTCCTCGACCGGGAACTGCTGGCGGCCGGTGAGGAAGGGATCCGCCCCACGGACGCCGGGCGGGAGTTGCTCGCCACCGTCGGCGCCGAGACGGCCCCGTTCTCCGCCCGGATCTACGCCGGGATCCCCACCGAGGACCTCGCGGCCGCCGGCCGGGTCCTCACCCTGGTGATCGAGCGGGCCGGCGCGGAGCTGGCCGCCCTGACCACCCAGGCTTAGTGGAATATTCAACTACGACGTCCGGTTGTCGGCCTCGAAGGAGGCCCCAGGTGGACACCATGTACGACGACACGCAGGACACGGCCTACTACGCGCACGGCACGCCGGCCGAGCGCTGGGAGCGGGCGCGGCTGTTCTTCGACGCCCGGGACTACGCCGCCGCCGCGCGGGTGCTGGTCGGGCTGGTCGAGGAGGTGCCGGAGCAGACCGGACCGCGGCTGCTGCTGGCCCGCGCCTACTACCACTCGGCCCAACTGCGCCGCGCCGAGACCGAGTTGCGGCTGATCGTGGAGCGCGACCCGGTGGAGCACTACGCCCGGCTGATGCTGGGCCGCACCCTGGAGCGGCAGGGCCGCCACCCGGAGGCGGCTCAGCATCTGCGGATCGCCTCCGCGCTGTCGGGCGACCTCCCGGAGAGCCGGCCGGGGAACTGACCGGAGACCGAGCGGTGAACCGGCCGGAGAACCGGCCGGGGCCTGGATCACCGAACACTTTTACGGACATACTGCGCGGGTGATCTTCTACGTGCCGGCCGGCCTGCTGCGGCCGGTACGTGCCCGCCGTTCCATCGCCTACGGCATGCCGGCGGTCGCCGTCTTCATGGCTTTCCGGTCACAGCACTGGACACGGCGGGCCACAGCGACCGGACGGGCCGTCAGGCCGTGCGGCGACGGTGGGCGATCTCACCGAGGACGACGTCCGCCACGAGGAACCCGGCGAGCGGAATGCCGAGCAGCGGGACGAAGTAGCCGAGCACGGCGACCGCCGCCATCAGCGGGACCAGGACGTACGGCGGGACCTGTGCCCACGCGCCGCGCGGGATGGGGCGCCCGAAGGCGTTGCCGCGGCCGCGCTGCCACCACATGCGGTAGCCCCACACGATCAGCAGGATCAGGGCGAGCGCGAGGAGCATCAGCGCGATCTGGTTGACCAGGCCGAACAGGACGCCGGTGTGCAGGTCGATGCCCCAGCGGGTCAGCTTGGCGAGCAGCGGGTAGTCGGCGAACCGCACCGTGTCGGTGACCTCACCGGTGGCCGGGTCGACGGCGACGGAGTCCTGCTTCTCCGGCCAGCTGCGCTGTACCTGCCGTACGACGTAGGCGGAGGTGGCGTCGGCGGGCGGGACGATCTCGACCGGGTCGCCGAGCCCCTTCGCGCGCGCGGCCGCCAGGATCTCGTCCAGGCCGACGCCGTGTTCGCCGTCCCCGCCCGCCGCCGAGGCCGCGTCGTGACCGGCGTGCTCGCCGCCGCTCGCGACCGCCGAGACGGACGGGGTGGCCTGGCCGAGCGAGGTGCGCAGTTCGTCGATGTTGGCACCCGCGTACGTCGACCAGGTCAGTCCGGTCGCGGACAGGAAGAAGAATCCGACGGCGGCCCAGACGCCGACGGTGCCGTGCAGACCCAGCGTGCGGCGCCGGCCGCTGGTGCCGCGCACCTTGCGCAGGGCGCGGCGGCGGGAGAACCACAGCACGACGCCCCCGCCGGCTATCACCCACAGCCAGCTCGCGGCGAACTCGCTGTAGAGGCGGCCGTTCTCGCCGAGGTGCAGGTTGCGGTGGAACTCGCTGATCCAGGTGCGCAGCGGCAGCGCGCCGGTGGAGCCGTACTGCTCCAGCGCGCCGCGCACCTTGCCGGTGTACGGGTCGACGAACACCGCGAGGGTGTGCGTGGCGTCGACTCCCTTGACACCGGAGAGCATCACGCGGGTGCTGGCGTCGTCCTCCGGGGAGGGCCGCACCGCCGAGACCGTGCCCTCGGGGTGGGCCTTGCGTGCGGCGTCCACCTGCTCCGAGATCGGCAGCTTGGTGTCGCCCACGGGGACGGTCAGCTCGTGGGCGTACACGAGCTTCTCGGCCTGGAACGAGGTGGCGTACAGGAACCCGGTGAGAGCGGCGACGAGCAGGAACGGCGCGACCAGCAGGCCGGCGTAGAAGTGCAGGCGCAGGACGAGCGGGCGCAGCGGGGCCCAGGGGCCGCGGGGCTTCGGCGCGGGCGCCGGCGCCGCCTCGGGGGCCTCGTCCGGCGGAGGTCCCCCCGCTGGAGCGGAGCCGGAAGTGGGGGAGGTCGAGGGAGCGGTGGACATCGGCGGCTTCTCCGGGGGGTCGGGGAGGGGACGGACGGGCGGGAGGGGACGGTTTTCAGCCGTGGTGACCCAGTAGTCGGGGCGGATCCCCACCGAGTTCCCGCCAGTTCCAGTGACCTGCGTCACACGATCTCCGGCCATGGCATGCTGGCCGGATGGCAACTCCCCGCCCCCGCCCGCCCCTTGCCGACCGCGTCGAGGAACTCCTCGCCCCCGGTGGCCCGTTGCCCATCGTCGCGGCCGGCGACCCGGTCCTGCGCTCGGGCACCGAGCCCTACGACGGTCAGCTCGACCCCGCGCTGCTGGCGCGGTTCGTGGCGGCGTTGCGCATCACCATGCACGCGGCGCCCGGCGTCGGTCTCGCCGCTCCGCAGGTCGGGGTGGACCTGCGGATCGCGGTGATCGAGGATCCGGCACCGGTGCCGGAGGAGGTGCGCCTCGCCCGCGGCCGGGTGCCGCAGCCGTTCCGGGTGCTCGTCAACCCGGCGTACGAGCCGGTCGGTCCGGCGCGTGCCGCGTTCTTCGAGGGCTGTCTGAGCGTTCCCGGCTACCAGGCGGTGGTCGCCCGGCCCGCCGAGGTGCGGCTGACGGGTGCGGACGAGCACGGGCGGGCGCTGGACGAGGTGTTCGCCGGGTGGCCCGCCCGGATCGTGCAGCACGAGACGGACCACCTCGACGGCGTGCTCTACCTCGACCGGGCCGAACCGCGCTCGCTCGCCGCCAACCAGGCCGTGCTGGAACGCTGGACCCAGCCGACGCCGATCGAGGCGGCGAAGACGCTGGGTTTCGAACTGCCGTAGCTCGCGGGTCAGTTGTCCCGAAACGCCTCCAGCAGGCGCAGCCACACCTCGCTGAGCGTCGGGTAGGAGGGGACCGCGTGCCAGAGGCGGGCGATCGGCACCTGGCCGACGACGGCGACGGTCGCGGAGTGGATCAGTTCCCCGACGCCCGGGCCGACGAAGGTGACACCGCGCAGGATCTCCTCCTCCAGGTCGACCACCATCCGGGCGCGGCCCTTGTAGCCCTCGGCGTACAGGCCCGCCCCGGCCACCGACGACATGTCGACGTCGACGGCCCGCACCCGGTACCCGGCCTGTTCGGCCTCCGCGAGGGAGAGGCCCACGGCGGCCGCCTCCGGGTCGGTGAAGACGACCTGGGGGACGCTCTGGTGGTCTGCCGTGGCGGCGTGCACGCTCCACGGGCCGGTCTGCGCCGGCGGGGTCCCGGTGGCGCGGGCGGCGATGGCGGCGCCGGCCACCCGGGCCTGGTACTTGCCCTGGTGGGTGAGGAGGGCACGGTGGTTGACGTCGCCGACCGCGTACAGCCAGTCGGTGCCGGTGACGCGCAGGCTGTCGTCGACACCGAGCCAGGAGCCCGGTGCCAGGTCGACCGTCTCCAGTCCGATGTCGTCGGTACGGGGGGCGCGGCCGATGGCGAAGAGGATCTCGTCGGCCTCGATGCGCTCACCCGTGTCGGTGACGACCACGACGGTGCCGTCGGAGCGGGTCACCGACCGCACCGAGGTGCCGGTCCGTACGTCCGCGCCGGCCTCGGTGAGCGACTCGGCGACCAGTTCGCCCGCGAACGGCTCCATCCGGTCGAGGAGGCCCTTGCCGCGGACGAGGACGGTGACCTGCGCGCCGAGGGCCTGGTAGAGGGTGGCCATCTCGGTGGCGACGACTCCGCCGCCGACCACGACGAGCCGGCCGGGCACGGCCTGGGCGCTGGTGGCCTCCCGGCTCGTCCAGGGCTTCACCTCGGCGAGTCCCGGCAGGTCGGGCAGCACGGCGCGGGTACCGGTGGCGACGACCACCGCGTGGCGGGCGGTGAGCACCCGCTCCCCCACGGTCACCGTGCGCGGCCCGGTCAGTCTTCCGTGGCCGCGGTAGAAGTCGGCGCCGATGCCGCTGAGCCAGTCGACCTGGCCGTCGTCCGTCCAGTCGCCGGTGAACCAGTTGCGGCGGGCGAAGACCGCCGCCGCGTCCAGGGGGCCCTGCACCGCCTGGCGCAGCCCGGGCAGGCGGCGCGCCTCGGCCCGGGCGATGACCGGGCGCAACAGGGCCTTGCTGGGCATACAGGCCCAGTACGAGCACTCGCCGCCGACCAGTTCGCTCTCCACGACCGCGGTGGTGAGGCCGGCCGCACGGGTGCGGTCGGCCACGTTCTCCCCCACGGGACCCGCCCCGAGCACCACGACGTCGTACGCGATGGTTTCCGATTCCGTCATGGGGTCAGTCTGGTGGGTGGTGTGCGGGGTGGCCACACGGGTAGGGGCGCGGAATACCCGGCCTGCCGCCCGCGTTGTGCGGACGGTCTCGCCCCCCACCAGGAAGAAGGTTTCAGGTCATGAGCAGCACCGTGGAGCTCACCAAGGAGAACTTCGACCAGACGGTCACGGACAACGACTTCGTCCTGATCGACTTCTGGGCGTCCTGGTGCGGGCCGTGCCGGCAGTTCGCCCCGGTCTACGAGAAGGCCGCGGAGGAGAACCCGGACCTGGTTTTCGGGAAGGTGGACACCGAGGCGCAGCCGGAGCTGGCCGCGGCCTTCGGTATCCAGTCCATCCCGACCCTGATGATCGTCCGCGAGCGGGTCGCGGTGTTCGCCCAGCCGGGCGCGCTGCCCGAGCCCGCGCTCGCGGACCTGATCGGGCAGGCCCGCAGGCTGGACATGGACGAGGTCCGCAAGTCGGTCGAGGAGCAGCAGGCCAAGGCCACCGACCAGGCCGACCGGTAGGGGTTCTCAGAAGGGGTACGGCGCCACGTCGCCGCGCACCGTCGTCCAGCGCACGTCGGTGAAGGCCTCCAGGTTGGCCTCGCCGCCGAAACGGGCGCCGGTGCCGGAGGCGGCGACCCCGCCGAAGGGCGCCACGGCCTCGTCGTTCACCGTCTGGTCGTTGATGTGGACGATGCCGGTCGGGATGCGTTCGGCGAGGTCCAGGCCGCGGGCGGAGTCACGGGTGACGATGCCCAGGGAGAGGCCGTAGGCGCTGTGGGCGGCCAGGGCGGCGGCCTCGTCGGGTGTGGTGAAGGGGCGTACCGGCGCCACGGGGCCGAAGACCTCCTCGGCGTACGCGGGGGTGCCGTCGTCGACTCCCGCGAGGACGGTCGGGCGGTAGAAGAGGTTCTCGTGGGTGCCGCCCGCGACGAGCTTGGCGCCGGAGGCCGTGCTGGCCTCCACCAGACCGTGCACCTTGGCGAGTTGGCCGCCGTCGATGAGCGGTCCGAGGTGGACCTGTGCGCGGTGCGGGTCGCCGACGGCCAGGGAGTCGGCCTTGGCCGCGAGCCGTTCCACGTACTCCTCGTAGAGGGAGGCGTGCACCAGGTGGCGGCCGGTGGTCATGCAGATCTGGCCCTGGTGGAAGAACGAGCCCCAGGCCGCGGTGGAGATCACCGCGTCGAGGTCGGCGTCCTCCAGCACGATCAGGGCGGAGTTGCCGCCGAGTTCGAGGTGGGCGCGCTTGAGGTGACGTCCGGCGGCCTCGCCGACCGCGCGTCCGGCCGCGGTGGAGCCGGTGAAGGAGATGACGGGCACCCGAGGGTCGGCGACCAGCGCGGCGCCCGCGTCGGCGCCGCCCGGCAGTACGTGCAGCAGGCCCTCGGGGAGGCCCGCCTCGGCGAAGACCGCGGCCAGGGCCAGACCGCCGCACACCGCGGTGCGCGGGTCGGGCTTGAGGACGACCGCGTTGCCGAGCGCGAGGGCGGGCGCCACGGAGCGGATGGACAGGATCAGCGGGGCGTTGAACGGGGAGATCACGCCGACCACGCCGACCGGGACCCGCCGGGTGTACGACAGCCTGGGCGCCTCGCTGGGCAGGACCTGGCCGGCCGGGCGGGAGGCGAGGGCGGCCGCCTCGTAGCACTCCTGGGCGGCGACGTGCAGCTCGAAGTCCGCCTTGCCCGGGATGGAGCCGGACTCGCGGACGATCCAGTCGCGCAGTTCCCCGGCGTGCGCGGCGAAGAGGTCACCGGCCTTGCGCAGCACTCCGGCACGGACGAAGTGCGGGAGGCGGGCCCACTCGGTCTGGGCGGCGCGGGCCGCTTCGGCGGCCGGGGCCACGTCCGTGGCGGAGGCCAGGACGACCGTACCGAGAGCCTCGCCGGTGGCGGGCTCGGTGACGGTGTGCCGGGGCCCCGTCAGGGCGCCGGACCGCTCGGTCTGCCAGGTCTGGGGGTCGAGCAGCGGCATGGTGGCTCTCCGATCGATGTCCCGCGGGACTCATGGCTCAGGAAGCACGAAAGTCCCATCTAGTTGAGCATGCAACATCCTAGTCATGTCGGAAGACGACCCGAAGCGTCTGCTCGGGATCGGCCTGATCGCCTCGGGAGGGCTCAACTCGAGTCTCTGCGCACCACGGTCGCACCGAGCAGCTCGTGCGACTCGGGTGCCGCACCCGGATTGCGCACCGCCCGGTCGATCAGGGAGGCGAGCTCGCGGCCGGAGGGCAGGGCCAGGCGGACGGTGCTGAGCCTGGGCCGCAGCAGCCGGCCGAGCATCAGGTCGTCGGCGCCGATGACGGCCGTGTCCTCGGGGATGCGCACCCCCTCGTCCTGCAGGGCCCGCATCAGCAGCATGGCGTACTCGTCGTTGTAGGCGAACACGCCGTCCAGGCCGAGGTCGGGCCAGCGGGCGGCGAGGGCGGCCGCCGACTCCTCCGTGTAGGCGAGGGGCAGTTCGGTGACGGTGGCGCCGGTGCCGTCCAGTGCCTCGCGGCAGCCGGCCAGCCGGGGCGCGGCGAAGATCTCCAGCCCTTGCTCCCCGGGGACGACGACCCCGATCCGGCGGCGCCCGCTGGCATGCAGGTGCGCGGCGGCGCTGCGGCCGACGCCCGCCTGGTCCAGGAGCAGCCCGTGGGCGCCCTCGACGGCCGTGGAGCTGAGGGTCACCACGGCCCGGGCGCCGGACCGCTTGAGGACGGCGACCCCCTCCGGGCCGATGCCGGGGGTGGGCATCAGGACGGCGACCGGGCGCAGTTCGGCCCAGGCACGGGCGGCGTCGTCGCCGCTCAGACCGGTGGCGCCGTACTGGACGACGGTGTAGTCGAGGCGGCTGAGGGCGCCCTGCACCTCGTGCACGAACTGGCTGTAGCGCGGGCCCGCCGGGACGGTGAGGGTCGGCATCAGGACCATCCGGCTGTGTCCGGCGCGCAGACTGCGGGCGGCCGCGTGCGGCACGTACCCGAGCTCCTTGGCGGCCTCGTGGACCCGGCGGCGGGTGGGTTCGCTGATGCGGACGGCGCTGGTGTTGTTCAGGACGTAGGAGACGGTCGCGCGCGAGACGCCGGCCAGGCGGGCCACGTCGGCGCTAGTGGGCACGGGGCGCGGCACCGGCGACTTCGTCGGCGCGGGCGTGTTCGGTATCTGCACCATGACGTAGGGCATCTTGGCAGAAACCGCGGGCCGGATTTCGGGCGGGGGGACTCCCGAATTTGCTGTAGCGTCAACGAAAGCGTTTGCGGCCGCTGTTGCGCAGGACGCTGCGACCCGTCCGTTCCCCCTCTTCGCGCCGGGCGGTCCGCCTGCTCGGCGCCGCCGCGCACCCGGCGGAGACCGGGGCCGCGCCGACCGTCTCGGCGCGCACGGGCACCTGTTCGCCGGTCAGCCCTGAGGAGCCGTCACCCGCCGCACCAGATCGGTCCATCCGTTCTCCAGCCGCTCCAGCGACACCCCGCACTGCCGGGTCAGATGGTGGACCAGAACCGGGTTGAGGGAGGCCAGCAGCGTGTGCGCGAGGAGGTCGTGGTCGGCACCGGGCAGCGCCTGACGCAGCAGCAGCACGACGTGGCTGTGGTGGACGCGGTGCGGGGGCACCGAGTACCGGCGCACCGGGTCGGCTTCGGCGGCCAGTTGGAGATCCAGTTCGTCGACGCAGCGCCGCAGCATGGCGATGCCGAACGCGCGCAGCCGCTCCACGGGCGGCGCGCCCGGTCCGAGCGGCGGCGGACCGCTCATGAACGCGGCCTGCGCCTTGCGCTCGGAGTGGTCCAGGAGCGCCGTGAGCAGACCGGTGCGGTCGCCGAAGCGGCGGAAGACGGTCCCCTTGCCCACGTTCGCCGCGGCGGCCACCGCTTCCATCGTGACCCCGGCCGCGCCGTGCTCGGCGATGAGGCGGCCGGCGGCGTCCAGCAGCCGGGCCCGGTTGCGGGCCGCGTCGGCGCGCAGGCACGGCTCGTCGGCGGCGGACCCGAGCTGCAGCAGCGCGGGCTCACCGATGCGCTCCTCGGGCTCCGGGCAGGGCGGCAGAAGGCTGGACATGAACTCAGCGTAAAGCACCGGGAAGGAAACTGGACCGCGGTCCGGTTAGAGTGCTACAACTTTAAACGGACCTCGGTCCGGATTGTAAACGCACTGTTTCAGCCCCCTTGGAGTACCCATGTCTGTCCGCATCCTCGCGCTCGTCGGCAGCCTCCGCGCCGGTTCGACCAACCGCCAGCTCGCCGAGGCGGCGGTGAAGGTCGCTCCCGAGGGCGCCGAGGTCGAGCTCTACGAGGGCCTGGCCGACGTCCCGTTCTACAACGAGGACCTCGACGTCGAGGGCAGCGTCCCGGCCGCCGCCGCCAAGCTGCGCGCGGCCGCCCAGGCCGCCGACGCCTTCCTGCTCTTCTCCCCCGAGTACAACGGCACCATCCCGGCCGTTCTGAAGAACGCCATCGACTGGCTGTCCCGCCCCTTCGGCGCCGGCGCCTTCGGCGGCAAGCCCGTCGCCGTGGTCGGCACCGCCTTCGGCCAGTTCGGCGGCGTGTGGGCGCAGGACGAGGCCCGCAAGGCCGTGGGCATCGCCGGCGGCAAGGTCATCGAGGACCTCAAGCTCTCCATCCCGGGTTCCCTGACCCGCTTCGCCGAGACCCACCCGGTCGACGACGCCGAGGTCGCCGCCCAGCTGACCGAGGTCGTGGCCCGACTGCACGGCCACGCCGGCGAGACCGCGGCCGCCTGAGCGCCGTAGCCGTCACACTCCGAAGGGGGTCCGGAGTCACTCCGGGCCCCCTTCGCCGTCGGCACCCGGGACGTCTCAGGCCGTCGCCCCGGACCGCTGTTCCTGTCGCCTGGCCGCCCTCAGACTGGTGAACGTCGTCACGGCGAGGACGAGCACGATGAAGCCGAGCGAGAACGGGATGCCGATCTCGGGGACGTGGACCCCCGACTCGTGCAGCGCGTGCAGCACCAGCTTCACGCCGATGAAGCCCAGGATGACCGACAGGCCGTAGCCGAGGTGCACCAGCTTCTTCAGCAGGCCGCCGATGAGGAAGTACAGCTGCCTGAGACCCATCAGCGCGAAGGCGTTGGCGGTGAACACGATGTACGGGTCCTCCGTCAGGCCGTAGATGGCCGGGATGGAGTCCAGGGCGAACAGCACGTCCGTGGAGCCGATCGCGAGCATCACGACCAGCATCGGGGTCATGACCCGCTTGCCGTTCCGCTCGATCCACAGCTTGGTGCCGTGGTAGCGGTCGGCCACCCCGAAACGCTTCTCCACCGACTTCAGGAGCTTGTTCTCCTCGTACTCCTCCTCGTGCCCGCCCTTCCCCGCGTCCTGGATCAGCTTCCACGCGGTCCAGATCAGAAAGGCGCCGAAGAGGTAGAACGCCCAGGAGAACGCGGAGATGATGGCCGCGCCGGCCGCGATGAACGCCGCGCGCAGCACCAGCGCCATCAGGACGCCCACCATCAGCACCCGCTGCTGGTACTGCGAGGGCACCGCGAACTTCCCCATGATCAGGACGAAGACGAAGAGGTTGTCCACACTCAGCGACTTCTCCGTGATGTACCCGGCGAAGAACTCGCCCGTCGGCCCGCCGCCCCCGAAGAGGAACACTCCCAGGCCGAACACACACGCCAGGACGACCCAGACGATCGTCCAGGTTCCGGCCTCTCTGACCGACACGTCGTGGGGTTTGCGGCCGATGAGGAAGTCGACGGCGACGAGTGCGCACAGGGCCGCTACAGTCAGCAGCCAGACGTTGAGGGAGACGTTCACCGGGATGCTCCTGGTGCGTGTGGGGGTGCGGACATCGTTGTCGCCCTCCGCGCCGCCGTTCCACCCCGCACAGGTGAACAAAAGGTCATGACCTGGCAAGACACCAGGTCATACGGCCTGCCACCCGCCGAACGGCGGGCAGGTTCCGCCGGACGGCGGCGCTCCGTAAGGTTGCCTGTGCGCGGATCATGGCCGCACGAGCCGCCCCGCCGAGGAGAAGCCATGGCCTTCGTCCCCCCGCCGTTCGACCCCGAACTCGCCGCCGCCCTGGAACTGATCAGGGAGATGATCCAGCCCGGCATGACCCCGGACGACATCGAGACCGCCCGCCAGGGTCCGGGCATCCAGCTGCTGGCCCAGCTGGACCTGACGGCGGGCGGTGCCCTCGAGGTCGAGGACCGGACCGTGCCGGGGCCCGAGGGCGCCCCCGAGATCTCGCTGCTGATCTGCCGCCCGACCTCGCCGGCCCCGGACCGGCCGCGTCCGGTCGTCTACCACGTGCACGGCGGCGGCATGGTCCTGGGCAACAACCGGGTCGGCGTGGACCTGGCCCTGGACTGGGCGCGGGAGCTGGACCTGGTCGTGGTGTCGGTGGAGTACCGCCTCGCGCCCGAGCACCCGCACCCGGCACCCGTCGAGGACGTGTACGCCGGTCTGCTGTGGACGGCGGAGCACGCCAAGGAACTGGGCGCGGACCCGGAGCGGATCGTGATCGCCGGTGGCAGCGCGGGCGGCGGGCTCACCGCCGCGCTCGCCCTGCTGCTGCGCGACCGCGGCGGTCCGCAACCGATCGGCCAGCTGCTGATGTGCCCGATGCTGGACGACCGCAACGACACACCCTCCTCGCACCAGATGGCGGGCCTCGGGGTCTGGGACCGGACGGCCAACGAGACCGGCTGGACGGCGCTGCTCGGGTCGGCGCGGGGCGGCCCGGACGTCTCCCCGTACGCGGCGCCCGCCCGCGCCGAGGACCTCTCCGGCCTGCCCCCGGCCTTCCTCGACGTGGGCTCCGCCGAGACCTTCCGGGACGAGGCCGTCGCCTACGCCTCCCGGATCTGGCAGGCCGGCGGGGTGGCCGAACTGCACGTCTGGCCGGGTGGCTTCCACGGCTTCGACGGCTTCGCCCCGCAGGCCGCGCTCTCCAGGACGGCCCGGGCCGCCCAGCTGAACTGGCTGCGCAGGCTCCTCGCCGAGTAGTCCTACGGCGACCTCCGCGGTTCCGCGACCGGGCCGCCCGGCTCATGGTGACGAGCCGGACGGCCCGTCGGCGTGCGCGCCGGCGGCCGGTTTCCGGCGGAACCGACGGGGCGGGCCCTCCTCACCGGCGGGGCCGTGGCGCATGATGGGCCCATGAAAGAGCTGGCGGGGCGCCTGACCGCGCTGGACCCGGACGCCGGTGCCGCCGTGCGGGTCATCGCCTACTTCGACGGGCTCGCGGAGGCGCGGGCCGGCGTGGAGTCGCTGGTGCGCGGGGCCGCCGTGCTCGCCGGGGTGCCCGCGCGGCTGGTCGACGCGGACCGGCGGGTGCGGATCCGGGTCGAGGAGGACGGCACCCGGCGGGACTCCGACCTGCCGCCGGATCCCGAGTGGCCGTCCGCCGCGCTGACCCCGGACGGTGCGCCCGCCCTCTGGCTGGAACGCGCCGGTGCGGCGCCGAGCGTGGTCGACGCGGTGATCCTGGAGCGGGCCGCCGGCGCGGTACGCCTCGTCCTCGACCGCACCCGCGGCCGGGCCCCGCTGGACGACCCCGCCCTGGTCGAGACGCTGCTGGACGCCACGGCAGCCGAACCGGCCCGGCTGCACGCCGCCCGCAAGCTCGGCCTCGACCCCCTCGCCCCGGCCCGCGCCCTGGCCACCCCGGCCGGACGCCCCCGGGTCGTGCCCGCCTCCGCGGAGACGCCCGGCACCGAATCCGCGGTCCGGACCGGCGTCGGCCCCGCCGTCCCCGTGCTGGAGCTGCCCCGGTCCTGGGCGGCCGCCCGGACCGCGTTGCGGTTCACGGCCGAGGGCGGCCCGCACGATCCCGGTCCCCGGGTGGTGTACGCCGACGAGCTCGGCGGGATCGCGTCGCTGGCCGAACTGGTCGTGGCGGGGGCCGAGCCGCCGCCCGACGTCCGGGCGGTGGAGGAGGCCGCCGCGGACGCCCCGTGGCTGCTCGCCACGCTGTACGCCGTCACCGCGACGGCGAGTATGCGGGCGGCGGCCGCGGAGGCGAACGTCCACCACTCCACGCTCCAGGACCGGCTGGCGCACGCCGAACACCTGCTGGGCTGGCCGGTGCGCACACCTCAGGGCCGGCTGCGGCTGCACCTCGCGCTGACGATGCGGCGACTGGCAAGGCCGTAGGGGCGGGACCGCACGGGAAGGGCGTTCAACCGATCGGTTGAACGGGGTTTCCACCGGACGCGTGTCGTCCGCTCCGTCCGGACGACGCGGGCCGGACGCCGGGCCCGGCAGACTCGGCGTCGACCGTGGCGCCCGGTCCCCTCCCCCTCCTCCGTGCTCCAGAGAGGTACTCGCACCATGGCCAGCTTCCCCAGCAGAAGGCGTCTCCTCGCGACCGGTGCCGGCGCCGCCCTCGGTGCCGGCGCTCTCGGCGCGTCGCCCGCCTCGGCGTCCCCCGCCTCCGCCGCACGGTCGTACGGCGCCGAGGAGACCCGGACGCTCGACGAGCTGTACCGGGCCGCGCTCGCGGAAGGGGGCAGGCTCGTCGTCTACGCAGGCGGGGACACCCCGACCCAGCAGGACGGCACCAGGGCCGCCTTCCTCAAGGCCTTCCCGGACATCGACCTGAAGCTGATCGTGGACTACAGCAAGTACCACGACGTCCGCGTGGACAACCAGCTCGCCACCGGCACCCTCGTCCCGGACGTCGTACAGCTGCAGACCGTGCAGGACTTCGTCCGCTGGAAGTCGCAGGGACGGCTGCTGCACTACAGGCCGGCCGGGTTCGGGAAGGTCCACGACACGTTCAAGGACCCGCAGGGTGCCTGGGTCGCCGTCGCCGCGATCGCGTTCAGCTTCATGTACGGGCCGGACGCCGTCGGCCCGGCCGCGCCGCGCACCCCGCTGGATCTGCTCGACGCGCGGTGGAAGGGGAAGATCGCCTCCTCCTTCCCGCACGACGACGACGCGGTCCTCTTCCTCTACTCGCTGTACGTCAAGCACTACGGCTGGGACTGGGCGGCGCGTCTCGCCGCCCAGGACGTGCGGTTCGCGCGTGGCAGCAACTCGCCCGGTGACGCCGTGCGCGCCGGGCAGTACGCCATCGGCGTCGGCGGCTCCGGCGCACCCCTGGCGTCCGGCCCCGTGAAGTGGGTGCTCCCGGACAGCGCCCCGTTCATGGCCTGGGGCCAGCGGGCGGCGATCCTGAAGGCGGCGAGGAACACCGCGGCCGCCAAGCTCTACCTCAACTGGCAGTTGTCCACGGCCGTCCAGCAGAACTCCTTCAACGGCTGGTCGGTGCGCACCGACATCACTCCCCCGGCCGGTCTGAAGCCGGTCTGGGAGTACCGCCACGCCAACATCGACGGCTTCCCGCGGTTCATGTCCGACCGTGCCGAGGTGGAGCGGCTGAAGCAGACGTTCGCGCTGTACTTCGGCGAGGTGAAGGGCGACCCGACGCCCGGCTTCCTCGGGCTGCACCCGGGCGCCTGACCGGGCGGGGACCGCCCTCACACGGTCCCTACAGCCGGCGGATAGACTCGGACCCCCTGTTCGAACGGATCATCGTCCAAGGGGATCTGCCGTGTCCGAGCGCCCTCCCGTCCACCTCTCCGCGCGGGCGGCCCGCGGGCGCCGGCCGGCCACCGACCTCCTCGCCCATCTGACGTTCTTCGTCGTCGTGGGCGCCGGTCTGGTCCGGCTGGTGCAGCTCAGGACCGGGCTGTGCTGGGACATCGTGGGCGTCAGCGGGCTGCTGGCGCTGGTGTACGCGGGCGGCCTCGCGGCCGGGGCACGGCTCGGCCGGATCGGCGGACATCTGTGGGTGGCGGCGCTGATGGCGCTGTGGACCGCGCTGGTCGTCCTCGCTCCCGCGTCGCTCACCTCCGCCTATGTGTGGTGCGCGGTGCCGCTGGCCTGCGCGGCGCTGCGGGTGCTCGGCCGGCGGGCCGCCGCAACGGCGGTGGCCGCCCTGTCGGTCGTCCTGTCCGGGCAACTCGTCCGCAGTGCTGGGCAGTTCGATCCGGAGCTGGTGCTGATCCCGGTGGCGGCCGTGTGGGGCACCGTCGCCCTCTACCGGGCCCAGCAGCGCGACGCGGCGGAACGGCTGCGGCTGGTCGGGGAGTTGCGGGGCACCCGCGACGTCCTGGCCCGGCGGCAGCGGCAGGCCGGGGTGCTGGCCGAGCGGGCCCGGATCGCCCGGGACCTGCACGACACGCTGGCCCAGGAACTCTCGGGCGGGGTGATGCTGTTGCAGGCCGCCGACCGTGACTGGGACACGCGTCCGGACATGGCCCGCACCCGGATGCGGGCGGTCGCGGACGGGCTGCACGCCAATCTGGCCGAGACCCGCAGGATCATCCGCGATCTGACGCCGTCCGCCGTGGACGAGGCGGGTCTCGAGGAGGCGCTGCGGATGCTGTGCGCCCGGGCCGAGGCGGAGGGTGCGGCGGCGCGGGTGCGGTTCCGCTCGGCGGGCGTGGGCCGCCCGGCCCTCGACGGGCAGGCGGCGGCGACCCTGTTCCGGGTGGCGCAGAGCACGCTGGCCAACGTCCGTGAGCATGCGCGGGCGGTGAACGTCGTGGTCACGTTGCACGGGTACGCGGACCGGACGGAGCTCGAAGTGCGGGACGACGGCAGGGGGTTCGAGCCCGGCCGGGCCGGCGTGCCGTCGCGGACCGCGCGGGGGCTCGGCATTCCGGCCGCCCGGGCGCGGCTGCGCGAGTGCGGCGGCGACCTCGACGTCGGCAGCGTGCCGGGGCGCGGGACGCGGGTGCGGGCGACCGTGCCCGCGCAGGCTCCGAGCCGTCCGGCCGCCGGGGTGGCCGCCCGGTGAGCGGGACACCGCTCAGGCTGCTGGTGGCGGACGACCACGCCGTCGTACGGGCGGGGCTGCGGGCACTGCTGGAGGGGGAGCCGGATCTCGAGGTGGCCGGGGAGGCGGGGTCCGGGGAGGAGGCGGTGCGGCTCGCGGCCCGGCTGGGGGTGGACGTGGTGCTGATGGACCTGCGGTTCGGGGGCGGCCGCGGCATCGACGGGATCGAGGCGGTGCGCCGGCTCGCGGCCGAGGCGCCCGGGATGCCGGTGGTGATGCTGACGAGCTACTCGGGCCGGGCCGACGTGGTGCGCGCGCTGGAGGCGGGGGCCCGGGGATATGTGCTGAAGGCGGGGCCGCCGCAGGAGCTGTTCACGGCGGTGCGCGGCGCCGCGGCCGGCGGGCTCGGGCTCGCGTCGGAGCTCGTGGGCGAGCTGGTCGGCCAGGGCCCGGCTCCCGAGGGGGAGTTGAGCGGGCGGGAGGTGGAGGTGGTGCGGCTGCTGGCGGAGGGGCTGAGCAACCGGGCCATCGCCGAGGCGCTGTTCCTGAGCGAGGCGACCGTCAAGACGCATCTGGTGCGGGTCTACCGCAAGCTGGGCGCGGACAACCGGGCGGCGGCGGTGTCGGAGGCGGTGCGCAGGGGGCTGCTGGACCTCGAGTAGGAGTCGGGGCCCGGGGAGCACGGAGGGGGCGAACCGTGCGGTCGCCCCCTCCGGTCGCTCAGACCTTGGCCTGTTCGGGCGCGGCGGTCTGGCCGGTGGTGTCCTCGGCCGCCGCGGCGCGGGCGGCGGGGATGACCGCCGCGATGGCCGCGGAGACGAGGGCGAGGCCGCCGCCGACGAGGAGCGCGGTGCGGAAGCCGTCCTCGGAGGCGAAGGTGTAGCCGCCCATGGTCGTGGTCATCTGGGAGAGGATCACTCCGATGACGGCGGAGCCGACCGAGGTGCCGAGCGAGCGCATCAGGGTGTTGAAGGCGTTGGCGGCGGCCGTCTCGGTCAGCGGCACCGAGCTCATGATCAGGGCGGGCATGGCGCCGTAGGCGAGGCCCACGCCGCCGCTGGTGATGAGGTTGACCACCATGACGCCCCAGGCGGAGCCCATCAGTGCCTGGGAGACGAAGTAGCCGACGGCCAGCACCAGGGCGCCGCAGACCAGGGTGAACTTCGGGCCGCGGGCGTTGGTGAGCTTTCCGCCGAGCGGGGAGACCAGCATCATCATCAGGCCGCCGGGGGCCATCCACAGGCCGGCCGCGAGCATCGACTGGCCGAGGCCGTAGCCGGTGGCCGCCGGGAACTGCAGCAGCTGCGGCATCACCAGCATGCTCGCGTACATGCCGAAGCCGATGAAGACCGAGGCGAGGTTGGTGAGGAGGACGCGGGGGCGGGCCGTGGTGCGCAGGTCGATCAGCGGGTCGGTGGTGCGCACCTCCCAGGCGCCCCAGCCGACGAGGGCCACGACGGCGGCGGCGAACAGGCCGAGCGTGCTGCCGGAGGCCCAGCCCCAGTCGGCACCCTTGGAGACGCCGAGCAGCAGGCAGACCAGGCCGACGCCGAGGCCGACGGCGCCGGGCAGGTCGAAGCGCTGGCCCTTGGCGCCGGCGGGGACGTCCGGGACGAGGGTGAAGATCAGGACGGCGACGACGGCGGCCAGGGCGGCGGAGCCCCAGAACAGGGCGCGCCAGTTCGCGTACTGGGCGACCGCGGCGGCCAGCGGCAGGCCGATGGCGCCGCCGATGCCCATGGAGGCGCTGACCAGCGCGATGGAGCCGCTGAGCTTCTCGGCCGGTACGACGTCCCGCAGCAGCGCGATGCCGAGGGGCACCATGCCCATGCCCATGCCCTGCAGTCCGCGGCCGACGATCATCGTCACCACGTCGGAGGCGAAGGCGCACACGACGGAGCCGACGATCAGCGGCACGGAGCAGGCGAGCAGCATCCGGCGCTTGCCCACCAGGTCGCCGAGGCGGCCGACGACGGGTACGCAGACGGCGGCCACCAGCAGGGTGACCGTGATCACCCAGGCCGCGTTCGAGGACGAGGTGTCCAGGATCTGCGGCAGCTCGGCTATCAGAGGCGTGACCAGGGTCTGCATGATCGCCGCCGTGGTGCCGGCGAAGGCCAGCGTGGCGATCACGGCACCCGAGCGGGCCGTGGGCTGAGGGGCTGGGGCGCCCATGGGGGACTCCTCGGAGAAAGTGTGCAAGGAACGAAGTGCGGGAGCAGAGGACGAAGCGCGGGAGCAGGAAACGATGTACGCGAGGATGTGCATCGTACATGCCATATGTATCAAGCACATGGCATGGCCCATACACACCCGTATGCCAGGATGGGCCCATGGAGACGCCCACCCATGAGGTCGAGTACGAGCAGATGCTGCTCAGCCGTCACACGTTCCTGAACCAGCGGGGCGGCCGCCGCAAGAACAGCCTCATGGAGCGCAGCGCCTACATCCTGCTCAGCCGGATCCAGGTCCAGGGGCCGATGTCGATCGGGGAACTCAGCGAGGCCTTCGGCCTGGACGCCTCCACCCTGAACCGGCAGACCGCGGCGGCGATGCGGGCGGGTTTCATCGAGCGCATCCCCGACCCCGAGGGCGGGATGGCCCGCAAGTTCCGTCTCACCGAAGAGGGGATGCGCCTGCTGGACGCGGAACGGGAGGGGATCGTCGAGATCCTGGACCAGGTGATGCACGACTGGCCGGACGACGACGTCGCCGCCTTCGCGGGCTACCTGCGGCGGTTCAACAACGGCATCGAGGCCATCGGCGGCCGCCCCTGGCCGCGCCCGTAGCGCGCCCTACGACGCCGGGCGCGCCGTACGCGCGAGCCGGAAGCCGACGTCGTCCACCCGGAACGTCGGGTGGCTGCGCCGCCGCACGGACGCCCGGCAGCTCCAGTGCTCGTCGAACCAGCCGCCGCCGCGCAGGACGCGGTAGGTGCCGTACACCTCGGCGTCGTAGACGTCCCAGCACCACTCCCAGACGTTGCCGAGCATGTCGTACAGGCCCCAGGGGTTGGGGAGTTTGGCGCCGACCTCCTGGGGCCGTTCGCCGGAGTTCTCCCGGTACCAGGCGATGTCGTCGAGCGGGCCGTAGCGCGGTCCTTCGGTGCCGGCGCGGCAGGCGTGCTCCCATTCGGCCTCGGTGGGCAGCCGGTATCCGTCGGCCGAGGTGTCCCAGGCGACGGTCTCGCCGTCGGCCCCCGTGCGGTACGCGGGGGTGAGACCGGCGCGCAGGGACAGGGCGTTGCAGAAGTGCACCGCGTCCCACCAGGAGACGCCCTCGACGGGCAGCCGGCCCTCCCCGGCGGCGTGCGGGGGCGCGCCGGTGACGCGCGCGTACAGGTCCCGTGTGACGGGGTGGGTCCCGATCCGGCAGGCCGCCACCTCCACCGCCCACGTACGCCGTGTGCGCCGGTCCGACAGGGTCACCTCCCCCGGCAGTACGTGGATCATCTCCTGCTCCGGTGCCAAGTCCATGCCGGAGATGATCTCACCCTCGCGCCCCGGGGCGCCGGGTGAAGTCCCGTTCACGGAAGGGCGGCCCGGGGCATGCTCGCTCCCGGGGCATGTGTCACCGTACGGCGCCCCGCAGGGTGTTCGAGGGATGCGACAAGACCGGACCACAGGGGGGAAGACCGTGGGGTGGACGACCGAGCAGTTCGGGGAGTCCCACGAGGGCATCGCGGGGGCGGTGCTCGCCGAGGGGGACGAGCCCAAGCCGGTGTACCTGGACTTCGGCGGCGCCGACAGCGGCGTGGAGACCGGCGAGTGGTGGGCCTACGACGGTCTCGCGGGCCGGCCCCGGGCGGCCGGGTTCCGCGCGGCCTGTGCGTGCGGCTGGCGCGGGGAGCCGTACCCGATCGACTGGGCGGAGGAGGTGAGCGGCCGCCGGCCCGACCCCGACACCGGCGACGCGTACCGTGACTGGAGCGAGCACATCCGGGCCGTGGAACGCCGGACCGTGCCTCTGCCGGACGAACTCACCCATCTGCTGGACGTGTTGGAGGACCAGTTGGCCGCGCTGGTCGAGCAGGCCCCGGTCGCCGCGCTCCGGGCCGCGACCGCGCTGGAGCGCCTCACCGCCGACATCGCCCAGGAGGCGGCCTACGCGATCCAGGAGGACGAGGTGTCGTGGGAGCGGATCGGCACGGCCCTGGGGGTGAGTCCCGCCAGGGCCGAGTCGCTGCTCACGCACTACCTGCTGCGCCCCTGACACCGCTGGTCCCGGGCACCGGACGGGGGCCCGCCGACACGCCCGGCCGCGGCGTTGTCGCCGGTCAGGTCCGGCTCACCCGGGGCCCGCTCGCCCGGGCTGGTCGGTCGCCGCTGCCGCCCTGCGCCCCGATCCGCCGGACGGGCCCCGGCCCGGTGCCGTCTCAGCCGCCGACGTAGGCCGCGAGATGCTCGCCGGTGAGGGTGGAGCGGGCGGCGACCAGGTCGGCGGGGGTGCCCTCGAAGACGACGCGGCCTCCGTCGTGGCCGGCGCCGGGGCCGAGGTCGACGATCCAGTCGGCGTGCGCCATGACCGCCGGGTGGTGCTCGACGACGATGACGGACTTGCCGGAGTCGACGAGCCGGTCCAGCAGGCCGAGCAGTTGCTCGACGTCGGCGAGGTGGAGGCCGGTGGTCGGCTCGTCGAGGACGAGCACGCCGCCCTTGTCCGCCATGTGCGTGGCCAGCTTCAGCCGCTGGCGTTCGCCGCCGGACAGCGTGGTGAGCGGCTGGCCGAGGCTGAGGTAGCCGAGCCCGACGTCGGACAGCCGGCCGAGGATGCGGTGCGCGGCCGGGGTGCGCGCCTCGCCGTCGCCGAAGAACTCCTCGGCCTCGGCCACCGACATCGCGAGCACCTCGCTGATGTCGCGGCCACCGAGGTGGTGGTCGAGGACCGACGCCTCGAACCGCTTCCCCTCGCAGTCCTCGCAGGTGCTGGCGACCCCGGCCATCATCGCCAGGTCCGTGTAGACGACGCCCGCGCCGTTGCAGGTGGGGCAGGCGCCCTCGGAGTTGGCGCTGAACAACGCCGGTTTCACGCCGTTGGCCTTGGCGAACGCGGTCCGGATCGGGTCGAGCAGTCCGGTGTACGTCGCCGGGTTGCTCCGCCTGGAGCCGCGGATGGGCGTCTGGTCGACCGACACCACGCCCGCCCCGGCGGGGATGGAGCCGTGGACCAGCGAGCTCTTGCCGGAGCCCGCGACGCCGGTGATCACGCACAGCACGCCGACCGGGATGTCGACGTCGACGTCGCGCAGGTTGTGCGCCGTGGCGCCGCGGATCTCCAGCGCGCCGGTGGGCGTTCGCACGGTCTCCTTGAGGGCGGCCCGGTCGTCCAGGTGGCGGCCGGTGACGGTGTCGCCCGCCCGCAGCCCTTCCACGGTGCCCTCGAAGCAGACGGTGCCGCCCCCCGTGCCGGCGCCGGGGCCGAGGTCGACGACGTGGTCGGCGATGGCGATCGTCTGCGGTTTGTGCTCCACGACGAGCACCGTGTTGCCCTTGTCGCGCAGCCGCAGCAGCAGTTCGTTCATCCGCTGGATGTCGTGCGGGTGCAGGCCGGCGGTGGGCTCGTCGAAGACATAGGTGACGTCGGTGAGCGAGGAGCCGAGATGGCGGATCATCTTCACGCGCTGTGCCTCGCCGCCGGACAGGGTGCCCGCCGGCCGGTCGAGCGCGAGATAGCCGAGACCGATCTCGCCGAAGGAGTCCAGGGTCCCCCCCAGCGCGGTGAGCAGCGGCGCCACCGACGGCTCGCGCAGTGCGCGGACCCAGTCGGCCAGGTCGCTGATCTGCATCGCGCAGGCGTCGGCGATGCTGATCCCCTTGATCTTCGACTCCCGGGCGCCTTCGCTGAGCCGGGTGCCGTCGCACTCGGGGCAGGTGGTGAAGGTGACCGCCCGCTCCACGAACTCGCGGATGTGCGCCTGCATCGCCTCCTTGTCCTTGGAGAGCATCGACTTCTGGATCCGCGGGATCAGCCCTTCGTAGGTCATGTTGATGCCCGCGATCTTCATCCGGGTCGGCTCGCGGTGCAGGAAGTCGTGCAGCTCCTTCTTCGTGTATCCGCGGATCGGCTTGTCCGGGTCGAAGAAGCCGGACTCGACGTAGAGCCGGGAGTTCCAGCCGCCGCCCTTGTAGCCGGGGACGGTGATCGCGCCCTCGGCGAGCGACTTGGAGTCGTCGTAGAGCTGGGTGAGGTCGATGTCGGAGACCGCGCCCCGGCCTTCGCAGCGCGGGCACATGCCGCCGGTGCGGTTGAAGGTGGCCTTGACCGCCTTCTTGGCGCCGCGTTCGACGGTGATCGCGCCGCTCGCCCGGACCGAGGGGACGTTGAAGGCGTACGCGCTGGGCGGGCCGATGTGCGGTGTGCCGAGCCGGCTGAAGAGGATCCGCAGCAACGCGTTGGTGTCGGTGGCGGTGCCGACGGTGGAGCGGGGGTCGGCCCCCATCCGCTGCTGGTCGACGATGATCGCGGTGGTCAGCCCTTCGAGGACGTCGACCTCGGGCCGCGCCAGCGTCGGCATGAAGCCCTGCACGAAGGCGCTGTAGGTCTCGTTGATCAGCCGCTGCGACTCGGCGGCGACGGTGTCGAACACAAGCGAGCTCTTGCCCGAGCCGGAGACACCGGTGAAGACCGTCAGCCTGCGCTTGGGGATCTCGATGCTGACGTCCTTGAGGTTGTTCACGCGCGCGCCGTGCACCCGGATCAGATCGTGGCTGTCGGCCCTGTGCGCCTCGGTGGTGCCCGTGTCCGTCCTCGTGGCCCTGCTCATCGTCTCTCCATCCTCCGGAGCTCGCTCTCCATAGCCCCACACGCTACGGGCCCGGGATCACGTTCGGCTTCTCCGATCCTGATCGTTCCCCGCCGGGCCGACCCGTCGCCCGTCCCCGCCCCGCTCGGGCGTGCCGCGGCTGACCGTGGTCGGGTTGAAGCAGCTTCAGCCGGGGCGTTCGTGCGCCGTGGCGTCTGGCTGGTACAACTGTCGGCAGCACATGGGTTTGTGTCTTGACGGACGTCATTGTGACCGCTGACACTCGTCCCATGGATGTGACCGGTCACAAGAGCTCCGATGGCCGCTCCGGCCCCGGACAGGAGCCACGCAAGGCCGCCAGCATTCGCGACGTCGCCCAGGCGGCGGGCGTCTCCTACCAGACAGTTTCGCGGGTCATCAACGGTCACCCCAACGTCCGCGAGGAGACCCGCCGGCGGGTCGAGGCAGCCATCCAGACGCTGGGATTCCGGCGCAACGCCACCGCGTTCGCACTGGCCAGCGGCGTGACCCGGTCCATCACCGTACTGACGTCGAACACGACCCTCTACGGCTACGCGGCCACCCTGCAGGGCCTGGAGGAAGCGGCCCGGGCCGCGGGCTACTCGCTCGGCATGAAGGTGCTGACGCCCGAGGAGGACCTGGACCGCACGATCTCGTCGGCCATGGCCGAGGGCGGCGCACTGATGGTCATCGGCTTCGACCGGCTCGGCGCCGCGGCACTGAGCCGGGTTCCGGCGGACGTACCGTGCGCCGCGGTCGTCGAAGCGCCGTCGCACGGCCGGACCCCTCCCCGGCCGGCCGTGTGGGCCGACGACCGTGAGGCGGCCCGCGCCGCCACCGCGCACCTCCTTCAGCTCGGCCACCGGACGGTTCACTACGTCGCGATCCCCACGTCCGGGGGCACCCGCCGCTCGGAGGGGCCGCGTGCCCAGGGCTGGCGGAGCGCGCTGGAGGCGGCCGGCATCACCCCGCCCGAACCCCACGGCGGCAAGGGCTGGGACGCGCGGGCCGGGTACGACGAGGGGCGCGGGCTCGCCGAGGACCCGGGTGTCACCGCGATCCTGTGCGGCAACGACGACCTGGCGCTGGGCGTACTGCGCGCCCTGCATCACGCCGGGCGGTCCGTGCCGGGAGACGTCGGCGTCATCGGCTTCGACGACGCCCCGCACGCGGGCTTCCTCACCCCCTCCCTGACCACCGTCCGCATGGACTTCCAGGGGCTGGGCCGCGACGCCTTCGGCCTCCTGCGCGGCCAGTTGGAGAGCGACTTCCAGCCGCTCGCTCCGACCTTCGCCGGCACCGACCTGATCATCCGCGAAAGCTGCGGCGGCACCGGCGCCTGAACCGGTGCCGCGGCAGCCGCCAGGTGACCGTGACGACCGATCTCGACCCGGGCGGCCACGTCGTGCGGGAAGCCGCACGCGGGCCGCCTCACCACGGCCCCGCGCGAGGGCGCCTCCCGGAAGCCCTCCGCCTGACGGCCGCGACCGCCGCACGGCAGTCCGCTCATGGCCGGCCCCCGGCTGTCCGTTCAGCCGGCGAGCGCGGCATCACGTGCTCAGGCCAGTTCGCCGCGCAGGATGCTGTAGCGCACGCCGTCACGCCACTGCCCGTCGCGGAAGGCGATGCTGCGCATCAGGCCCTCGCGGCTGAACCCGACCTTCTCCAGGGCGCGTTGTTCGGCGATGTTCTCCGCTTCGGTGTCCGCCTCGATCCGTACGACCGTGGTGTGCGCGAAGAGGTACCGGACCAACTGCCGCTGCGCCTCTGTCCCGACACCCCGCCCGCGGGTCTCCGGCAGCAGGCAGATCCCCATGTTCCAGTAGGACGTGGTCCGGGTCGGCGTGATCTTCCGCCAGGCGACGAACCCCAGTCTCTCCCCGCCGCGAACCACCATCAGATGCCCGCTGTCGTCGCCGAGCAGGCCGTTCTGCGCCCATTGGCGGCGCCAGCGCCCCGGGTCCCACCAGCCGGACCACTGGAAAGGCGCGGTGGTCGCGGGGTCGTTGAGGAACAGTTCCATGACGGGCAGGTCGTCCTCGGCCACGGGGCGCAACGCGACATCGTCGATGCTCATATGTGCCACCCTACGACCCGGCCCAACCGGGATGAGGTGGCCGCGAAAGTGTCCAACTCGCCTACTCGGCACAGGAGTTCGAGGTCGGGTCCGCACCGACAGGTGCCGCCGATGCGGCGCCGGGACGTCCTCCGGCGCCGCATCGGCGGAACCCGCCCTCCGTGCCCCGGCACGGCAGCCGGCCGGGCACGGCCCCGTTCAGGCCCAGGCGGTCACCGGCACGAACGAGCTGTCCTGCCGGAACAGGTCCGTGCCGTCCGACACGGCCACGGTCAGCTGGTAGTTGTAGTGCCGCAGGTAGTAGCCGGGGTAGTTGTACGACTCGAAGCGGACCGAGCCGCTCGCCGTGCCCGTGCGGGCGATGAACGTGGCGTCCCTGGCGAACGTGGACGTGCCGTCGTTCGCGTCGAACCGGGCGCGGAAGTCGTAGTGGCGCAGGTAGTTGCCGGAGGCGTCACGGAACGAGTAGCCGCCCGAGTCGGCGAGGCCGGCGACGACCGTGAAGGTGGCCGCCTGCTTCTCGGCGGTGGTGCTGGAACTGCTGACCACCGGGAGGTTGAGGAGGGCGGACTGCTCCTGCCAGTAGCGGGTGGTGTAGTTGACGGACCGGAAGGAGCGGGTCGCGTTCTTCGTGATGCTCGGCCCGCCGGACACGGTCTCCTTGATGACGGTGAAGTGGCGGGCCGTGCCCGAGACCGCGGGCAGGGCCTTGGGCGCGCTCCAGGTGGCGAAGGTGTCGTAGCTGTCGCTGTAGTAGTAATTGCCGTCGCCGTAGCCGTCGAAGAAGATCCGCCAGGCGCCGTTGTCGAGCTGGATCACCGACGGGCCCTCGCGGTAGCTGCCCCAGCCCGCCCAGTCGCCCGTCCTGGAGATCGTGTACGGGCCGGTGAGGCTGCTCGCGGTGGCGTACTCGATGTACTTCGCCGTCTCGTTCTTGGTGAACGCGTGGTAGGTCGACCCTGCCTTCACGATGCAGGTGTCGATGTGGTTGGAGCCGATGCCCGACAGGGCCACCGGTGAACTCCACGTTGTCAGCGCCGAGTTGGTGGCCTTCAGCAGATACGGGGTGAAGATCCACTCGTCGCTGGTCAGCGAGCAGGAGACGATGACGTTGACACTGCCGTCGCTGTCGACGAACCACTCCGGCGCCCAGGCACGGGAGAGGCCGGTGATCGGGACCGTGTAGTCGTACAGGAAGGTCCAGTTGACCCGGTCGGAGCTGCGGGCGAAGCCGATCGTGGTGCTGACGTCCTGCCAGGTGTGGGTGGTGTAGGTCAGGTAGTAGTAGCCGTTGGTGTGCTTGAAGATGCTCGCGTCGCGGATGCGGTTGCTCGGCGGGGTGTACGCGGAGGACTGCACCAGACGGAAGTCGGTGGCGTCGTCGGACTGGTAGACGTTGACCGTGCCGTCGTCGCTGTTGAGGAACGGCACGATGGTGTACCGGGTGGCGTAGCCGCTCGCGGGGGCGGCGGCCGCGGCCGTGCCGAGCAGCCCGGGTGCTTCGCCCAGCACCAGGGCCGAGACCGGCAGGGCGGCCATCGCCCGGAGCAGGGCGCGACGGGACGGGGTGGGGGGATGTGTGGTCACGGGCGGCTCTCCCTGGGACTCGTACAACGGACCGGTACAACGGCGTACGTCCGAAACTTCGAACTCGGTTCGAGAAGTCGAGCAGAAGGTAGAGGTGAGGCAGGTGCACGTCAATGGTTCACACACGACTGGCCGACACCTGTGCGAAACCTGTACAGCGCCACCGGTCCGGGAGTTACTCTCCGGTAGACATCGTGTACCGGAGGTGGTCCCGCCATGACGCTCGACCGTGCCCAGGGCCTGGCCGAGTCAGCCCGCGCCCTGGCCGCCGGGGAGGTGACCAGCCGTCTTCTCGTCGAGCGGGCCCTGGCCCGGATCGAGGCCACGCAGGACACCCTCAACGCCTTCCGGATCGTCCGCGCCGAGGCCGCGCTCGCCGAAGCCGACGCCGCGGACCGGGAGTTGGCGGCGGGCGGACGCGGGCCGCTGCTGGGGGTGCCGGTCGCCGTCAAGGACGACATGGACGTGGCCGGCGAACCGACCGCCTTCGGCTGCCCGGGCGCGCATCCGGCGGCCGCCGAGGACGGAGAGGCGGTACGGCGGCTGCGCGCGGCCGGCGCGGTGATCGTCGGCAAGACCAACACCTGCGAGTTCGGCCAGTGGCCGTTCACCGAGGGCCCGGCCTTCGGCGCGACCCGCAACCCGTGGAGCCCCGGGCACACGCCGGGCGGCTCCTCCGGCGGTTCGGCGGCCGCGGTGGCGGCGGGTCTGGTGCCGGCGGCGCTCGGCTCGGACGGCGCCGGTTCGGTCCGCATCCCGGCCTCCTGGACACATCTCGTCGGCGTCAAGCCGCAGCGCGGCCGCATCTCGACCTGGCCGCGCGGCGAGTCCTTCCACGGCATCACCGTCAACGGCACGCTGGCCCGGACGGTGGGGGACGCGGCACTGCTCCTCGACGCGGCGAGCGGGAACCACGACCGCGACCCGCACCGGCCGGCCGCCGTCGACGCCTCGGCCGCGGTGGGCCGCGATCCCGGCCGGCTGCGGATCGCGCTCTCCCTCAAGCCGCCGTTCACCGCGGTACCCGCGCGCCTGACGCCCGAAGTGCGCGCCCGGGTCGTCGAACTCGCCTCGAAACTGGCCGACTTGGGACATGACGTGGAGGAGGCCGACCCGCCCTACGGGCAGATCGGGCTCACCTTCGTGCCCCGGGCGACCGCGGGCATCGCCGAACGGGTGGCCGAGGCACCGTTCCCCGCGCTGCTCGACCGGCGCACCCACGGCGCCGCCCGGCTCGGCCGGCTGCTCGGCGGCGCCCCGCTCAGGGCGGCCCGGCGCGCGGAGGCGGCCCTGCACCGTCGTATCGGCGGCTTCTTCACGTCGTACGACGTGGTCCTCGCCCCGACGACGGCCGCTCCCCCGCCGCTCGTCGGCGCGATGCTGCACCTGAGCGGGTTCGCCACCGACCGCGCGATGATCGCCGCCTGCCCCTACGCCTGGCCGTGGAACGTGCTGGGCTGGCCCGGCGTCAACGTCCCCGCGGGCTTCACGCCCGACGGTCTGCCCGTCGGCGCCCAACTGCTCGGCCCGGCCGACAGCGAGCCCCTGCTGCTCTCCCTCGCCGCCCAGTTGGAGGCGGAGCTGCGCTGGCACGAACACTGGCCCGGGCCGCTCGTCGCGGACTCCCCGGCCGCATAACCTGCCCGTACCCTGTGACCATGGACGATGCGTCGATGATCGGGCTGATGGGGCGGGTCACCGGGACGGTCGGGCCCGGGCTCGTCGGCGAGGTGATCGTCCGGGTGCGGGGCGGGGCCGAGCACTTCCTCGCCTACGCGGCGAACGGCACGGGCAGGATCGAGCGCGGCACGGTGGTGATGGTGGTGGAGTACCTGCCGCCGAGGACCGTCTACGTCACGGAGGCGTACGACAGTTGAGCCCGCCTCACCCCAGGTGAGAGCTCTTCGTCCAGGTATGCGTCAAGATTGCAACAAGGATTCGTCAGCGTCTTCAACCCGGGTCCGCCGAGGCGCACACTCCCTTCGTTCGGTGCCGAAAGGGCACCATCCAAAGGGGGCGTATGCCGATGGTTGTCGGCGTCGTTGCGGGGGCGGCGGTCGTCGCCGTTCTCGTTCTGATCGGTCTGTTCAAGTTGATGTGGCGGGTCGCGGAACCCAACGAGGCACTCGTCATCTCCGGCTCCAAGCACCGCATGGAGGGGCTGGAGGAGGGCATGGGTTTCCGCATCGTCACGGGGCGCGGCACGCTGGTGATGCCCGGTGTGCAGGTGGTGCGCAAACTGTCGCTCGACCTGAACGAGACCGAACTGCATGTGGACTGCGTGACGCACCAGGGCATCCCGCTCAAGGTGCGGGGCGTGGTCATCTTCAAGGTCGGCGACGACTTCGTGTCGATCGCCAACGCGGCCCGGCGCTTCCTCGACCAGCAGAAGATGATGTCGGAGCGGGTGCACAACGTCTTCGCCGGCCATCTCCGCTCCATCGTGGGCGGGCTGACGGTCGAGGACATGATCCGGGACCGGGAGAAGCTCACGGGGCAGACCCGTGCCGCCTGCGGTACGGAGATGGAGAAGCTGGGCCTGATCGTGGACTCGCTGCAGATCCACGAGATCGAGGACCCGACCGGGTACATCCAGAACCTGGCGATGCCGCACGCGGCGGCCGTGCAGCGGGACGCGCGCATCGCGCAGGCGGAGGCGAATCGTCTCGCCACGGAGGCGGAGCAGGCCTCGTTCGCCCGGATGGCGGAGGCCACCCGGGACAGCGAGATCCTGCAGGCCGGCTACCAGGCCGAGCGGGACAAGGCGGCGGCCAAGGCCCGGCAGGCGGGTCCGAACGCCGACGCGGCGGCCCGGCAGGAGGTCGTCATTCAGGAGACCCGGGTCGCCGAACTGGAGGCGCACCGGCGCGAGCAGCAGCTCCAGGCCGACGTCCGCAAGCCCGCGGACGCCAAGGCGTACGAGAAGCGCACGCTGGCCGAGGCCGAGCGTGACGCGCGGATCTCGGCGGCGCAGGCCAAGGCGAAGGAGACGGAACTCGCGGCCGCCGCCGAGGCGACCCGGGTGAAGACCGCCGCCGGAGCCGAGGCCGAGGCCACCAGGACCCGGGGTGAGGCCGGCGCGGCCGCGACCCGGGCCACCGGTGAGGCCGAGGCGGCCGCCGCACAGGCAAGGGGTCTGGCGGAGGCCGAGGCGACCAAGGCGCAGGGTCTCGCGGAGGCGGAGGCCATCAAGGCCCGGGCCGCCGCCCTCGCCGAGAACCAGGAGGCGGTCGTCGCCCAGCAACTCGCGGAGAACTGGCCGGAGATCGTGCGGGCCGGTGCGTCCGCGTTCGGCAACGTCGACAACATGGTGCTGCTCAACGGCGCCGACGGCATGGGCGACGTGTTCGCGAAGGCGCTGACCATGGGCGGGACCGGGCTGGGGCTCGCCCGTCAGCTGCTGGCGTCCATGAACCAGAACGGACAGACGCCGGGCGGGACTTCGCCCCTGAACGGGGTCGCCGCGCCGCCGCCGTCGCAGAAGGTGCCCGTCGAAGGGAAGTGAACCGCTGGTGGGACTCACGGGGGCACCCCTTAGGGTGCCCCCGTGAGCACGTCTACCGATGGATACGTCCCGGGCCGCTTCGGGCCCACCGCCACCACCGAGGCCGACCCGCGCGAGGTGGGCCGGGTCCGCACGGAGTACTCGCCCGCGCACGACGGCGACCCCGACCCCGGTGAGATCGTCTGGACCTGGGTGCCCTTCGAGGAGAGCGACGGCCGGGGCAAGGACCGTCCGGTGCTCGTCGTCGCCCGCGAGGCGGCCGGCACCTTCCTCGCCGTCCAGCTCTCCAGCAAGCGCCACGACAACGACCGGGAGTGGGTCGCGATCGGCAGCGGCCCCTGGGACCGCACGGGACGCGACTCCTGGGTGGACGTCGACCGCGTCCTCAGGCTCCACGAGGACGGCATGCGCCGCGAGGCGTGCGCGCTGGACCGGGGGCGGTTCAACCTGGTCCGGCAGCGGCTGCACGAGCGCTACGGCTGGACCTGAGCGCCCAGCGCCCGCTCGAAGGCCGCCTTCACCTCGGTCCCCGGCGTCCGGTCCAGCACCCCGAACACCACGTGCTCGAAGGTCCGCCCGAACCGCCCGCCGGGGGCGAGGAGCGCCCGGAACGCCTCCGCCACCTGCGCGGGGTCGTTGCGGAACACCCCGCAGCCCCACGCGCCCAGCACCAGCCGCCGGTAGCCGTGCGCCGCGGCCGTCTCCAGCACCCGCTCGGCGCGCACGGCGAGGGCCCGCGGCAGCTCGGGAGCGCGCTCCGGCGCCGTCCGCAGCACCACCCCCGCGTTCGGCGCGGCGGAGGTGAGGAAGCCGGCGGTGTACGGCTCGCCCAGCAACCGGCCGCGGTCGTCGCGGAAGACGGGCACGGCCGGTGAGTGGATCACCCGGTCGGTGTAGAACGGGTCGCGGTGGGCGCGATGGTGGTCGTAGAACTCCCGGACCCGCAGCAGACAGGCGTACAGCGCGGAGCCGCGGCACAGGGCCTCCTCCTGCGCCTGCGCGCCGTTCAGATAGCCGCCGCCCGGGTTGCGGGCGGAGGCGAAGTTCAGGACGGCGACCGGGGAGTCGGCGAGCCGGCGGGCGGCCTCCAGGCTGCTTTCGCCGGTGACCTCGACGGCCGTGGTGACGGGGGACGCCTCCGGTACCGGGACCGGTCCCGGGCCCAGCATCCGGGTGCCCGCCCGGGCGGCCTCGACCGCCGCCGCGAGGGACACCTCGCGCCCGTCGGGTGCGCGGTAGGCGCCCGCCGCCACGATCTCCTCCGTCTCCCGCGCGATCCCGCGCAGCCGCGCGCTCATGGCGCCACCCCCGTGGACTCCATGGGCGTGCGGGTCTCCCCCGCCTCTCCCGCCGTCGTACTCATGCACGCATCGTGAGCGACGCCGGACAGGCGGTGCAACGAGATTTTCCGGGACCGGGAAACACACCGGGAACTCCCAGGTAACAACATGTAATCGGCACGGATTCGAAGGCCGCCGGACCATTACGCACCGATTTGCACCCTTGTGCGTTTTGGAACGAGGGTCTTGGGTGGGACAGATGTGATGCCGGTCCGGCGGCCCGGAAGCCGGACCGGTGGCATGGTGGAACCTCAGGAGGATCCCGACATGTCCGATTCGGTCAGCGACTGTACCGACAGCCCCACCGACTGTACGGAGCGCCGCGACACCCTCACCGAGGCCGAGGTGGAGGCCTTGGTGAGGGGCATCTGTTTCAAGACCGGCCCGCCCCGCACCCTCGGTGTCGAACTGGAATGGCTGGTCCACGAGCTGCGCCGGCCGCGGCTCCCCGTGTCACCCGAACGGCTCGAAGCGGCCTACGCCGCGCTGAGGACAGTGCCCCTGAGCTCGCCGCTCACCGTCGAACCGGGCGGGCAGCTGGAACTCAGTTCACCGCCCGCCGCCTCCCTGATGGAGTGCCTGGGCACCCTCTCCGCCGATCTGGACACCGTCCGGGCCGTCCTGCGCGAGCGGGACCTCGCCCTCGTCGGCCTCGGCACCGATCCCTGGCACGCGCCGCGCCGGTTCCTGCACGAGCCGCGCTACGACGCCATGGAGACGTACCTCGACCGCACCGGGCCGGCCGGCCGCGCCATGATGTGCACCTCGGCCTCCGTGCAGGTCTGTCTGGACGCCGGCTACGAGGAACCCGGCCCGCTCGGGCACGGACGGCGCTGGTGGCTCTCGCACACGCTGGGCGCGGTGCTGGTGGCGGCCTTCGCCAACTCCCCGCTGCTCGGCGGCAGGCCGACCGGGTGGCGCTCCACCCGGCAGCTGCTGTGGACCGAGATCGGCGCCGGCCGCGCGGGCGCCCCCGCCCTGGACGGGGAGCCGCGCGAGGCCTGGGCCCGGCATGTGCTGGACGCTCCGGTGATGTGCGTACGGCGCGAGGGCGGCCCCTGGGACGTCCCGGAGCGGCTCACCTTCCGCGAGTGGATCCGGACGGGGTCCCCGACCCGCGCGGACCTCGACTACCACCTGACCACCCTTTTCCCGCCGGTCAGACCCCGCGGCCACCTGGAGCTGCGCATGATCGACGCGCAGCCCGGCGACGACGGCTGGATCGTGCCGGTCGCCGTGGCGACGGCGCTGTTCGACGACCCGGAGGCCACGGAGTCGGCCTACCGGGCGGTGAAACCGCTGGCCGAGCGGGCGCTGCCGCGGCCCGCCCCGCACAATCCGCTGTGGATCGAGGCGGCCCGCTACGGCCTGGCCGACCCCGAGCTCCAGGAGACCGCCGTCGTCTGCTTCGAGGCCGCCCTCCGGGCCCTGCCCCGGCTCGGCGCCACCGCCCCCGTGCTGGAGGCCGTGGCCGCGTACCGGGACCGCTATGTGCTCCGGGGCCGCACCCCCGCCGACGACACGCTCGACCGCCTGCGCGGCACGGACACCCGCGCGTACGGGAAGGACCTCCGCCCATGACCGAGACCACTCCGGCCGCCGGCCCACTGGACGCCGACGCGCTCCGCGACCGCGCGCTGGCGAGCCTGACCACCGCCCGTGAGCGCACCACGCTCCTGACGACATGCGTCGAGGAGCCCGACCTCACCGCCCAGCACTCCCCCCTGATGTCCCCGCTGGTGTGGGACCTCGCCCACATCGGCAACCAGGAGGAGTTGTGGCTGCTGCGCACGGTGGCCGGGCGGGAGGCGATGCGTCCCGAGATCGACGGCATCTACGACGCCTTCGAGCACCCGCGTGCCGAGCGGCCCTCGTTGCCGCTGCTGCCGCCCGCCGAGGCCCACCGGTACGCGGCGGAGGTCCGCGGCCGGGTGACGGACGTGCTGGAGTCGGCCGACTTCCACGGCACCCGGCTGACGGAGGCCGGCTTCGCCTTCGGGATGATCGCCCAGCACGAACAGCAGCACGACGAGACGATGCTGATCACCCATCAGCTGCGCCGGGGCCCGGCGGCCCTGACCGCCCCCGACCCGGATCCTCTCCCGCTGTTCACCGGGCCGGCCGAAGTGCTGGTCCCCGGCGGCCCGTTCACGATGGGCACGTCCAACGAGCCCTGGGCCCTGGACAACGAACGCCCCGCGCACCGGCGCGAGGTGGCCCCCTTCCACATCGACACCACACCGGTGACCAACGCCGCGTACCAGGCGTTCATCGACGACGGCGGCTACGACGAGGAACGCTGGTGGACGAAGGAGGGCTGGGCGCACATCCGCGGCCACGGCATCCACGCCCCGCTGTTCTGGCACCGCGACGGCGGCCAGTGGCTGCGCCGCCGCTTCGGGACCACCGAGGTCGTGCCGCCCGACGAGCCGGTGCTGCACGTGTGCTGGTACGAGGCCGACGCCTACGCCCGCTGGGCCGGGCGCCGGCTGCCGACCGAGACCGAGTGGGAGAAGGCGGCCCGCTTCGACCCGGCCACCGGCGGCTCGATGCGCTACCCGTGGGGCGACGCCGACCCCGCCCCCCGACACGCCAACCTGGGCCAGCGCCATCTGCGCCCGGCCCCCGCCGGCAGTTACCCGGAGGGCGAATCCCCCCTCGGCGTACGCCAGTTGATCGGTGACGTGTGGGAGTGGACGGCGAGCGACTTCCTGCCCTATCCCGGGTTCCGTGCGTTCCCCTACAAGGAGTACTCGGAGGTGTTCTTCGGGCCCGAGTACAAGGTGCTGCGCGGCGGTTCGTTCGCGGTGGACCCGGTGGCCTGCCGGGGCACGTTCCGCAACTGGGACTACCCGATCCGGCGGCAGATCTTCTCCGGCTTCCGCACCGCGCGCTCGGGGACCGTCTGATGTGCCGTCATATCGCGTGCCTGGGGCCCGTGGAGCCGCTCGGCCGGGTGCTGGTGGAGCCGCCGCACGGGCTGTACCGGCAGTCGTGGGCGCCCAGGCGGCAGCGGTACGGGACGGTCAACGCCGATGGTTTCGGCGTGGGTTGGTACGCCGAGGACGATCCGGTCCCGGCCCGCTACCGCCGCGCCGGACCGATCTGGGCGGACCTGTCCTTCGCCGACCTGGCCCGGGTGGTCCGCTCCGGGGCGTGGCTGGCCGCCGTACGGGACGCGACGCTCGCCGGGGCCGACGCGGAGGCCGCGGCGGCGCCGTTCGCGGCGGGGACCTGGCTGTTCAGCCACAACGGGGCGGTGTCCGACTGGCCGCGCTCCCTGGAGTCCCTGGTGCGCACCCTGCCCGCGGCCGACGTGCTGTCGATGGAGGCGCGCACCGACTCGGCGTTCGTGTGGGCGCTGGTCCTGGCCCGGCTGAACGGCGGGGACCCGGAGGGACAGGCGCTGACGGACACCGTCCTCGAGGTCGCCGCGGCGGCACCCGGATCCCGCCTCAACCTGCTGCTCACCAACGGTACGGCGATCACCGCGACCGCCTGGGGCGACAGCCTCTGGTACCTGGCCGGTCCCGGCGGCCGCACGGTCGTGGCCTCCGAACCCCACGACGACGATCCGCGCTGGCAGGAGGTCCCCGACCGCACCCTCCTGACGGCGAGCCGCACCGACGTCCTGCTCACCCCCCTCAAGGACCCGAGTCCCGACGCGGTACCCGCACCACCCGAGGAGACCCCCACGTGAGCCTGTTCCAGAGCACCCGGACGCTCCCGCCGAAGGGAAACCGCCCCAGTCCGCCGTCGACCCGAGCGAGGCACTTGTGACCGGCACCCGCACCTACGGCTACACCAACACCCTGGACGCCGGGCACTACGCCAAGGCACTGCGCGCCGACATCCGCGGCGGGCTGACCAGCATCCCCAAGTCCACGGCACCCACGTGGTTCTACGACGCCCGGGGCAGCGAACTCTTCGAGGAGATCACCCAGCTCGAGGAGTACCCCCTGTGGCGGGCGGAGCTCGGCTTGTTCACGCTTCACGCGCACGACATCGCCGCGCGTACGGGGGCCCGCAGCCTCGTGGAACTCGGTTCGGGCAGCAGCACCAAGACGAAGCTGATCCTGGAGGCGCTGGGGCCGAACGGCCTGCACTACGTCCCGGTCGACGTCAGCGAGGACGCTCTGCACCAGGCCAGTGCCCAGCTCGTACAGGACTATCCGCGTCTCGTCCTGCACGCCCTCCGTGCCGACTTCACGGCTCCCTTCGTGCTGCCGGAACTGCCCGCCGACAGCCCACGCCTGATCGCCTTCATCGGCAGCACGCTGGGGAACTTCCGCCGGCCGGCCCGGGTCCCCTTCCTGCGTGAACTCCGGGACGTCATGCGCCCGCAGGACTTCCTGCTGCTCGGCGCCGACCTGGTCAAGGACACCGAGGAGATGATCCTCGCCTACGACGACGGCGACGGCGTCACCGCCGCCTTCGACAAGAACCTCCTGCACGTCCTCAACCGCGAACTGCGCGCCGACTTCGACCCCGACGCCTTCGAGCACCGGGCGGTCTGGTCCGAGGCCGAGCAGCACATCGAGATGAGGCTGCGCAGCCGCGCGGATCAGCAGGTCAAGATCCGGGAGCTCGACCTCACCGTGCACTTCGACCGCGGCGAGGAGTGGATCACGGAGCGCAGCGCGAAGTTCACCACGGATGGGCTGCGGACGGAACTGAACGCGGCGGGCCTGCACGCGGATCAGGTCTGGGAGGACTCCGGGGCAGGTTTCTGCGTCGTCCTCGCCACTCCTCGCCAGGGCGTGTTGCGAAAGTAGCGTCGTCTGCCCGAAGAGCAGGCAGGCGGGACTTTCGCAACACGCACCTGACCGCCCGCTGCCGCCAACACGGCATGGGATGCGGCCCCCTCGTCCTGTCGGGCGCGGGGGCCGCGTGCCGTCCGTGCGCCGCTGGCTCGGCAGTAGGGTGAAAGCGTGACTTCCCTGCCGGATAACCCGCCGTCACCGCTCCGCGAGGACGACCGCGACGCGGCCGTGCGCCGCCTGCAGGAGGCGTACGCCGCAGGCCACATCTCGCACGAGGAGCTGGACGAACGCCTTCATCGGGCGCTCACCGCCGGGACGGACAGCGAACTCGGGTCGGTTCTCGCCTCGCTCCCGGCGCTCCCGGCGGAGAACGGGGACACCACCTCCACGATCGCCGCCGCCGGCGGACGGATCACGCGCGGCGGCGCATGGCGGGTGCCTCGGATCCTCAAGGTCACGTCCGCCTTCGGCAGGGTGCACCTGGACCTCTCGCGGGCGGTCATCGAGCATCCGGTGGTCGACATCGAGCTGCAACTCGGCACCGGCAGGGCGAGGATCACGGTGCCTCGCGACGCGCTCGTCGAGTACGACGAGCTGCACACCGGGTGGAAGGACACGCGGTACAAGCCAAGGCGGAGCTCCCGCCCGGACGGGCCGACGATCCGGATCTCCGGGGCCATGGGGTACGGACGGCTGAAGATCCGTCACGCGCGGCGCTGATTCCTCGGCCCTCGCCCGCGCCGCTCCCCCACGTCCGTGACGCGAGGCCGCGCCGGACGGTGCCCGCGTCAGGATTCCGTATGGATCCGCCCGTACGGCGTCAGGACCCCGTCAGCGACGGTGTCCCGGCCCCGCCCGGCCGCCTAGCGTCGGGGACATGCCTCCGATGGACCCCTGGGCCCCTGGGCCCCTGCAGCCGACGACCGTCACTGGCGTGGCAGCGCCCGGCTGGCGGCGATCTGCGCCGTGGTGTTGTGCGCCCTCTTCCTGCTCGTGGACTGGGACGCGGGCAGCCTGACGCTCCTGCGATCGCTGCTGTGGCTGACCCTGTCCGCCACCCTCTTCGCCGTCCTGCTGCCGCACCGGGTCACCGCGGGCCCCGGCTGGCTGGCGGTGGGCACCCCTTGGCGCCGGCACACCGTGCGTACGGACGCGCTGGTGGCCGTACGGCAGTTCGGCGGCGTCTCCTCGCACCTGGTCCTGCGCGACGCCCACGGCGGGCGCCTCGAACTCGACCCCCGCGTCCTCGCCGCCAACCCCCTGATCTGGCACGAACTCGACACCGGTGTCCACCGCTCCGTCGAACGCGGCACGCTCCGCCAGGGCGCGGACGTCCTGGAGCAGCTCGGCCACCGGATCGACGACGAGACCGCACGAGCCGTCCTGAGGGCGTCCGGGCTTTCCTGACCGGGCCGGAGAGCATCACTCCGTGGTGTCGTCGGAGGTGGTCCCGCGTTTGGTGTGGAGGACTTCGCGGGCCTGTTCGGCGGCACGGGTGATGCTTTCGCTGATGAAGTCGAGGAAGCGGGCGATGTTCTCCAGGCGGGCGGCGGCGGGGGTGTGGGGGCCGAGTACGGCGACGCCCCGGCGTGCGGTTTCGACGAGCTGGTCGTTGGCCCGCGCGCTGGCGATCGTCGCCTGGTAGAAGAGTTCGTCGTCGACGACGTAGCGGTCGCGGCGGCGTTCGTCGCGTTCCCGGCGGACGAGGCTCTGGCTCTCCAGGAAGGCGATCGCCTTGGAGATGGACGCCGGGCTGACCTGGAGGCGCTGGGCGAGCTGGGACGCGGTGAGGCTGCCCGCGTCGGTGGTGAACAGGCAGGTCAGCACCCGGGCCGACATCTTGCTCAGGCCCGACGCCATGAGGACGGTGGTGAACGTCTCCTCGTACTCGGCCACGGCCTCGGCGTCGCGTCCGTGCGGCTGGGGGACCGGCTCCGCCCCCCGGGCGGAGACGGGCCTGCGCCGGTGGGCGCGGCGTTCGGTGGCACGGTGGGCCAGGTCGGCCCGGTAGGCGGTGGGGCCGCCGTTGCGCATCACCTCACGCGTGACCGTCGAGGTCGGACGGTCGAGACGTCGGGCGATCTCGGCGTAGGGGAGGCTGTCGGCCAGCCCCAGCGCGATCTGCTGACGTTCCTGCTGGGTGAGCCTGCCTCCCGGCATCGCGATCTCCTCGGTGATCCTCCGTGGCGGTCCCTGATGTCATCCAGCATAGCGTTCACTTCACGTTCATTGCAATGATCGAGATTCCGCCCGTTGCATTGAACGAGCGGCCGTTGCAACACTTTAACCGCTTCTAGCTGCGAAGATAGCAATTTCGCGCAACAGATATGTTGCCTTGATTTGGAAAGCAACGTAGCGTTTCCGGTGTTAGAAACAACGAGCAGACACGGGAGAGCACGATGCAGAAGTTCGAGACCCCCGCCCCGATCTCCGCCGTCCTGGACCTCCCCGCCGGACGCGTCCAGTTCATCGCCGCGGACCGCGCCGACACCACCGTCGAGGTCCTGCCCGCCGACCCCTCCAAGAGCCGCGACACCAGGACCGCCGAGCAGACCACCGTCGCCTACGCGGACGGCGTCCTGCGGATCACGGCCGCGGCCCCCGACAGCCGGCTCTTCGGCCCCTCCGGATCCGTGGAGATCACCGTCCGGCTGCCCGCCGGCTCCCGCGTCGAGGCCAAGGCCGCGAGCGCCGAGCTCCGCGGCGTCGGACGCCTCGGCGACGTCGTCTTCGACGGCGCGTACCGACAGATCAAGATCGACGAGGCCGCGAGCGTCCGCCTCACCGCGACCGACGGCGACGTCGAGGTCGGCAGGCTGGGCGGCCCCGCGGAGATCAGCACCGCGAGGGGCGACATCAGGATCGCCGAGGCCGCGCGCGGCACGCTCGTGCTCCGCACCCAGTCCGGTGACATCTCGGTGGCCGCGGCCGCCGGCGTCTCGGCCGCCCTGGACGCCGGTACCGATCACGGCCGTGTCAGCAACGCCCTGAAGAACGACGGCACCGCCGAACTCGACATCCGCGCCACCACCTCCCGCGGCGACATCACCGCCCGCAGCCTCTGAAGGAGCGGAACGAGGACCGGTCATGCCGCCGCCGCGCCCGACGGGCAGGACTA
This sequence comes from Streptomyces sp. NPDC002588, assembly GCF_040295925.1. Taxonomy (NCBI): domain Bacteria; kingdom Bacillati; phylum Actinomycetota; class Actinomycetes; order Kitasatosporales; family Streptomycetaceae; genus Streptomyces; species Streptomyces sp. NPDC002588. The sequence goes on from NZ_JBEOWF010000002.1 coordinate 318,028, forward strand.
CCCGGCGGGCGCTCCCGGCCGTACGGGGGCCGGCTGGACCGGTTGCGCCGGCTGGACCGGCTGGACCGGCTGGACCGGCTTGGCCGGTGGAGCCGGCGGGGCCGGCTGTGGGGCGGCGGCGGTACCGGGGCCGGCCGGCCCGGGGGCGGTGGGCGGCTGCGGGGCGGCCGGCGGCTGCCCCGGGGCGCTCGGGGTGTCCGGGCCGCCCTTGGCGGGGTCCGGTGCCTCGGGCCCGCTCTGCACCGGCGGCTCCGCCGGGCCGGCGCCGTCCACGCAGTCGACGAAGCTGACGAAGCCGGGCCGGCCGCCCCCGTCGGTGACGGCGAACGTGTCCTCCGGGTGGTTGCGCAGAAGACACATGTCGTAGCGGGCCACGGTCGGCAGGGAGTCGCGCCCGCCGTCCGTCCGGTACTCGTGGCGGCCCGCCAACTGGCAGGAGTCGTACCGCACCAGCGGCCCGCGCGGTCCCACGACGTACTGGTGGGACCGGACCTCGGGTGAGAAGGCCTTGTAGGCGTTCGCGGTGTCGTCGCAGTCGCTGAAGTGGACGGTGCCGCTCTTCCACACACAGTCGATGATCCGCACATCGGGGTTGCGCACCTCGAACCGGATGTCCTGGGCGTGGAACCGCTGTACCGAGTCGTGGTGCTGGGCGACGGGGAAGCGGAAGAACGTGCTGGTGGTGCCGTACTCCGGGCTCTGCGGCCGGGTGCCGGTGACGATGTAGGAGCCGCCCCGGCAGGTGATGGAGCCGCCGTAGGGGAACTCCAGGAAGTTCCCCCAGTCGTACTCGACCTTCATGTCGGTGAACCAGTAGTTGAGGAACTGGTCCTGGTCGTTGGGGTCCTGCCCGCGGCCGGTGACACCCGAGTAGAGGAACGCCCTGCGGTAGGCGCCGCCGACCCGGCACGCCTCCCAGCGCATCTCCGAGTTGGTGTCCGTGCCGTCCAGGGCGACGCCGTACTCCCACTCCCCCATCCACTCGCACTCCGAGAACCGGTAGTCCTGCGCCTGCCCGGTGGAGTACGAGCTCATGAAGGAGGCGCCCGGGGTGGCCGAGCGGAACTGGATGCGTTCGAAGGAGAGGTTGGCCCAGATGTCGTCGTTGCGGCAGAGATAGGAGCCCGGACCGGTGGGCGGGCGGAAGACGAGGGTGGTCATGCGCTTGCCGGCACCGGAGAAGCGCAGTCCGTTGGCCGGGCGCAGCGGGGCGGCACCGTCCAGCAGGGCGCGGGGACGGGTGATGAGGAACTCGCCGGGCGGGATCTCGATCACCGTGCGCCCCACGCCGCGGGAGACCCGGGTGGCGGCGAGCGCGTAGGCGTACTCGAAGGCCGCGCTGTCGTCGGTGCGTCCGTCGCCCACCGCGCCCAGGTCGCCGACGTTGATCACGCGGGACAGCAGGTCCCCGGACGGCTTGCGCCGGCCGGGGCCCGACACGGCGGACGCGGTGTGGGCGGTGAGGACCGTCGCGCCCAGCATGGTCACTCCGCCACGCAGTAGCTGTCGGCGGCTGACACGGGACATCCCGCCTCCCCGTTCTGACATAATTGCCTTCTTTCCAACCGTTTTCTTACCAAAAGACTGTTTTCATCAGAAGCAGGTTTGTGACCGAAGGAGAGAAGTGGCCGAGTTTGCCGAGGTGCTGCGCCATCTGTCGGCGGCCCAGAAGCCCGCGAAGGGGGTCTCGCTCTACACCCGGTTCGTCAACCGCCCGGCCGGCCGGGTGCTGGCCGCGCTGGCCTACCAGATCGGGGCGACGCCGAATCAGCTGACCGTCCTCGGCGCCCTGTTCACGTTTCCGGCCCTGGCCGCCGTGGCTCTGGTGCCGCCCGGGCCGACGATGGCGGTCTGCGTCGGCACGTCCCTGGCCGTGGGGTTCGTGCTGGACTCGGCGGACGGTCAGCTGGCCAGGGGGCAGCGCTCGGGCAGTCCGTCGGGCGAGTGGCTCGACCATGTCCTGGACTGCGGCAAGATCCTCACCCTCCACCTGGTCGTGCTGGTGTCGTTCTACCGTTTCTTCACGCTGCCCAGCCCGGCCTGGCTGCTGGCGCCGATGGTCTTCCAGCTCGCCGCCGTGGTGATCTTCTTCGCCGGGATCCTGACGGAGAAGCTCCGGCGGCGGACCCCGGACGGGATTCCGCCCGGGTCGCCCAAGGCCCTGCGGGCCGTGCTGCTGCTGCCGGTCGACTACGGCCTGACCTGTGTCAGCTTCCTACTCCTGGGCAGCCAGCACGTCTTCCTTGCGGTGTACTGCACCCTGCTCCTGGCACACGTCCTGTTCATGGCGGCGTTTCTGGTGAAGTGGTTCCGCGAGCTGCGCTGAGGGGATCTCCGGCGGCTCGTGCGCGGACAGCAGTTGCAGGGCGCCGCGCAGCAGGGTGCTGGAGGTGTGCATGGTGTAGGGGAAGTAGACGACTTCGACGCCGACCTCCCCGAACCGCCGCTCGTACTCCTCCCACTTGGGCGTCCCCCGCCAGTCGTCGCCCTTGAAGATGACGTGGAAGCCGACCCGCTTCCACGTCCTCAGCTTGTCCACCTCCGTCTCCACGACCGCGTCGTCGACGTACCGCACACTGCGGACGATGTCGAGCCGCTCGGTCAGCGGTACGACCGGGGTCTTGCCCTTGAGGCGGTGGGTGAGGTCGTCGGAGGAGACGCCCGCGACGAGCCGGTCGCAGTGCCTGCGGGCCTCACGCAGGATGTTGAGGTGCCCGATGTGGAACAGGTCGTAGACGCCGGGCGCGAATCCGATGCGGGTCACCTCGCGCCACCGGCCCCACGCGTCTGCCGCTGTCCGCCCGCGTTCCCGGACGGGGTCACGGCCGCCGGGCGCTCCGCGGCCTTGTTCGGCGGCACGTTCACGGTCAGGGAGCGGGACTTGGACGACGTGTTCGAGCCGTCCGTCACCACGAGGGCGTAGCTGTGCCGCGTACCGGAGGCGACCGAGTCGGTGTACGTCACCTTGGGACGCTCCCAGAAGGCGGAGGACTCGCTCTTGCGCCCCACGAGCTTGCCGTCCCGGTAGATCTTGTAGGTCAGGGTCGCGTCGTCGCGGTCCCAGGAGGCGCGCCAGGAGAGGGTGACCTTGCCGGGCTCGGAGGACGCCAGGGAGAGGGAGGGCACCTCGGGCGCCCCGGTGTCCTTGTCGCCGAAGCGCGTGAGGGCCTGCTGGGGCTTCTCGTTGACCTCGGTGAACTCGCCGCCCGCCCACAGCACACCGTTGGCGACCACCAGGGTCCGCGGGCCGACCGACTCGCCGAGGCCGCCGTTGGTGTCGGGGAACCAGTGCAGGATCCTGCGGTCCGCGACGGACTGGGCGAGGAAGTGCTGGCGGTCCCCGCGATCGGGGAACCCGCCGGGCGTCTCGTTGCAGTCGTGCGCGTGGGACGCGCTGTACAGGACGCCCTTGAAGGGAACGACGGACTGGGTGGCGCCGCGGCAGGTGTCGTTCCAGACCATGGTGCCGTTGGCCAGCCGGCCCGCGATCCGGCCGTCGTAGATGCCGGGCCCGTGCCCCTCGGCTCCCACGAAGAAGCGGGTGCCGTCCTGGGCGATCGTCTTCACCGACGACTGGGAAGGGAACCAGCCCGGGTAGGCGAGGACCGTCGCGCCGGTGGTGGGGTCGAGGGTGACCAGGGAGCGGGCGGCCCGGCCGTTGACCGACTCGAAGTCGCCGCCGACGAAGAGCCGTCCGTGCGAGGTCGCGGCGGACAGGGCGCGCACCGGCTGGTCGATGTCCGCCTCGAACGGCAGCACGGCGCCCTTGGCCGAGACGGCGGCGACATGGTTCCTGGGCCGGCCGGAGACACGGGTGAAGTCGCCGCCGAGGTAGACCGCCTTGCCCGTCGTCTCGATGGCGCGGACGGTGGAGGAGACGGCGGGCTTGAAGTCCGCCCGCACCGAGCAGTCGGAAGTGTTGAGGGCGACCACGTTGGCCGTCTTGGCGGTTCCCGTGCCGTCGAAGGAGCCGCCGATGTACAGCACCCGCCCGTCGGGCGAGGCCTTCATGGCGCGCACCGTGTGGTTGTGCCCGGTGAAGGACGGGGCGCAGGGCAGGAGTTTGCCGGTGACGGCGTCGAACGCGGCGAAGTTGCGGCGCCTGGTCTGGCGCTGGCCGGGCGCGGCGCCGGGCGGGCGGACCGAGTCGAAGGACCCTCCGACGTAGACGACGCCGTTCGCGGCGGCCAGCGACCAGACGATGCCGTCGGCCTGCCAGGTGGGCAGCGTGTCGGCGGCGAGCGTCTTGGGGTCGCCGTCGGCGGCCACGGCCGAGGTGGCGTCGAGCAGGACGGTGGTGCACACGAGGGCGGTGACGGCGACCCTGGTGACCGGCTTCGTACGGAGCTTTCTCAGGTACAAGGGAACCCCGGATGGCAGTGGTGTGAGTGGTACGGAGGCCGGGACGACGGCCGAGGGCCAGGAGGCTGCGGCCGGGCCGGCCTCATGCGGCGCGGCGGCGCAGCACTCCGACCAGCTCGCTCACCCTCAGCGACGTCCGATATCGCCACAAACTAATAGCAAATACACACATTCCCAAGGCCATCGCCACGGCGAGTCCTGACGGGGTGTCACCATCGCGCGTGCGGGCGGCTGCCAGGACCACGGTGACGAGCGTTCCGATACCGAAGGCGGTCAGGTAACCGTGGTCCACGGTCCTGAAGCCGAGGCGCAGCCGGATGAGCAGAGCCGCCGCGAGGTTCTCCACGACGATGGCCGCGCCCCAGCTCGCGGCGGCACCGAGCACACCCCAGGCGGGCACGGCGAGGGCGCCGACGGTCAGCTGCACGGTGAACGAGACGGCGGTGAGGGCGAGATGCCAGGAGCTCTTGCCTGCCATGAGCAGCACGGTCTGGGCGTTGCCGACGGCGACGTTGACCATCGAGGCGGCACACAGCACGACCAGGGCGGGCGCGCCCTGGACGAACTCCGGCCCGAACGGGGCCAGGAAGGTCTTCGGGAAGACCGCGACGAGCACGAACAGCGGCCAGGAGAACAGCACGATCCAGCACGTCGACACGCGGTGCAGCACATGCGCCTCGGTGTCCTCGCGCAGGGCGAGCAGCCGGCTGATCTCGGGGGCGACGGCGAGCCGGACGGCGAGCTGGAGGAGGGTGCCCGCGGTGACGACCCGGCCGATCGCGGTGTAGACGCCCGCCTCCTGGGCGGTGGCGAGCGCGGACAGCAGGATGACACCGATCCACACGGCGCTGATGTCGAACACGGAGGAGACCGCGCGGGGCGCGGCGAAACCCCAGAACGTCCGCCAGGAGACGGCCCCGCCGGGCGCGGCGTTCGGGGTGGGCCGGCGCGCGGCGCGGCACCGGCGCAGCGCGAACCAGGCGGCGACGGAGCCGGCCAGCGTGGGCAGCAGCCAGGCCGAGGCGAGGGCGAGCAGTCCGGGCAGGAACCAGACGACGGGGAGGGCGATCAGCAGGCGCAGCACCGGCTTGCCGATCTGCTCCACGCCGACGAACGGCAGCACGGTGCCGTAGGCCCGGGTGGCGCCGAGCAGGACCATGCCGACGGTGGCGACGGGCAGGAAGAGCCCGAAGAGCCGGACCAGCGCGACGGCGTCCGCCGGGGGCAGCCCGGGCAGGAGGGCGGTGGCCGCGGCGGGCGAGAGCAGCAGGGGCGCGGCGGCCACCACGGAGGCCGCGGCCGCCGGGAGGACGGCCATGCGCAGCAGTACGCCCGCCGAACGGCCGCCGTGGAGCGCGAGGTCGCGGGGGACGAAACGGATCAGCCCGGCGTCGCCGCCGAGCTTGCAGGTGTTGCCGAGGATGGTGAACAGGGCGACGCCGGTGAAGATCGCACCGGCGCCGTCCGCTCCGACGGCGCGGGTGACCAGGCCGACCAGGAGGAAGGAGAAGACGGCGTTCGCGGCGGACCCCGCCATCCCCCACCATCCGCCCCGCGCGACCGCCGCCACCCCGCTGGGGGCGGCGGCCGGGGCGCGGGTGGGAGCGGCCGCTTCGGCAGCGGTCATCGGCGGGAGGCCGTGAGGGTGCCGTCCTGTGCGGGAAGCCCCATCAAGGCCGTGGTGTGCGGGGCCGGGCGGTGCTTCGGACGGCGGCGCAGCCACAGGCGGCGGCGCGGGCGCGCGGCGTCCAGCACGGCACCGAGGAGTCGTCCGCCGGCGCAGTCGATCAGTTCCTGCACCTGCCTGAGCTCGTCCTGCCGGGTGGACCCGAGACCGGCGACCAGGAGGACGCCGTCGACGCGCTGGGCGACGGCGAGGGCGTCGGCGTGCCCGAGGAACGGCCCGGTGACGACGACGGTCGACGAGTCGGCGTTCGGCAGCGCGCGGCCGATCTCGGCGGGGGCGGACATCCGGGCGTGCAGGCCGTGGCCCGCGCCTGCGCGGAAGGCGAACCGCCCGGCGACGTCGGCGTCCACGAGGATGCTCCCGTTGGGCAGGAACGCCTCCTCCAGCGTGGGCGACTCGTACGACATCAGCGGCAGCCGGTGGGTGAGGTCGGAGGTGTCGGGGTCGGCGTCGACCAGCAGCACTTCGCCGCCGTACTCGGCGAGCGCGGCGGCCAGGTTGGCGGCGACCTCCTCGGCGGCCTCGGCGTCGCGCGGGGCGACGACGAGGACGTGGCCGGCACCGGCCGGGTTCTGCGTGTTGCGCAGCCGGAAGGCCAGGGCCCGGAAGGCCTCGGTGCGGGCGCCGCCGGTGCGGCCGACCTTCAGCAGCTCGTCGTCCTTGTCCTCGGGGCTCTCGGGCAGGAAGCCGAGCACCGGGGCGCGCAGCGCGGCCCGTACCTCGCCGACCGTACGGACCCGGGTGTCCAGCGCGGAGCGCAGCCAGGCCAGCACGAGGCCGAGGAGCAGACCGCAGACCAGGCCGAGGGCGAGCAGGGTGCGCAGCCCGGGACCGGCCGGCAGGTGGGGGGCGGTCGCCTTGCGGACGACGTCACCGGCGTCGGTGTCACGGGACTTGATGTCCAGGACGCGCTTCTGCAGGTTGTAGAGCTGGCTCTGTGCGGCGGTCTTGGTGTCAGGACGCTCCAGCTCGTCCTGGGCGAGCTGCTTGTTGAGCACCTGGATCTGCTGGTCCAGGGCGCCGGTGGCGCGCTTGACCGCGGCGTCGTTGCGGCCCTTGCGGTCGGCGAGGTAGGCCGCGGCGAAGGCGTTGGCGCCGCGGGCGGCGCGCTGGGGCGAACCGGCGGTGAACTCGAAGCGGAGCACGCGGGACTTCATCGGGTTGGTGACCCGCAGCCGGGCGGCCAGACCGCCGGCCTGGCTGTCGGGGACGCCCAGGGCGTCGGCCGCGCGCCGGGCGACCTCCTCGCTGGTGGCGATCTGCTGTTCGGTGGTCATGCTGACCTGGTTGTCGGCGGAGACACCGGCCGTGCCGAACGGGTCCGCGGAGGAGCGCACCAGCACCTCACCGGTGGCGGTGTAGGTGTGCGCGCGGTACTCGGCCAGGGCCAGCCCCCCGAGCAGTCCCAGGATGAGGCCCAGCGCGATCAGGGCGCGGTGGCGCAGGATGCGGCGCAGTTGGTCGCGAAGTTGGTCCGGCTCGTCGTACCGGTCGTCGAGATGGATGGGGCCGGTCACGGGTGCCCTCCTGTTCCGGGGATTGTTCCGGGGATCGATGCGTGTCGGGTGGGTGCGCTCGGCACCGCCGACGAGGGGATGCGGGATGCCCGGGCGACGGGGGTGCTGATGAGCAGCGGGACGACCACCAGCAGGGTCAGCGGGCCCGCGATGGCGAGCAGGCTGCCGCGCAGGAAGACCATCTGGTAGAAGGCGAAGGCCGGGACGAGAAGGACGGCGAGAGCGCCCGCCCGGTCGCGCAGCCGGTGGCGGACGTCGTCCACCCGCCGTCCGAAGAGGCCGAGCAGACAGAACACGAGGACCACCGCGAGGGGCCCGGCCCACAGGTAACTCTCGATCCACAGAGGCGCGGAGAGGTTGTGGAAGTCGTATCCGGCGTACTCGGCCAGGGCGATGCCGGTGTCCGAGGGCTTCTCCGGCCAGATCGAGCGCGGCACCATGAACAGCGGCGGGCCGAGCGCGCTCTGCGGGGAGAACCCGTTGTCGTGCGCGTAGTCGACGCCGGTCTGCACCTGCTGGAAGGCGTCGTAGTCGCCGTTGGAGGTGAACTGGTCGGCGAGGGAGACGACGGCGACGTCCTCCCGGTCGCTGTAGCGGAAGTAGTCGCTGTAGGGGAAGACGAACAGCAGCGCGGCGAGGAGCCCGGCGGCCGTCACCCGGAAGGCGCGGGGGCGGCACAGCCGGGGTACGGAGAACAGCAGGGTCAGCAGGACCATGCCGGCCCAGAACCGCGGTTTGCTGATCGGGTTGTTGACGATCACGTTGAGCGCGGCCAGCACCGGCAGCAGGATCCAGCGCACCCCGCGCAGCCAGCGGTCGCCGCCGGGCAGCCGGGGGACCCGCAGCAGACCGAGCAGCGCCCAGAACGCGGGCACGGACAGCGACCAGCTGAGCAGGGAGCGCAGGGAGGCGTCGTCGCCGCCGGCCTCGGTGATGGCCTGACGGCTGGTGAAGTAGGCGCCCAGGCGGCCGGGTTGGCCGGCGATCAGCAATACCGCGAGGCCGAGGGCGAAGGCGCAGAGCACCACCAGGCGCCAGGGGGCGAGCCGGCGGGAGAGCACGCGCTCCAGGAGCCCCGGCGGGGCGGTCGCGGGACGGGCACGTTCCCGGCGGTCGGCGAGGGCCGTCCCGGCGCTGTAGGCGAGCAGCCCGAGTTCGACGACGGCCACGGCCCCGAGGGCGGTGAACTCGTCGGTCCGGTAGGGCCAGGGGTAGGTGTCGACGGCGAGCATCGCCAGCGCGGCCAGGCCCAGCCAGATATAGGCGAACACCCAGAAACCGAGGGCGACGAACCGCACCCGGGCCGCCGTGAGCACCCGGGCGAGCGCGCCGCCGCTGTGCGCCACGACGACGCATTGCAGGGCGAGTGCGGCCGACACGTGCACACCGTGCGACTGGAGGATCAGCCCCGGCAGCAGGACGGTCAGCACCACGGCCCAGAGGGAGACCGCAGCCACACTGCGGACGCGAGCGTCCTGCATCCCGGCCTCTCCGTCGAACGAATATTTAGGCTGAAACATCACTGAAAGATATATAGCGCTTAGATCGCCCTGATCAGCCCAGGCGCGCACAAACCGCCAACTTCTCGGCGTGCCAATTACCGCAAATCATGACAAATCTGCATAGCTTATCGGCCAACAGATCTCACCGGATCTCGACGGATCTCGATGGATCTCACTGGATCTCACCAGGTATCCCGATTCGCAGAGGAGTTGCGCATGAGCCAGCAGGTAGACGTCGTCGTCGCCGGGGGCGGGGGATTCATCGGCGGTCACCTGGTGGGCGACCTTCTCGCCCAGGGACTGACCGTCCGCTCCATCGACATCAAGCCGCGCCAGGAGTGGTACCAGGTCCACGCCGACGCCGAGAACGTGGTCGCCGACCTGTCCCTCCTGGACTGCGCCCGCGCCGGCGTCCGGGACGCGCGGCAGGTGTACATGCTGGCCGCCGACATGGGCGGCATGGGCTTCATCGAGAACAACAAGGCCGCCTGCATGATGTCGGTGCTCACCAGCACCCACATGCTCCAGGCAGCCCACGAGGCCGGTGTGGAGCGCTACTTCTACTCCTCCTCGGCCTGCGTCTACGCCGCCGGCAAGCAGACCGACCCGAAGCTCACCGCCCTCAAGGAGGAGGACGCCTACCCGGCACAGCCCGAGGACGGCTACGGCTGGGAGAAGCTGTTCTCCGAGCGTATGTGCCGCCACTACGCGGAGGACCACGGCTTCGTCACCCGCGTCGCCCGCTACCACAACGTCTACGGCCCGCACGGCACCTGGACCGGCGGCCGGGAGAAGGCACCGGCCGCGGTGTGCCGGAAGGTCGCCGAGGCCGTCCTGAGCGGCGACCACCGGATCGAGATCTGGGGCGACGGCCTGCAGAGCCGCTCCTTCATGTACATCGACGACTGCCTGCACGGCAGCCAGATGATCATGAACGGGGACAGCGGAGTCCCGGTCAACCTCGGCTCGTCGGAGCTGGTGACCATCAACCAGCTGGTCGACATCGTGGAAGGGATCGCGGGTGTCCGCTGCGAGCGCGCCCACCGGCTGGACGCCCCGCAGGGCGTGCGCGGCCGCAACTCCGACAACACGCTGATCCGCGAGATCCACGGCTGGGAACCCTCGGTGGCCCTGGTCGACGGCCTGGAGAAGACCTACGCCTGGGTCTACGACCAGGTCAAGCGCGCCCAGCAGTGACGGACCACGACCCGACACCAGGGCAGGTAGAGCCGATGAGGATCCTCGTCCACGACTACAGCGGCCACCCGTTCCAGGCACAGCTGAGCCGGGAACTGGCCCGCCGCGGTCACGAGGTCGTCCACTCGACGTGCACGGCCTACGTCTCCGGCAAGGGCAACCTCGCCGGGGACTCCCCCGGTCTGCGCTTCGTCACCATCGGGGACGGTCTCGCGCTGCAGAAGGACGCCTACGTCCGCCGGCTGCGCCAGGAGACCCTGCTGGGCCTCGAACTGGCCCGGCAGGTACGGCGGGAGAGGCCCGAGGTGGCCCTGCTGTCCAACATGCCGATCCCGGTGCTGGTGGTGGCGGCGGCCGTGCTGCGGCGACTGGGCATCCCCTGGGTGCTGTGGCACCAGGACGTGACCGCCGTGGCGCTGAAGAGCTTCGCCGCCGAAGGGGTCGCCCGCTCGATGGGGCTCGCCGCCAAGGTGTTCGGGGCCGGTGAGAAGTGGTCGGCGCGCCGGGCCTCGGCGATCGTGGTGATCGCCGAGTCGTTCGTGCGCGTCCACCGCGAGTGGGGCACGGCCGGCAAGGTCACCGTCATCCCCAACTGGGCGCCGTTGGACGAGATCGTGCCGGTGGACCGGGCCAACGCCTGGTCCGCCGAGCACGGTCTGAACGGCGTACGGACCGTGCTGTACTCCGGCACCCTGGGCCTGAAGCACAACCCCGCCCTGCTGGTGCGGCTGGCCGAGCGGCTCGCCGAGCGGGGCACGCCGGTGCGGCTGGTCGTCGTCAACGACGGTCCGGCCGTACCCGTCCTGAAGGAGGCGGCGGCCGCCCGGGGCGTCGAACTGACGCTGCTGCCCTTCCAGCCCTACGACCGGCTGCCCGAGGTGCTGGGCACGGGCGATCTCCTGGTCGTCCTGCTGGGCGCGGACGCCGGGGAGTTCTCGGTCCCGTCGAAGACCCTGTCGTACCTGTGTGCCAGGCGCCCGGTGCTCGGTCTGATGCCCGCCGGCAACCTGGCCGCGCAGTTGCTGCGCAAGGCGGGGTCGGCGGTGTTCGCCCCGGAGGAGTCCGCGCTGGACGAGGCCTCGGCCTGGGCCGCGGAGATCCTGTCCGACCCGGCCCGGGCCGAGGCGCTGGGCAAGGAGAGCCGCGCCCTGGCCGAGCGGGAGTTCGCCCTCGAGGACTGCGCCTCGCGCTTCGAGGACATCCTCCGTACGGCGAGCCGGGCGCCCCTGCGCTGAACCGGAAGGGGGCCGGCCGCACTCGGCGGCCGGCCCCCTTCCGCCGTCCTCGTCCTCGTCCTCAGCGCGGCCGGCTCCGGTAGAGCCCCTCCAGCCGGTCCACGACCGCGCGGATCGAGAAGACCTCGTCGATCGCTCGGCGGCCCGCGTCGGCCAGCCCGCGGCGCAGTTCGCCGTCCGCGAGCAGCGCGGCCACCGCGTCGGCCAGCGCCTCCGGGCTGCCGTCGGTCACCAAGGCCGCTTTTCTGCGCGCCAGTTCGGCCGAGATGCCGCTGCTGTCCGTGCACACGACGGGAGTTCCCTCGGCGAGCGCCTCCAGGACCGTCATCGGGAACGGCTCGCGCACGCTCGGCAGCACGTACACCGCGGCCCTGCGGTACGCGGCCAGCGCGGCGGAGTGGTCCAGCGCGCCGCCGTAGGCGACCACACCGGTCAGTCCGCGGTCCTCGATGAGCCGGCGCACCGCCGGGAGGGATCCCTCGTCGGCGCCGTGCAGCGTGAAGCGGGCCTCGGGCAGCTCCTTGTGGACCAGCGCGGCCATCTCCACGAACACCTCGGGGCGTTTGCGCGGGTGCAGCCGGGCCAGGAAGATCACTTCGTGGTCGCCGCGCGCCGGCCCGCCGGCCGCGTCCGCCGGCACCCGCAGTCCGTTGGGCAGACTCACCAGCTCCGGCCCGTCCGGGCCCAGTACCGCGGACAGTTCGCGCCGTTCCCGGTCGGTGAGCACCAGGCAGGCGCGTGCCCGGCGCAGCAGGGGCACGAACAGCCGGTCGAAGACGCGCGCGACCGGCGCGGTGCGGGGCTCGACCATGCCGTGGGTCTGTGTCACGAAGTCCGCGCGCCGCAGCCGGGCCACCGCGAGCGCGGCGAGCGAGACCAGGTCGCGGCCCGCGTGCACATGGACGGCGTCGGCGCTGCCCATCACCCGCCACAGGTCCCACAGCAGCAGGGGGTGCATGAGCCCGAGGCAGCCCCGGCCCGGGACGGCCCGCCAGGCCGGGCGGGAGACGAAGGGCACGGCACCGAGGCGCTCGGGTGCCGGTGCGGCGCCGCGCCACAGCGACACCAGCGTCACGTCGTGGCCGCGGGCGGCGCACTCCTCGAGCTGCGCGGCCGCCACGCTGGTGGGACCGCCGAACGCCCCGTCGTCGCTGACCAGCGTGACCACGTGGACCAGCCTCATGCGGCGCCTCCCGTGGTCAGTACGGAGTCCTCCGGCAGGTCCTGGTGGGCGACGGCGCCCGCGCCCACCACCGCGCCCCGGCCGACGGTGACCCCGCGCAGCACCACGGCGCGGGCCGCGACCCAGCTGCCCGGCTCCAGCCGGATGGGGCCGTTGTCGAACTCGAAGGTGACGGAGCGGCGGCGGTGGCTTCCGGTGCACAGCAGGGCGCTCTGGGAGACACAGCAGTCGTGGCCGATGACGACCGGCTCGAGGTTCAGGATCCAGACGTCCTCGCCGATCCACACGTCGTCGCCGACGTCCAGTTTCCACGGCCAGTGGACGCGCACCCCGCGCCGGATCAGCACCCGCTCGCCGACCCGGGCGCCGAAGGCGCGCAGCAGGGGCGGCCGCCAGCGGGCCGGGAACCACCACTGGGTGAACAGCAGATGCTGGACGGCGTACCAGGCGGCCTGGGTCAGCGGGGGGCGGCCCTTGTCGTAACCGGCACCGGTGAAACCGCGCAGGTGTCGCGCCACGACGGGCCGGTGCGCCGGGCCCGCGGCGGAAGTGGTCTGTACCATGACGCGATCCTTCACGGCCCCGCGGGCGGAGCCCCCGCGCCGGCCGCGTGTTGACGGCAGACGCGCCCGGATGGCGGACGGCGGCTCGGACAGCGGATGCCGGACGGGGGACGGACGGTGGCCCGGCGGTAGGCGGCGGCCGCCGGGCCGGGGCTCAGTAGGCGCCCTGGCCGTCCAGCACCGCGCGGACCGTGCGGGCCATCACGTCGACGTCGCCGGAGAGCGACCAGTTGTCGACGTAGCGCAGGTCGAGCGCGACCGTCTCGCGCCAGGACAGGTCGGAGCGGCCGCTGACCTGCCACAGGCCGGTCAGGCCCGGGCGGACGTGGAGCCGGCGCATCTCGATGCCGTTGTACTTGACGACCTCCTCGGGCAGCGGCGGGCGCGGGCCCACCAGCGACATGTGGCCGAAGAGGATGTTGAACAGCTGGGGCAGCTCGTCCAGCGAGTAGCGGCGCAGGACGCGTCCGACGGAGGTGACCCTGGGGTCCCGGCGCATCTTGAACATGTGCCCGTCGTTCTCGTTCTCCGCCTCCAGGCCGCTCTTGAGCCGGTCCGCGTCGACGACCATCGTGCGGAACTTCCACATGGCGAACCGCATGCCGTGCCGGCCGACCCGGGTCTGGCGGTAGAGGACCGGGCCCGGTGAGCCGAGCCGGACGGCCAGCGCCAGCAGGAGCAGCAGCGGCGAGAGCAGGACGATCAGCAGCAGGGCGCCGACCCGGTCCACGGCTCCCTTGGCGAGGCTGTGCGCGCCGCGCTGCGGGGGCGGGGCGATGTGCAGCAGGGTGAGGCCGGCCGCCGAGGTCAGCCGGACCCGGCGGCGGGCCACGTCGGTGATGCCGGGCAGCACCATGAGGGAGCGTCCCCGGTCGTACAGCGCCCAGGACAGCCGGCGCATCCGTTCGCCGGTCATGTGCGGGCCGGGCGCCACGAACACCAGGTCGGCCCCGAGTTCGTCGACCGCGCCGAGCACGAGGCCGGCGTCGGTCTCGGGGGTCTCGGGCGCCTCGAGCGGCAGCCGTACGCACACCGGCACCCCGGAGTCGATCTCTCCGTCGCCGACCGGGCAGGCGCCGACGATGATGTACTCGTGGTCGGTGCGCTGGGCGAGCTGCCCGACCACCGCGTCGAGCGTCGAGGCCTCGCCCACGACCACGACATGGCGCAGGGCGCGGGCGTTGCGGCGGGCGGCCACCAGGTGACGGTGGATCACCTTCTGGCAGACGCCCGTGCACACCAGTGCGGGGATGAGGGCCGTGAAGGCCTCGGCGGGCACGCTGCCGAGGCCGCAGACCACCCGCAGGGTGGCCAGGGCGCCGACGAGGACCAGCCAGTCCCGGACGACGGTCCGCAGACCGCCGCCGTCGCCCCAGGCCAGGAGCGTGTAGCGCTTGCTGGCCACGCCGATCAGCGGCCAGAGCAGGGCCGCGGCGGCGGCCAGCCGCAAGGGGTGGGGTTCACGGACCTCCACGATGGTCGCCGCGACCGGCAGGGCGGCGGCGAGCAGGTCCACGCCGACCGAGAAGGGGCGGTACCACAGGGCCCGTGTCTCCTCACGGTGGATGGGGTGACGCGCCATGGGAACCGGCGCCTGTCGGGACATCGCGATTCTGAACCGCCGCATGGTCTACCTCGAACACCCAGTCGAAGCTCATATTTCCAACATGATCCTTATATCACCACATGGGTAGAAAATAGGCTTTTTCTTGCCGAGTGTGTGGCATGGCGGTGTGCCGCGGCTTGGGGCACGGTGGAGTGACGCACGCGAGAGGAGCATCCGATGTCGAACCACACCTACCGGGTCACGGAGATCGTCGGCACCTCGCCCGAGGGCGTCGACCAGGCCGTCCGCAACGGCATCGCCCGCGCCTCGCAGACACTGCGCAACCTGGACTGGTTCGAGGTGACCCAGGTGCGCGGGCAGATCGAGGACGGCGACATCGCGCACTGGCAGGTGGGCCTGAAGGTCGGCTTCCGCCTCGACGAGTCGGACTGACCCGGGCCCTCAGGTACGGCCCTCCCGCTCCTGCGCCGCGCGCAGTTCGGCGGACGGCTCCGTCCGGCGCGCCAGGACGACGGCGAACCCGGCCCGTTCGGCGTCCACGCACACCAGCGCGTCGTCGTCGACCAGCACCCGCACCTCCCGGTCACGGTCGAACACGGCGAGCGGCCGCCTGCCGCTGTCGGTCACCCGCCTCACTCCGGAGCTGGTGGGGAATCCCGGCGGGGCACAGGTGTTGAACCCTGTATGACCTCCGTGATCGCCTCGGCCCGTTTCTCCGTCCTCGACCGCTCGCGCATCCGTGAGGGCCGCACCGGCGCGGAGGCGCTGCGGGACACCGTGGCGCTGGCGCGGGAGGCGGAGCGGCTCGGCTTCCACCGGTTCTGGGTCTCGGAGCACCACGGGGTGCCGGGGGTGGCGGGTTCGGCGCCCACCGTCCTCGCGGCCGCCGTGGCCGGGGCGACGCGCACGATCCGGGTCGGCACCGGCGGGGTCATGCTGCCCAACCACCGGCCGCTGGTCGTGGCCGAGCAGTTCGGTGTGCTGGAGTCGCTCTTCCCGGGCCGGATCGACATGGGTCTGGGCCGCTCGGTGGGCTTCACCGACGGGGTGCGCCGGGCGCTCGGCCGGGACAAGGACGACGCCGACGCCGACGACTTCACGGCCCAGCTGGCGGAACTGCTCGGCTGGTTCCGGGGCACCTCGCCGACCCGGGTGCACGCCTACCCGGCGCAGGGCCTGACCGTGCCGCCGTTCGTGCTGGCCATGGGCGAGGGCGCGGAGACCGCGGCCCGCGCGGGCCTGCCGATGGTCATCGGCGACCTGCGCGACCGGGAGCGGATGCGGCGCGGCATCGACCGGTACCGCACCCGCTTCCGCCCCTCCCCCTGGGCGCCCGAACCGTACGTCGTGGTCTCCGGCACGGTCGCCGTGGCCGCGACCGCCGAGGAGGCCCGCCGGCTCCTGCTGCCGGAGGCCTGGTCGATGGCGTACTCCCGCACCCATGGCACGTTCCCGCCGCTGCCGCCCGCCGGGCAGGTGGAGACCCGCACGATGACCGCGAAGGAGCGCGGCTTCTACGAGGCCGGTCTGACCGGGCACATCGCGGGCACCGAGGAGCAGGTGGCCGGCGAGCTGGAGCTGCTGCTGAAGGACACCGGGGCACAGGAGGTCCTCGTCACCACCAGCACGTACGACCGTGCGGCGCTGCTGGACTCCTACCGGCGGCTGGCCCGGGTCGTCCGGGCCTGAATCCGCTGCTCACGCCAGGACCCGTAGTGGTCCACCAGGGTCTCCTCGATCGGACGGTAGGTCAGGCCCAGTTCGTCGGTGCTTCTGCGGTTGTCGACGCGGAAGCGGATGCCGAGGTGGGCCCGGATGTAGTCCTGGGTGAGGCCGAAGGCGGGGCCGAGGATGCGGACGGGCCAGTGCGGGAGGGCCGTCCGGGGCAGGCGCAGGCTCCGCGGGTGGTGCCTCCGCAGGATGCGGGCCATCTGGTGGAAGGAGGTCATCTCCTCGGCCGCGAGGATGTACCGGCCGTGGGCGTCCGGGTGCTGCGCCGCCGCTATGTGGGCGGCGGCCACGTCGCGGACGTCGACCGTGGTGAAGCTGAAGTCCGGGGCGCCGTAGAAGAAGTAGCCCTTGAACAGCTCGTCCAGCAGGAACAGGCTGCCCGAGTCGGAGGCCGGGGTGAGGGAGGGGCCGAGGATCAGGCCGGGGTTGAGGACGACCATCCGCCAGCGGCTCTGCGCGGCCTCCGCGTCCCACGCGGCCTTCTCGGCGACCGTCTTGGCGTAGTGGTACGGGTTGTTCTCCACCGTGCTGGTGGTGTTGAAGTACCGCTCCGAGAGGATGCGGCCGTCCATGGCGTCGACGTCCGCGTAGTCGCCGAAGATCGCGCCCACCGTGGAGGTGAGGACGACCCGTTCGACGGTCTCCGTGCGGTCGACGGACGCCAGGACGTTCCTGGTGCCCTCGAGGGCCGGTTCCACCACGTCCCGCAGGCCGTCCTTGATCTTCTCCGGCATCAGGAAGGGCGAGGCCACGTGGAAGACGACCGTGCAACCCTTCATCGCCTCGTCGAAGGAGCCGTCCTTCAGCAGATCCGCCTCGAAGAGGCCGAGGCGGCCCGGGTGGGCGTCCCGGAGGGCGTGCAGGGGGGCGAGCTTCGCCGTGTTCGCCGTGGAGCGCACGGTCGTGCGCACCCGGTGGCCGCGCTCCAGGAGCTGCTGTACCAGGTGCGCGGCGACGAAACCGCTGCCTCCCGTCACCAGGACGGTGCTGCCGGCCGGCCCTGTGCTCACGTGCGCTCCCCTCAGGTGGTCGGGACGCGCGCCATGATCCCATCCCGCACGTCCGAAGACCCCCTGCTTGCCGGGAATTCGTGCGACGCACGAGGGTGCCCGTACGGCGTCCCGGACATCACCCGCGCTCCGGCCGCGGCCGCGAGCAGCCTCCGGTCAGGGTGCGTGCCCGGCTCGATCACCGGCAGCACCTCGACCTCCGCGACCAGTCCGCGCGCCGAGCACACCCGCCAGAGCGAGGTGAGCAGGGAGTCGTCGCCGACGTACGCGGGTGCGGTGCTGGCCGCCCCGGCGGCGTCCCGGTAGCGGATGCGGACGGGCTGGACGCGGGCCCCGGCGTCCAGCGCCGCCTGGAACACCGCGCGCCGGAAGGGCCCCTGCGCGCGCCCGCACCAGGTGCTGCCCTCCGGGAACACCGCGACCGCCTTCCCGCGGCGCAGCACGTCGGCGATCCGGGCGACCGTGCCGGGCAGGGCGCGCAGGCGGTCCCTTTCGATGAACAGACAGCCGTTCGCGGCCAGCGCGCCCGCCACCGGCCAGTCCCGGATCTCCTTCTTGGCGATCGTCCTGGCCGGGCGGACACCGGCCAGCAGCGGTATGTCCAGCCACGAGATGTGGTTGGCGACCAGGAGCAGTCCGCCGGTGGCGGGCGCGGGCCCGCCTGTCGCCCGGATCCGGACCCCGGAGGCCCGCACGACGGCGCGGCTCCACACGCGTATCACGCCCGCCGGGATCCAGGGGCCGACGGGGGACGCGACGACGCCGGCGAGCACCAGCACGACCACCGTGACCAGCCGCAGCACGGCCCACGGCAGGACGGTCCGGGACGCGGTGCTCTCCACGCACGCCACCGGGGTGCAGGGTGCGCCGGGCAGCCAGACGCTCATGAGGCCGGGACGAGGGAGAGGAAGTGCCGCAGGTAGCGCGCGTTGACCCGGCGCATCGACAGCAGCACGTACAGGTCGGCGACCCCGAAGTCGGGGTCGTGCGCGGGCTCGCCGCACACCCAGGCACCCAGCCGGACGTACCCGCGCAACAGGGCGGGCAGTTCGGTGCGGGCGGCCGGAGCCGTCTCGTTCGGCGTCCACGGCAGGAGCGGGCGTACCCGGAACTCCTCGGGCGCCAGGTGCTTCTCGCGGACCCGGTCCCAGGTGCCGGTGGCGAGGGCGCCGCCGTCGGCGAGCGGGATCGAGCAGCAGCCGGCCAGCCACTCGTGGCCGCGGTCCACCATGTAGCGGGCGATGCCGGCCCAGATCAGGCCGATGACCGTGCCGTCGCGGTGGTCGGGGTGCACACAGGAGCGGCCGACCTCGACCAGGCCTGGGCGGATCGTGTCGAGCGGGGTCAGGTCGAACTCGCCCTCCGAGTAGAGGCGTCCGGCGACCGAGGCGCGCTCCGGCGGCAGCAGCCGGTACGTGCCGACGACCTGGCCGGTCTCCGTGTCGCGCACGAGCAGGTGGTCGCAGTGGGCGTCGAAGGGGTCGACGTCGAGGCCCGGCTGCGGGGAGGACAACAGGGCGCCCATCTCGCCGGCGAACACGTCGTGCCGCAGCCGCTGGGCGGCCCGTACGTCGTCCTCGTCGCGGGCCAGGGTGACGGTGTAGCGGACGGGTGCCGTGGACTGCTGGGGACGGTCGAGCGTGGAAACGCCGGTCATGGCTCACTCCTGGGCACGGGCCACATCGGGGACGGTGGCGCTCCCCCTGTTTCTGCCGACCGCGGTTGGCGTGTACGTGACCGGTGCCGAGAGTGCGGATGTGGGAATGCTGAATGCCAGGCGCTTCGGAACTTCCCGGCCAACGCCAGGTGTTACCGCTTCACCTTGCGCGTCGCCCGCAGCCACTCCTTGTTCATGCCGGTGATCGACACGAGCGGGATGCCCTTCGGGCAGGCCGTCGCGCACTCCCCCGTCAGCGTGCAGCCGCCGAAGCCCTCCTCGTCCATCCGCGCCACCATGTCCAGGACGCGGGTCTCGCGCTCGGGCGCGCCCTGCGGCAGGACGTTCAGGTGGTTGATCTTCGCCGAGGTGAACAGCATCGCCGCGCCGTTGGGACAGGCCGCCACACAGGCCCCGCAGCCGATGCACTCGGCGTGCTCGAAGGCGGAGTCGGCGTCCGGCTTGGGCACCGGTGTGGCGTGCGCCTCCGGGGCGGAGCCGGTCGGGGCGGTGATGTAGCCGCCGGCCTGGATGATCCGGTCGAACGCCGACCGGTCCACGACCAGGTCCTTGACCACCGGGAAGGCCGCGGCCCGCCACGGCTCGACGTCGATGGTGTCGCCGTCGCGGAAGGACCGCATGTGCAGCTGGCAGGTGGTGGTGCGTTCGGGTCCGTGCGCGTCGCCGTTGATCATCAGGCTGCACGCGCCGCAGATGCCCTCGCGGCAGTCGTGGTCGAAGGCGACGGGGTCCTCGCCCTTGAGGATGAGCTCCTCGTTGAGGGTGTCGAGCATCTCCAGGAAGGACATGTCGGGCGAGATGCCGTCCACCTCGTACGTGGACATGGCGCCGTCGGCGTCCGCGGCACGCTGCCGCCAGACGCGCAGGGTGAGCTTCATGCGTAGCTCCGCTGGGTGGGGTGGACGTACTCGAAGACCAGGTCTTCCTTGTGCAGGGTGGGGGCCTCGCCGGTCCCGGTGAACTCCCAGGCCGCCGCGTAGGCGAACTCCTCGTCCCTGCGGGCCGCCTCGCCGTCCGGGGTCTGGGACTCCTCCCGGAAGTGGCCGCCGCAGGACTCGGCGCGGTGCAGTGCGTCGAGGCACATCAGCTCGGCGAGTTCCAGGTAGTCGACGATCCGGTTGGCCTTCTCCAGGGACTGGTTGAACTCCTCGCCCGTCCCCGGGACCTTGATCCGCCGCCAGAACTCCTCCCGGATCTGCGGGATGCGCTCAAGTGCCTTGCGCAGTCCGGCGTCCGTGCGGGCCATGCCGCAGAACTCCCACATCAGCTCGCCGACCTCGCGGTGGAAGGAGTCGGGGGTACGGTCGCCGTCGACGGACAGCAGCAGGTTCAGCCGGTCCTGGGTCTCGGCCAGCGTCTCCTGGACGACGGGGTGTTCGTCGGTCACCGCGTCCTGGTGCGGGTTGCGGGCGAGGTAGTCGTTGATGGTCGCCGGGAGGACGAAGTAGCCGTCGGCCAGGCCCTGCATCAGCGCGGAGGCGCCGAGTCGGTTCGCGCCGTGGTCGGAGAAGTTGGCCTCGCCGATCGCGAACAGGCCGGGGACCGTGGTCTGGAGGTCGTAGTCGACCCACAGTCCGCCCATCGTGTAGTGCACGGCCGGGTAGATCCGCATCGGCACCTCGTACGGATCCTCGTCGGTGATCCGCTGGTACATGTCGAAGAGGTTGCCGTACCTGGCCTCGACGGCCTTGCGGCCCATGCGCCGGACGGCGTCGGCGAAGTCCAGGTAGACGCCCTGTCCGCCGGGGCCGACGCCCCTGCCCTCGTCGCAGACGTTCTTCGCGGCGCGGGAGGCGATGTCGCGCGGGACCAGGTTGCCGAAGGAGGGGTAGATGCGCTCCAGGTAGTAGTCGCGCTCGTCCTCGGGGATCTTGTTCGCGGGCCGGGTGTCGCCCTTCGCCTTCGGCACCCAGATCCGGCCGTCGTTGCGCAGCGACTCGCTCATCAGGGTCAGCTTCGACTGGTGGTCGCCGGTGCGCGGGATGCAGGTCGGGTGGATCTGCGTGAAGCAGGGGTTGGCGAAGTACGCGCCGCGCCGGTGCGCCCGCCAGATCGCGGTCGCGTTGGAGTTCATGGCGTTCGTCGACAGGTAGAAGACGTTGCCGTAGCCGCCGCTGGCGAGTACGACGGCGTCCGCGAAGTACGTGTCGATCTTCCCCGTGATCAGGTCCCGGGCGACGATGCCGCGTGCCCGGCCGTCGACGACGATCAGGTCGAGCATCTCGGTGCGCGGGTGCATCTCGATGTTCCCGGCGGCGATCTGCCTGCTCAGGGCCTGGTAGGCGCCCAGCAGGAGCTGCTGGCCCGTCTGGCCGCGGGCGTAGAAGGTCCGGGACACCTGGACGCCGCCGAAGGAACGGGTGTCGAGGAGGCCGCCGTACTCGCGGGCGAACGGCACACCCTGCGCCACGCACTGGTCGATGATCTCGACGGAGATCTGCGCGAGCCGGTGGACGTTGGACTCGCGCGCCCGGAAGTCGCCGCCCTTGACGGTGTCGTAGAACAGCCGGTGGACGGAGTCGCCGTCGTTGCGGTAGTTCTTCGCCGCGTTGATGCCGCCCTGTGCGGCGATCGAGTGGGCGCGGCGCGGGGAGTCCTGGTAGCAGAACTGGACGACGTGGTAGCCCTGTTCGGCGAGCGTGGCGCCTGCCGAGCCGCCGGCGAGGCCGGTGCCGACGACGATGACGGTGTGCTTGCGCCGGTTGGCCGGGTTGACCAGCCTGGCCTCGAAACGGCGCTTGTCCCAGCGCTCGGCGACGGGTCCCGTGGGGGCCTTGGCGTCGGCGACGGGTGCGCCGGTCGTGTAGTCGGTGTAGGTCATCTTCAGCTCACCACTCCGGTCATGACGCCCACGGGTACGGCGATGAAGCCGGCCGTGAGCAGCAGCGCGAGGACGTTCGCCGTGGTCTTCAGGACGCGGTCGCGGGTGCGGCTGCCGACGCCGAGGGACTGGGCGGCGGACCAGAAGCCGTGCCGCACGTGCAGGCCGAGGGCGAGCATCGCGACGATGTAGATCACGTTGCCGTACCAGGTGGAGAAGGTGTCCACGACGTTCTGGTACGGGTGTCCCTCCTGGAAGCCGCCGCTGTGCACGGTGCCGGTCGTCAGGTCGAGGAGGTGCCAGACGATGAACAGGCCGAGGATGATCCCGCCCCAGCGCATGGTGCGCGTGGCGTAGCTCGCCCGGGGCTTCCTGTGCACGTACTTGCTGGGCCGCGCCTTGATGTCGCGGCGGCTGAGCTGGTACGCGGAGGTGGCGTGGGCGACCACGGCCACGACCAGGACCACGCGGATCAGCCAGAGCGTCCACTCGTAGTGCATGAACGGCTCGCCCATGGTGCGCAGCCAGTGCGCGTAGTGGTTGAACTCCCCGGGGCCGAAGAAGATCTTCAGGTTTCCGATCATGTGGGCGACCAGATACAGCAGCATGATCAGACCGCTGACCGCCATCACCGTCTTCTTGCCGACGGAGGAGTCCCACACGGTGCGCGCCATGGACGGCCGTCGGTCCGTCCGCGTTGCCAGAGCCATGTCCCAAGACGCTAGGGCCGTTCGGCCCCATCGGTCCAAGACATGAAACGGCTTGTTCCGATAGGCAGGGGCTATCCTGCTGGGGTGCAGTTCCAGCAGCTCCACTACTTCGTGGCGGTGGCCGAGACCCGCCACTTCACCCGGGCCGCCGAGCTGGTGCATGTCGCCCAGCCGTCGCTGTCGCAGCAGATCAGGGCGCTGGAGCGGGAGCTCGGGGCGGATCTGTTCCAGCGGGCGCGCGGCAACATCACGCTCACCGACGCGGGCGAGGCGCTGCTGCCGCTGGCCCGCCGGATCCTCGCGGACACCGAGACCGCCAGGTACGAGGTGCAGGAGCTGGTACAGCTGCGCAGCGGGCGGGTGCGGCTGGGGGCCACCCCGAGTCTGTGCACCGGTCTGCTGCCGGATGTGCTGCGCGCCTTCCACGACCGCTACCCGGGCATCCGGCTGCTGATCGAGGAGGGCGGCTCGCACGATCTCGTACGGCAGCTCGCCCGCGGCGCCCTGGACCTCGCCCTGGTGGTCATGCCGCTGCCGACCCCCTCCCCCGCGCTGACCACGGTGGAGCTGCTGCGCGAGGACCTGGTCGTGGTCTCCTCCCCCGAGGCGCCCAAGCCCGGCGGGGGACGGCGGACCGTGCGGATCGCCGACCTGGAGGGCGAACGGCTCGTGATGTTCCGGCACGGCTACGACCTGCGGGAACTGACCGTGGCCGCCTGCCGGGCGGAGGGGTTCGAGCCGGAGTTCGCGGTCGAGGGCGGCGAGATGGACGCGGTGCTCGGCTTCGTCCGGGCCGGGCTGGGGATGGCCGTCGTGCCGCGCATGGTGGCCGCCCGGTCCGGACGCGGGCTGCGGGTCACCCCGATCGCCCGGCCCGGCCTGCACCGGGCGATCGCCCTCGCGCACCGCAGCGACGTGGCTCCGCCGCGGGCGGCGCGGGAACTTCAGCGGATGCTGCTGGAGAGCTGAGCGGTCAGCTCTGCGCGGCCGGCCTGAGGACCTCCTCGCACCACTGACGGAAGCTCGTGGGCGCGGTGTCGGGGGTGCTGGGCTGGGCGGCGCCGTAGAAGCCCTGGGCGTTCTGGGCGTCCATCATGTCGGCCACGCTCTGCGCCCACGACTCACTGGCGCCGAAGCGCAGCAGCGTCGCCTTCTGGTCCGCGCTGGTGATCTGCCGTGTCCGCACGGGACGGCCCAGCACCTCCGAGACGACCTGTGCCATGCCGTCGGGGGTCAGCGCGTCGGGGCCCACCACCGGTACGTCGGCGTACCCGGTCCAGGAGTCGTCGAGGAGCAGCCGGGCCGCCGTGGCGCCGACGTCCCGGACGGCGCAGGTGCGCAGCACCCGGTCCGCCGCGGACACGGCGGGCCAGACCCCCTCGTCGCGGATCGAGGCGACGTGCCGCAGCGTGTTCTCCATCAGGGAGGGCGGGCACACGGCCCGGTAGTGCACGCCCGTCGCGGCGATCGTCTCGTCCATGGCCAGCGAGGCGGAGATCAGTCCGGCGTTCTTGGCGACGCCTCGGCCGAGGGTCGAGACGGACACGACGCGTTCGACGCCCTGGGCCGCGATCACCTGGCACAGCGACTCGGTGAAGTGTGCGAAATTGCCCTCGACGCTCTCGGCGGCGGGGGTCGGCGGCACCAGCCAGAACACGCGGTCGGCGCCCTGACAGGCCTCCTTCAGTACAGCGGGGTCGGCGTGCGACCCCTGGACCACCTCGACGCGGTCGCGGACCGCGGGGGCGAGTCCGGCCGGGTCGCGGACGACCACCCGGACCGGTGCGGAGCCCTCACCGGCGTCGAGGAGGCGGGCGACGACCTCGCGGCCGATCTGCCCGGTGGGTGTGGTGACGACAATCATGAACTGCTCCTGGAACAGGCTGGGTTGGGATGTCCTTGAGCCTGCCGCCCGGCGGCGGGTAACTGAAGGACCGGTTCGGTCGCGGTTGTTACCCTCAGGGCAATACCGATCGGAGAGCAGGCCCATGGAATCCCGTCCGCTGCGCTATTTCGTCGCCGTCGCCGAGGAGCTGAACTTCGCCCGGGCCGCCGAGCGGCTGGGTATCTCGCCGCCGCCGCTCTCGCGGGCGATCCACCGGCTGGAGGCGGACCTCGGAGCCGCGCTCTTCGAGCGGACCACCCACAGCGTGGCGCTGACACCGGCGGGAGAAGTACTGCTGCCGGAGGCCCGGTTCGCGCTGGAGGCGCTGGACGCCGCCGGGCAGCGGGCGCGGCGGGCGGCCTCCCGCGAGCCGAAGCTGTCGCTGGCGGTGAAGGCCGACGGGGACGCGGGACTGCTGGAGACGATCCTCGCGCGGTACGCCGCAGACCCCGCCTCGGTGCCCGTCTCCGTCCGGTTGTGCGCGTGGCACGAGCAGTCCCGGCTGCTGCGCCGGGGCGAGGCCGATGTCGGCCTGGTCTACGAGCCGTACGACCGCACCGGCCTCGACGCGGAGAGCCTGGCCGTCGAACCGCGCGTCGCCGCCCTCGCCGCGAGCCATCCGCTCGCCGCCCGGACCGGGCTGTGCCTCGCCGACCTCGGGCTGCGCCCCGACGAGGCCTACCGGTACATCGACGACGTCCGTGGCAAGGGCAACGACCTCGCCCAGCTGCTCACGCTCGTCGGTCTGGGCGAGGCCGTCCCCCTGCTGCCCGTGTCCGTCGCCGCTCGCTACCCCCGGCCGGGCGTCGTCTACCGCCCCGTCCCGGACGCACCCCCCGCCGTGCTGGCCGTCGCCTGGCCGCAGCAGTCCCGTTCGAGGGCGACGGCGGCGTTCGTCCGGGCGGCGGTGGCGGTGGCGGACGAGCTCGGAGAACGCGCGGCGGGCTGACCGGGGCGGGCCGGGCGCCTCACGGGGTGGCCTCGGTGTCGACGGTCCACGTGCCGTCACCGACCTCGGCGACCAGGTCCGGAGCGGCGACCGCGACGGGCGATGTGAAGACGTCCGCGGCCGCCTCCCGGGCCAGGTCGGGGTCCGTGCCCGGCCAGAGGTGGGTGAGCATGAGGCGGGCGGCGCCCGCCTGCCGGGCGTACTCGCCGGCCAGTCGTGCCGTCAGCAGAGAGGCCGCGTCGGCGGTCGGCACCCGGTGGACGTACGTGGCCTCCGACAGGAACAGGTCGGCGTCCCGCGCGAGCCTCGGTATGTCGGGGCTGGGACCGGTGTCGCCGGTGTAGGCGAGCGTGGCCCCGGGCGTGGAGAGCCGGAGACCCGCGTTCGGCACGAAGTGCGGCAGGAGCCAGGTGTCGGTGGAGAACGGTCCGACGTCGAACCGGTCGCCCGGATCGAACTCGTGGAGTCGGTAGGCGTCGGCGAGCATGGCCGGCTTGTCGAGCGCCAGGACGGCGTCGAGCGCGCCGCGCGGGGCGAAGACGGGCAGCGCCGGCGGCGGGTCGTCGCTCAGCCCGCGGGCCCGGAGCAAGGGGCTGAGGTCGGCGCAGTGGTCCGGGTGCCCGTGACTGATCAGCACGGCGTCGACGGCGTCGACCGTGCCGTGCAGCAGCAGGCGGGGCAGGGTGGCGTATCCGGGGTCGACGAGCAGCCGGAACCCGCCCTGCTCGACGAGATAGCCGCTGCAGGCCTGGACCGCCGTCGGCCACGCCCCGCAGCCGCCGAGAACCGTCAGTCGCATGACACGGCACCCTAAGGGCTGGGCCCGCGGCCGGCGGGCGGTTTTCCGGACCGGCGGCGCAGGCGGCGCCGGTCAGGGGCGCCGCCTGCCGTGTCGTGCCGTCACCCCGTCGCGTCCACCAGCGCCAGTTCGTGCAGGCGTTCCGGCGGACCCGGGCGGGCGTAGTACCAGCCCTGGGCGGTGTCGCAGCCGAGTATGCGGAGTTGTTCGGCCTGGGCGCCGGTCTCCACGCCCTCCACCGTCACCGCGAGGTCCAGGCTGTGGGCCAGGGAGACGATCCCCTCGACGATCTTCAGGTCGACGGGGTCCGCCGGGAACTGCTGCATGCCCTGGGTGAAGGAGCGGTCCAGCTTCAGGACGCTCACCGGGAGGCGGCGCAGGTTGGCGAGGTTGGAATAGCCGGTGCCGAAGTCGTCCAGGGCGATGTCGACACCCATCTCGGCGAGCCGGCGCAGCGGTTTGAGCAGGTCGTCGTCGGCGCCGATCAGGGCCGACTCCGTCACCTCCAGACAGAGTGCCTGCGGCTCGACACCCGTGCGTTCCAGGATGTCGACCGTCTCCTGGACCAGACCGGGGTGCGTGAGCTGGCACGGCGAGAGGTTGACGTTGACCCGGAGCGGGCCGAGCAGGTCGGTGTCCCCGGCGCGTTCCCGCCACTCGCGGGCCTGGCGCACCGACTGTTCGAGGACCCAGCGGCCCAGTGGCACGATCAGCCCGGTGTGTTCGGCGAGCGGGATGAACCGGTCGGGTCCGAGGACCCCGTGCTGCGGATGCAGCCAGCGGACGAGTGCCTCCGCGCCGCGCACGCTGCCGTCGCCGAGCCGGACCAGCGGCTGGTACTCGATGAAGAACTCGCCCCGCTCCAGGGCCGCCGGGAGGGCCGTGGTCAGCCCGTGGCGGGTGATCGCGCGGGCGTCGGCCTCGGGATCGGCGAGCTCGAAGCGGTTGCCGCCCGCCGACTTGGCCCGGTACATGGTGATGTCGGCGCTGCGCAGCACCTCCGCCGCGCTGCGCTCCCCCGCCGGCCCCTCCACGATGCCGATGCTGCCGCGCACGGTCAGCTCACGGCCGTCGATGCGCACCGGCGCGAGCAGCGCGTTCTGGATGCGCGCGGCGAGTTCGTCGACCTCGCGGCGGGTCTCGGTGTTGGTGGTGAGCGCCACGAACTCGTCGCCGCCGAGGCGGGCCACCATCTCGCCGGGCGCGGTCGCGCAGGACTGCAGCCGGTCGGCGACCTCCACGAGCAGCCGGTCGCCGGCCGCGTGGCCGAGGCTGTCGTTGATGGTCTTGAAGCCGTCCAGGTCGAGGTAGCACAGGCCGAAGCGCCGGTCCTTGCCCGCGCCCAGCACCTTTTCCAGCCGTTCGAAGAACAGGGTGCGGTTGGGCAGGCCGGTGAGCGCGTCGTGGGTGGCCTCGTAGCGCAGCCGCAGGTTGAGCAGCCGGCGCTCGGTGGTGTCCTCCATCAGAGCAAGCTGGTACTGCGGTTCGCCGTCGGCGTCGCGCAGCAGGGAGACCGTCAGGTTCGTCCACAGGACGGTTCCGTCGGGGCGGTAGAACGCCTTCTCCAGGTGGTAGTGCTCGCGCTCGCCGCGGACCAGCTCCTCGTACAGCTTCCAGGTCTGCGGGGCGTCCTCCGGGTGGGTCCAGTCCACGACGTTGCGGCCGTGCATGGTCTGCTCGGAGACGCCGAACATGCGCAGCAGCGCGCCGTTGACCTGGAGGATGTTGCCATCAAGGTCGGCCATGCCGATTCCTATCGCGGCGCCTTCGAAGACCGCGCGGAAGCGGGCCTCGCTCGCGTGCAGCGCCTGCGCCACCACGCCCTGCGCCCGCAACGCGGCCTGGGCGATGGCCTCCTGCTCGGCGAGGGTGCGCTCGCGCAGGGCGTGCGCGTAGCCGGCGGCGATGGCGTGCTGGAGCCGGGAGGCGCGGGCGCGCAGGTCCTCCTGGGGGCCGTCCTCGCCGCAGTAGAGCACCAGGTAGGCGTCGACGCAGTCGAGGGCCCGGCTGAGGGCCTCCGGGTCGGTGCAGTGCGCCTCCACGAGGGCCGCGCCGACCGCCCGGCCCGCGTCGGCGTCGAAGGTCCTCGCCAGCAGCGCCTCACGCAACCGCCGGGCCGAGGGCAGGATCTGCTCCTCGAACTCGGGACGGGTCAGCGACGTCGAGGTCACCGGGAACACGGTCCGGCTCCAGATCGTCGCGAACCGGCGCAGTCTGTCCTCCGGCCCGT
Organism: Streptomyces sp. NPDC002588; assembly: GCF_040295925.1. Taxonomy (NCBI): domain Bacteria; kingdom Bacillati; phylum Actinomycetota; class Actinomycetes; order Kitasatosporales; family Streptomycetaceae; genus Streptomyces; species Streptomyces sp. NPDC002588. Next base: position 346,654 of record NZ_JBEOWF010000002.1, read on the forward strand.
CCGGCTCGGCGGTCACGCCGCACGCCCCACGCCGGCGAACCCGGTGAAGGCATAGGGATCCTCGTCCTCCGGTGCCGTGTCCGGCCGCCACCGCGGCATCGGCACCAGTCCCGGTTCCACCATGTCGTACCCTTCGAAGAACCGTGCGATCTCGTCCCGCGAGCGCATGATCAGCGGGTTGCGGATGTCCTTGTACACGTCCACCGCGCCCGCGACCCGCTCCGGAGGCAGCGGGACGCCCTCGTACGAGGTGTGGGTGAGGACGAGCAGACTGCCGGGTGCCAGTGCCCGGGTCAGCTCGGCCACCGCCGCGTACGGGTCGTCCGTGTCCTCCACGAAGTGCAGTATGGCAACAAGCAGCAGCGCCACCGGGCGGTCCAGGTCGATCAGGGCCCGCACCTGGGGGCTGTCGAGGATCTCCTGCGGCTTGCGCAGATCGGCGGCCACGACGTCGGCGTGCTCGTTGCCCGCCAGCACGGCCTGGCTGTGCGCGACGGCCACCGGGTCGTGGTCGACGTAGACGACGCGGGCGTCCGGGGTCGCCGCCTGGGCGACCTCGTGGACGTTGCCGAAGGTCGGTATCCCGGAGCCGACGTCGAGGAACTGGGTGACGCCCTCGCCCGCCGCGAAGCGCACCGCCCGGCGCATGAACGCCCGGTTCGCCTGCATGATCTTGGGGAGCCCCGGGACGAACTCCATGGCCCTGCGGGCCGCTTCGCGGTCGACCTCGAAGTTGTGCGAACCGCCCAGGTAGTAGTCGTAGATCCGCGAGACGCTGGGCACCGAGATGTCGATGCTCCGGGGAGCCCAGGCGGGACGCTCCATCTATCTCTCCAAGCCGTAGGCGATCCGGTGTTCGAGCTGAGGCTACTGATCGCCCGCCAAAGGGGCGAGTGGAAACGGAAATTGACCGTCCGTTCCCGGTCACTGCCTGCGGCACGTGCCGGATCGACGCCCCCGGAGGGCCTACGAAAAGTACCCGAAGCATTCCGGACGGTCCCGGAGCGGCCTGAAGGGCGGCGAAAGCCACCGCATACGAAGGATGAACGCACAGCACAGCGGTCCGCCCCCTCCGTGCGGCGCGAAGGGGGCGGACCAAGGGTCGTACGAGCCGGGGCAGTTGCGGGGACCAGCCCTGGGGAGGCGGATCCCTACTGCTTGGGCGCGCCGACCGGCTTTCCGTCGGGGGCCACGGCGTACCAGGTGCCGCCGACGCCCTGGCCGTTGATGTCACCGGGGGCCTTGTCACCGGAGAAGGTGTAGATCGGCCAGCAGTTGACCGTCTGCTGCTTGACGCCGTCGGGCCGGGTGAAGCTCATCAGGCCCTTCTTCACGACGCCCTCGGTGTCGTTGGTCTCGACGGGGCCGACGGCCGGCCACTTCTCCAGGCACGCCCCGACGCAGGCGGAGACCGGCTTGGGCCAGGCCTCGTCCTTCAGGAAGCGGTAGACCGTCATGCCGTTCTTGTCGACGACGATGTTGCCGAGGTTGGGGTCCTTGCGGACGGACAGACCCGGCAGGTCGGACTCCGCCTTGGCCTTCTTGCCGTCGGGGGCCAGTGCGAACCACTTGTTGCCCACGCCCTGGCCGCTGGTGTCGCCGGCACTGGCGTCCTTGGCGTAGTAGTACGCCGGCCAGCCGTCCACGGTGAGCTGCTTGGTGCCGTCGGAGCGGGTCACCTCGCCGAGCAGCGACTTGTCGATGCCGTCACCGGCGCTGACGTCGTCGGCGGAGACCGGCGGCCAGGTGGTCGCGCAGTCGCCGTCGCAGTTCGACTTGGGCGGCTCGGCGGTGTCCGCGTCGAAGCGGTAGAGCGTCTTGCCGTTCGAGTCGGTGAGGATCTTGCCGAGTTCCGTGTTGGTGGAAATGGCCAGCTCGCCCGCAGTCTGCGTCGAGGCGCCACTGCCCGCGGCGCCGGACGGGCTGGCACTGCTGCCCGTTCCGGCACCGACGCCACCACTGGTGTAGCCGGTGCCGCTGCCGACACCGCCGACGGTGCCGGCCGCGGCCGTGGCACCGACGTTCTGGCTCGACGCCGAGGTGCCGCTTTCCTGACCGCACGCCGTCGTCAGCGTCAGCACGGCCACAGCGCTCGCCACGAGTGAGGCGCTCCGCCAGGAGGTCTTCATCGTAAACAACTCCCGCATAGTCCTGAGATGTTGCAGCGCCCTGCTGCGCCGCCGCACGGCACTGGGTACGCACGGCGACGGCCGTTGTGTTCAAACGCGGCACAAAAAACTTTCGGACACTTGTGAAGGGGCCCTCGTCGAGCCACGCGGCGCGGTGGTAGGGCGATGCCCGACGGAGTCGTACGGACCCGCCCGGAGTGGAGGTGCGAACACCCGGCCGCCAAACCTCCTGCCGCGCACGTCCCCCGTTCGGGGCAATCCCGCGGCTCATCGGCGTGGGCCGCGGCGGCAGGCCGCATGATCTGCGTCGTGCATGGACCCGAACCGACCCGATCCGCCCTCGTCACCAAGGTGTTGCCCCTGGTGACCGCGGCCTGGATCCTCGCGGCCGCGCCGGCCGGGGTGGCCGCGGCCGACGCCTGCGCGTACGCCTCGACGGGCCCGGGCGGCATCACCGCGGTGGCGGTGGCGGGCGGCCACGGCCTTCCCACGGCGTCGACGCCGCAGATGCCCACGGTGTGCCCGGTGCCGACGCCGCCACCCCCTCCACCGCCGTCTCCGCCCCCGAAGCCGGAACCCAAGCCCAAGCCCACGCCCACCCCGAGACCGACACCCGAGCCCACCCCGAAACCGACGCCGCCGGCACCCCCGCCGCCCCCGAGGCCGAGCCCCACACCGCCGGCGCGGCCCACACCCGCGCCGCCGCTCGCCCGGCCGGCCCCGCCACCGCCGCCCGAGCCCACGCCCACTCCCGAGCCGACGCCGTCCCGTACGCCGCCCAGGCCCACGCCGCGTCCCTCGGCGACCCCCGTCAGCTACCCGGCCTACCACGCGCCGCCGCCCCGGCGGCGGTCCGGCAGCCGTACGCCGCCGGTCACCTACGTCCTGCTCATCACCGTGCCCGCGCTGGCCGCCGTCGCCGCGCTGCGGCCGCGCTAGTGACGGCGATCCTGGAGGCATCTCTTGCCCGAATGGCTTGTTCTCACCCTCGCGATGCTCGCCGCCTGCGCGGTGGTGATCGTCGTGACCTTCGTACGGGACCGCGCCGCTGCCGAGGACGAGGACCCCTCCGAGACCCCGGACGTCATCGAGTACATGACGATGTGGATCGGCGTGGTGTACGCGATCGTGCTGGGCCTGGCCATCGCCGGTGTCTGGGACGCCCGGGGCAGCGCCGAGGACCACGTCCAGGCCGAGGCCCAGGCTCTGCACGAGATCTCGGAGCGGGTGCGGGTGTACCCGCCCGCCGTCCGTGACCGTGTTCGGGACGATGTCAACGCCTATGTCGGACACGTCGTCACCACCGAGTGGAAGTCGATGGCCGACAAGGGCGAGTTGACGACGCACGGGGACGAACTCCTCCAGCGCGTCCGGGTCGACATCACCGACTACAAGCCGGAGAACGACTTCCAGGCACAGGCCTACCAGCCGCTGCTGGACCAGATGGCCGCCGCGGACGAGGCGCGCAACGCCCGGGCCGGGTCGACCGGGGCGACCATGCCGGGGGTGGTGTGGTTCGGGCTGCTCGCCGGCGGTGTCATCACCATCGGCATGGTCTTCGCGCTGCAGATCCGGCGAACACCCCGCGAACTGGTCCTGGCCGGGATGTTCTCGGCCTTGATCGCCTTCCTGCTGTTCCTCATCTGGGACTTCGACGCGCCCTACAGCCGGGGCATCGCCGCGTCCGCCGAACCCTTCCTGCACCTCTTCCCGAACGTCGGGGGCTGACGGACCGTCCCGTTGGCGCCACCCCGATGAGGACGTCGGCCGTCGGCGTCCTCACCGGGGTGAGGTGTGTTCAGATACGGCGTTCGGCACGCCGGCGCATCCAGAACACGCCGCCGCCGGCCACGGCCGCGGCCACCAGCCCGCCGCCGATGGCGAGGTCGGTCGGCGTGGCGCCGATGGAGCTGCCACCGCCGAGGCCGCCGCGGACCCCGCCGAGGACGGTGAAGGCGCGGGGGCTGGTCAGGCTGCGGCCGGAGCAGGTGACGGTGATGTCGTAGGTGCCGGGCCGGGCGTTGCCGCTGATGGTGGCGGTGCCCCTGGCGGTCTGGTTGGCGCCGTTGAGCGAGGTCAGGGTGGCGGTGCCGAAGGCGTCCGAGGTCATGGTGCCGCCGGCCGGGCAGCCGTCGACGGTGACGGTGATCTGGCCGCCCCGGGCGATCACCTGGGGCAGGACGACGATGTTGCTCGGGTTGACGTTCATTCCGTCGCGTGCCGCGGCCACGGGGGCGGCGAGGCCGAGAGCGGCGACCGCGGCGGCCGAGACCGCCGAGGCCGTCAGAAGACGAGTGGTGCGCATGAGTTCCTCCGCGAAAGGCGCCCCGGGGCCCGTCCCCGGTCTGTCGGCGAGAGAACGCCTCCCGGAACGACCCTCAGATGCCCTGCACGGGCCCGCATGTCGGGAATGGTCCGTCCTGGTGAGAGGACACGCCGGGCAAAAAGCATGCAAAGGGATATCGCCGCAGGTCACGGACCGTCAGAAAATTAGTTTCGGCGGCGACTCGGATGGCGCACCGAAAGGCGCGGGGGCCACCCGTTCGCGCTCGAGCCGTCGCCGGTTCCCGATGCGGGACTTAGCGTTCTGGTATGCGCTGAGGGACACGGCGACGGCCGTGTCGAAAGGGGATGCCGCATGTCTGGGTACGAACTGTTCGAGGTGACGGAAGGGGAGGATCGGCCGAAGAAGCGTGCCCCCTGGGGTGTGATAGCGCTCGTTCTGCTGACCGGTCTCGCGCTCATCCGGAATGGTTCGGGGGAATTCGACATCGGCCCGCCGCAGCCCGCCGCGGCCGCGGCCGCGGACAGCCGCAGCACCCAGGACGTCCTCGGTGGGGCACCGGCCGCGCTCCCGTACGGCGTGCCCGACCGGGTCCGGATTCCCGCGATCCGGGTGGACGCGCCGGTGATTGCGGTCGGTCTCGACGCGGACGGCTGGGTGGCCGCCCCGCCGCCGGAGGACCCGAATCTGGCGGGCTGGTTCACCGGTGGTGTGTCGCCCGGGGAGAAGGGGACGGCGGTCGTGGTCGGCCATGTCGACAACCACCTCGGACCGGCCGTGTTCTACGGGCTCGGGGCGCTGAAGAAGGGAAATCGCGTCGAGGTGGCGCGCCAGGACGGAAAGACCGCGGAGTTCGAGATCTACGGCGTCGAGGTCTTCGCGAAGAACAACTTTCCCGGGGACCGTGTCTATGCCTCCAAGGGCTCTCCCGAACTCCGGGTGATCACCTGTGGCGGCGGCTTCTCCAAGGCGAACGGATACGACGGGAACGTCGTCGCCTTCGCCCGCCTGGTCGAGGTCCGCTGAACGGTCCCCGGCCGGGCGGGCGGGGGCGGCCCGGCTCAGGTGTACTGCCGCTGGGGGACGGTGATGTGGTAGCCGGAGTCGATCAGCCGGGGGAGGTAGCGGCGCAGGGCCCACACGCTCTGGGTGCGGTCGCCGCCGGCGTCGTGCGAGAGGACGACGACGCCGGGAGCGGCGCCGCTCTCGACCCGGTCGACGATGGAGCCGGTGCCGGGAGTGGTCCAGTCGCGGGTGTCGATCGTCCAGGCGAGAGGGTCCATGCCGAGTTCGGCGCCGATCTGGAAGGCGGCCCGGTTCCAGGCTCCGTAGGGGGCGCGGAACCAGCGGGGGCGCTGCCCGTACCCCTCCTCGATCACCTCGCTGGTACGGGTCATCTCGGAACGGATCCGGCGCCGGGTGAGGGTGGTGAGCAGGGGGTGGGACCAGGTGTGGTTGCCGACGACGTGCCCCTCGTCGGCCATCCGGCCCAGCAGGTCCTGGTGGTACGCGGCCATCTCGCCGCACACGAAGAACATCGCGCGGACACCGTACTCGGCGAGGGTGTCGAGGATGTGCGGGGTGTAGCGGGGGTCGGGGCCGTCGTCGAAGGTCAGCACCATGGTCCGGCCGCGGCCGGAGATGTTCAGCAGGGGTTCGCGGCGAACCGGGGGGCGGGCGGCCTCGGGGCGCGGGGGGCCGTATCCGGTGAGGGGCTCGAGGCGGTAGGCGGAGGGTTTCAGCGGAAGGCCGCGGGCGGTCCCGCCCGCGGTGGGCGGGGCGGCTCCGCCCGCCTTCTCGTCCCATGCGAACAGCCCGGCCGTACCGGCCGCCCCCACCAAGGCGGCGGCACCGACGGACAACGCCCGGCGGCGGGTGAACAACTGATCCTTCTTCATGCACTCATCAGTCGCCCGCCGGACGCCCGGCGCAGCACCACGACACCGCTCCGGCGGCACGATTCCACCCGCCCGGCGCAGCCCCGCGTGCGCGGCTGCCCAGACCGCCGGCGGGGGGCATCGCGTCCTCGTGGGCGCCCGGCTCGGTGAGGCGGCGGCGTGGTGCGGCCGGTTCGGCCAACTCCGGTCGGACGGTGCCCGGTTCGGTGCCGCGGGTGAGCGGAGCGACGCCGGCGGGGAAGTCCTGTCGGAAGGCGGGGAGGCCGGGCAGGCCAGGCCCCGTCGAGCGGACCCGCGCCCGGGCCGGACCCGGGGGTTCCGATAGCCTCGGGCCGTGACGGAACAGCACTCGCACCAGCCCTCGCAGGAGCCCTCGCAGCGGTTCGAGCGGGGCACGGACGGCCCCAAGGTGATCCTGGTCGGCGTGGACGGCTCCGACTCCTCGCTGCGCGCCGCGGCCTACGCGGGCGGCCTGGCCCGCCGCCAGCACGCGCTGCTCGCCGTGGTCTACGTGCAGCCGGTGATGGCGGCGGGAGCGGCGTTCGGGGTGCCCGTCGCGGAGACGACCGGGCAGATCGCCGACGACCTGGTCGCGCAGATCCGGGAGGCCACCGAGGGCGTGCGCGGGATATTCGACGTGCGCTGGGAGTTCCACACCTTCCAGGGCGACCCGTACAGCGGCCTGGCGAGGGCCGCGGACGAACTGAAGGCCGACGCGGTGGTGGTGGGCGCCTCCGAGCGGACAGGGCACCGGATCGTGGGCTCGGTCGCGGTGCGGCTGGTGAAGGCGGGGCGGTGGCCTGTGACGGTGGTGCCGTAGGGCGACGGCCGCACGACCGCTTCCGGACGCTCCGGCTGAAGACGTTCGAGTCCGGTGACGCCGACGGCCGACCGGTCCGGGCCCGGCCGGCTACTCCCCCATGACCAGCCCGTCCTTCGCCGCGCCCCGGCTGAGGACGACGTCCCGGATGCGGTCGCGCACACCCTGGACGCCGGCGCCGTTCGCCATCGCCTTGCCCAGGTCGACCACCCGGCCCGCGTCGACGTCGAACAACTGCGGCAGGAACTCGGCCCTGCGCACCTCCCAGCGGCCGCCGGGCCGGGCCGGCGGGGCGAAGGTGAAGCGGGCGACGGTGGACTGGTTGCCGCGCGGGTCCTGGACGCCCTGCTGGTTGAACATCTCACCGGCGATCTGGTCACCCAGTCCGTAGACGACCCAGGTGCCGTTGACCTTCTCGTACGCCTGCGGCACATGGGTGCGGGTGCCGAGCAGCAGGTCGACGTCGGGCCGGCCGTCGGTGCGGGAGGCGGTGAGGCCGCGGGCGAGTGCCTGCTGACGGTCGTCCGGCGCCTCCTGCCATTCCGTGCCCCAGTGCAGGGACACGACGACCACGTCGGCGCCCGCCTTGCGAGCGGCCCTGGCGTCGGCCAGGATGCGGCTCTCGTCGACGAAGTCGACGGTCCAGGGCTGGCCCGGGGGCAGCGGGTAGTCGGTGCCGTTGGTGTAGGCGAGATGGGCGACCTTCGCCGGGCCCGCACGCAGCAGGGTGACCGTGCCGGCCTCGGCCTCGGTGCGGGCGGTGCCGGCATGCCGTACCCCTGCGGCGTCGAGGGTGTCCAGGGTGCGCTGGACGCCCGGGGCCCCGTCGTCGAGGCTGTGGGCGGAGGCGGTGGAGCAGCCGTCGTAGCCGGTGGCGGCGAGGGCCTGGGCGATCTCGGGCGGGGACCTGAAGGCGGGGTAGCCCGTGTAGACGCCGTTCGCGCCGTAGACGGTCTCCATGTGACACAGGGCCAGGTCGGCGCCGGAGACGACCGGCTTGACGTCCTCGAACATGGGGCGGAAGTCGTACCCCGCGCCTCCGGCGTCGAACTGCGCGCGTTCGACGACCGAGCTGTGCGGGAGGACGTCGCCGGTGGCCACGAGGGTGAAGCCGGCCGCGGCGGAGGGGGCCGGCGGGCCGGGGTGCCGGGCCGGGCTCTCCTCGCGGTCCTGGCAGGCGGCGGCCGCGGCGAGGACGGCGGTCAGGGCCAGGGCCACCAGGTGTCTGCGTCCGACGATCACGGGATCACCCCAATTCTGCTGGATCCGAGGAATCCGAATAATCTGATGGTTTGTCATATTTACGCACGCAACACTCCTAGCGCATGAGCCCGGGCGCGCGGCCCCGGCACTCCCTGCGCCCCGCCCGATGCCCGCGATCGGCGTAAGCGGCGACCGTTCGTCGAACCGTTCGTCGACGCGATCGACCGTCCGTCGCAGAGTCCGTGTGCGCACCCTGTCCGGATCCGGCCCCTTGCGGTGCCATACGCCCATGACCGCCGGAATCACCCTCCCCGCCAGGACGACGACCGCCGAGCACGAGCTCGCCGCACTGCAGCGCGAGCACGGCCGGCCGCTCTTCGCGCTGCTGCTGAGGCTCTGTGACGGCGACCGCCAGCGCGCCGAGGACCTCGTGCAGGAGACCCTCGTCCGCGCCTGGCAGCACCCCGAGGCGCTGCGTGCCGACACCTTCGACTCCGTACGGCCCTGGCTGCTCACCGTCGGCCGGCGGCTGGCGATCGACGCTCGGCGGGCCCGGCAGGCGCGCCCTGCCGAGGTCGGCGACGCGGTGCTGGAGAACGCGCCGGACTGCGCCGACCACGCCGAGCGGGCGGCCGCGGCCCTCGATGTGCGCGAGGCTGTGAAGACACTCACTCCGGAGCACCGCGAAGTCCTGGTGCTGGTGTATTTCCAGGGGGCGAGTGTGGCGGAGGCCGCGGAGACCCTCGGAATCCCGCCCGGTACCGTGAAGTCCCGCGCGTTCTACGCGCTGCGCGCCCTGCGTCGGGTGCTTCCCGGATACGCGCCCGACCTGGACTGAAACCCACAGTCGAGTCAAGCCTCCGTAAAGTGCCTTGCCGAGGACCCTGCTTGAGTAATCGGGTGTCCTTATCCGTGTTCCGGATGGGGCCCGCCACCGGACTCCAAGGGGTCCCGGCGACGGGCGACGCGCACGCACCGGAGGAAGGCAGGAAGGGATGCTGCACAGAGGTCACCAGAGCACGGACGGCACCGGCGGCGGTGAACTCACCGTCCCCATGGCCTGGTTGTACGCCGAGTACATCGCCGACGAACTGCTGCGGACCGGCGATCTGATGCCGCCGACGTCCTTCGAGTTCCGCGCCGGGCGCGACGCCCTGGCGCTCACCATCTTCCTGTCCGACACCGACGGTGAGCTCCCCGGCATCCGGGTGGTCACTCAACTGGAGACCTGGCTTTCGCTCACGGCGTACGACCAGCCGTGGCAGGACTGGGTCGCGGAACGTATGGAACAACTGACGGCCGAGGCCGCCGAGGCGGAGGGGCCCGCACCCGATCTGGAGCTGGCCGCGGCGGCCTGGCGGTGGCTGGAGGAGACCGAGCTGCTCGCACCCGACCTCAACGCGGTGCCGGGCGGTGCGCCGGGCCTCGGCGAGGACGAGGGACCCAAGGTCTGGACGCCCGCCTGGCAGCTCGGACTGCCCCTCGGACACCTCGCCATCCATCTTTTTTAGATCGGGACCAATCCGGGGGCCCGGCCGCTCCGAACACTTGGGTCACGATTCGGTACGCGGCTGAGTGATTCAGGTGCCGGGCCCGTACCGGTGGGGGCAAGGAGCAACCCCACTGGCACCCAACGGCACGAGGTTTCGGCATGAGGTCCCTGGAAAGGCATCGCGACGTCGCCGCGTACGCGCTGGGCGTGCTGGACGAGGCGGAAGCCTTCCGCTTCGAGGACCACCTCATGGAGTGTCCCCAGTGCGCGGCGCAGGTCACCGAGTTCGGCCCCACCGCCCGCCAGATGATGCTCTACCGGCGGGCGACCCCGCGCACCGTGCACCCCTTCGCGGGGCCGGGCCCGCGGCTGCTGGACAAGCTGCTCGCCGAGGTGGCCGTCCGCCACCGGGCGGCCCGGCGGCGGGTGATGTTCGCCCTGGCCGCGTCCGTGGTGGTCGCCCTGGCCGCACCCGCGCTCGCCATGATGGCGGGCGGCGGCGGTGACGACGCCGACGCCGTGCGGGTCACCGCCACCGACGAGAAGTCGGGAGTGTGGGCCCAGGTGACGGTCGAGGACAAGGTGTGGGGCAGCGACATCGAACTGAAGGTGAAGGACGGGGCGGGTCCGCGCGACTGCCGGCTGATCGCCATCGGTCACGACGGCTCCGAGCAGACCGTCACCAGCTGGTCCGTTCCCACGCACGACGCCCGCCCGAACACGATGCACGGCGGCGCCGCCTACCACCCCGACGAGGTCGCCCGGTACGAACTGCGCACCACCGGCGGCGAGCACCTGGTGACCCTGCCCTCGCAGTGACCCCGGCACGGCGCGCTGGACATGGGCCCCTCCACGGGGCAGCGACAGCGGTCGTCGGCCGGGACGGCCGGGCGGCAAGCAGTTCGGCGACATGACGCCGTCGCCGCCGCCGCGATGATGTGGATTCCGACGAATGATTCCCGATCGTCTGTTCCAGCATGTTTGCGCGAAAACGAAGGCGCAAGCCGGGCGAGGAATCCGCAAGTTGAATCCCGCACGATTTCAGCAGGTTGAATATCGCGCACTGGCCCGGTACGCCGCCCGTGATTTGCGGCGGCGCCCGCCACGGAAGAAAATATTGCTGACGGCGTGGAACCACCGGACGTGGAGCCACCGATGGAAAACACTTTGCGAATCGACGTGACCCAAGAGGGCGCGGACCCCGAAGAGATCGCGGAACTGACCGAATTCCTGCGCCAGGAACTTCTGCAGCTCGACGTGGACTACGTCAGGCCCGTCACCGGCGAGGAGGAAGCCCCGCCCGGCACCCGGGCGCTGGACATCCTCGTGATCGGAGGCCTTCTGGTGGGCCTGGGCAAATCGGCCGCCGCCCTGTCCCAGATCGTGAACGCCGTCCGTGAATGGCGCAGCCGCTCCCACGGCTCCCGCCCCACCCTGCGGCTGAAGCTGGACGACGACGAAATCGAGATCTCCGAGGCGACGACGGAACAGGTGGAAGAGGCGTTCAACCGGTTCATCGAACGCCATTCCACCATCGAGGCCTGAGCCATGACCACCACCCGCCATGCCCTGATCATCGCCAATGACCGGTACGACGACCAGGGGCTCAAGCAGTTGCGGGCACCGGGGAAGGACGCCACGGCCCTCGCCGGGGTGCTGCGGGACCCCGAGGTCGGCGATTTCGAGGTCGAGGTCATGGAAAACAGGTCCGTCCAGGAACTGCGCCGGTGCATCCAGGCCTTCTTCAACAAACGCGTACGCGACGACACGCTCCTGGTGCACTTCTCCTGCCACGGGCTCAAGAGCGAGTCCGGCGACCTGTACTTCGCCGCCAAGGACACCGACCACGAACTGCTGGACGCCACCGCGATTCCCGCCCAGTTCGTCCGTCGCTGCATGGCCGACACACGGGCGGGCAGCACCGTCCTGTTCCTCGACTGCTGCTACGCGGGCGCCTTTTCGCGGGGGTCGTCCACCCGCGCCTCCGGGAAGGTGCACGTCCTCGAGTCCTTCGCGGGCGAAAAACCTCCCGGGGGTCGGGGCAGGGCCGTCATCACGGCGTCCAGTTCCATGGAGTACGCCTTCGAGGGTCCCGACCTCACCGATTCCGCCCCACAGCCCTCGGTGTTCACCCACGCGGTGGTGCAGGGACTGGAGACCGGCGAGCCGGATCGCAACGGAACCGGCGAGATCACCCTCGACGCTCTCTACGAGTACGTCTATGACCGTGTCCGGGAGGCGAACCCCCACCAGACACCTCAGAAGAACGTGGAGATGGAGGGGGAACTGCGTCTGGCGCACAGCCTGCGCGGCCGCATCAAGATCGTCCAAGTGGACTCGCCCGAGTCCCTGCGGGCCGACATCCACAGCGACAACCTCAACACCCGGCAGGGCGCCGTCGTGGAACTGCGGCGCCGGCTGAGGAGCGAGTACCTGCCCGTGGCGGAGGGCGCGCGCCAGGACCTCGAGGAGATCGCGCGCAACGATGTCCACCAGGTCGCCGAGGAGGCGCGCAACGCACTGCGCAAGATCCGTGTGACGCCTTCACCGAGCAGGCTGGACTTCGGCCGGGTGGCGCGGGGGTCGCAACCGCCGCGGCAGTCGGTGACCCTGGGCGGCCCGCCCCTCGCCCGGCACTGCGTCGCCCAGTCCACGCAGTCCTGGCTGCGGGTCGAACCGGTCCCGGGCGGTCTGAAGGTCAACGTGGACACGACCACCGAGGGGCAAAGGTCCGGTGACATCGTGCTCAAGGGCGTCGCCGACGACGCCGTGGTCCACGTGGAGGCGGTGGTGACCCCCGCTCCCGGGCCGGACGTCCCCGACCCTCCCCGGCGGCCGCCGCATGCCGGTACGGACACGGCGGTCATCGACTCCCGATCGTCCGTCAGACGCACGCAGAAGACGGTCACCGTCGGCCCTCCGCCGCCGCCACCGCCACCGCCGCCCCCACCCCCACGCGGGTCCCGCCGGATCCCCGCACCGGCCCTCGCCGGCGCCGCCCTCGCGCTCGCCGTCACGGCGATCGTCACCGTCGTCCTGGTCCTCCGGAAAGCGGCGGACGCCGTGGACATGCGGCTCGACGACGGGCGGGAGGGGCAGATCGAGTGGTACGTCCATGATCTCGGCGTGCTCGTGCCGCTCACCGTGGCCCTGATCACCGCACCCGCCGCACTCGTCCTCTGCGGGCTGGCCCGGCACGACCTGGGCGCACGGCAGGACCGCTACCCGGAGTCGGCGTCCCGCACCACAGGAGCCCTCGTCTCGTGGGCGAAGGGCCTGGCTCTCCCGTCCCTGGTCCTGGCCGTGGTCGCCCTGGTGACCTACCTCGTGGGCAGCGCCCACTGGTGACCTACTTCAGCAGCCGCGACAGCCGCCGGTCGGCGAGCGGCCTGCCACCCGTCTGGCAGGTGGGGCAGTACTGGAGCGAGGAGTCGCTGAAGGAGACCTCGCGGACGGTGTCGCCGCAGACCGGACAGGGCTCGCCGGTGCGTCCGTGGACCCGCAGGCCGCTCTTCTTCTCGGCCTTGAGGCGCCCCGCCGCCAGCCCCCGCGAGCGCTCCACCGCCTCGGTGAGCGTGGTGCGCAGCGCCTCGTACAGGGTGTGGGTCTCCTCGGGGGTGAGCGAGGCCGCGAGTTTGAAGGGGGACATGCGGGCCGCGTGCAGGATCTCGTCGCTGTAGGCGTTGCCGACGCCGGCGATGAGGGTCTGGTCGCGCAGGGCTCCCTTGAGCTGCCGTCGTTCGCCCGCGAGGAGAGCGGCGAGGCGCGGCTCGTCGAAGTCGGCGGCGAGCGGGTCGGGGCCGAGCCGGGCCACGCCGGGGACCTCCTGCGGATCGTGCACCACGTACACGGCGAGCCGTTTCTGCGTGCCGGCCTCGGTGAGGTCGAATCCCTCGCCCGTCTCCAGGGCGACCCGCAGGGCGAGAGGCCCCTTCCCGGGGCGGGGCGGGCCGTCCGGCAGCCGGTCCTTCCAGTGCAGCCAGCCCGCGCGGGCGAGGTGGGTGACCAGGTGCGGTCCGCCGTCCGTCACCAGGTCGAGGAACTTGCCGTACCGGCGCACCGCGGTGACCTCGTGGCCCTCGACGGCGGTGAGCGGAGGGTCGTACGTCTTCAGGACGCTGATCGCGACCGGCAGCACACGCACGATCTCGTGGCCGACGACGTGCTCCGTCAGGAAGTCCTTCAGCGCTTCGACCTCGGGGAGTTCCGGCATACGTCCAGAGTGCCACGAGGGGTCCGCGGTCCTCCGTCAGCGGTCCTCCCGTACGACGAACTCGCACCACACGCACTTGCCGCCGCCGCGCGCCTCCACGCCCCACACGTCCGACAGCAGGTCCACCAGGAGCAGACCCCGTCCCGAGACGCCCGACTCGCCGGCCTCCCGGCGGCGCGGCAGGGCGCTGGAGGAGTCCTCGACCTCGACCCGCAGCCGCCGCTCGCGGCTGCCGGTGAGGACCCGCAGGGTGACGATCGCCGCGCCCTCGGTGTGCATGAGGGCGTTGGTCACCAGTTCGTCCGCGACGAGTTCGATCTCGTCGGCGCGGCCTTGGCCGTCCCAGGCGCGCACGGCGGCGCGGATCATGTGCCGGGCCGCGGTGAGCGCCTCGGGGTCGCCGGGCGCCACATGCTGCTGGAGCCGGCCGCCGCTGCTCGGGGTGTCCTGGCCGCGCCGGCGCAGCAGGAGCAGGGCGACGTCGTCGTCCCCGCCGCGCTCCTCGGCCGCTTCGATCAGCCGGTCGGCGAGGCGGCGTACGTCGTCGGGGCCGGCGGCGACCAGCGAGGCGAGGCCGCGCATGCCGTCGTCGAGGTCGGCGCCGGGCTGTTCGACGAGGCCGTCGGTGCACAGCAGCAGAATCTCGCCGGGGTCGAGTTCGACCTTGCCCACCGGGTAATCCAGACTGCCGAACTCGGCGGACAGGCCCAGCGGCAGCCCGCCGGGGACCGGGACGCGCCGGCAGCTGCCGTCCGAGCCCCGTAGCAGGGGGTCGATGTGGCCGGCCCTGACCACCTGGACGACGCCGGTGGACAGGTCGGCCTCCGCGTAGAGGCAGGTGGCGAAGCGGTCGGTGTCGAGTTCGTGGAGGAAGACGGAGGCACGGGCCATCACGGTGGCCGGGGTGTGCCCCTCGGCGGCGTAGGCCTTCAGCACGATGCGCAGCTGGCCCATGACGGAGGCGGCGTGGGTGTCGTGGCCTTGGACGTCGCCGATGACGGCACCGACACGGCCTCCCCCGGAGGGGGTACCTCCAGGCAGCGGGATCAGGTCGTACCAGTCGCCGCCGATGTCCCGGCCCAGCGACCCGCCGATGGTGGCGGCGCGGTAGCGGACCGCGACGTCGGCGCCGGGCACGCTGGGGATGGTGCGCGGCAGCATGGCCTGCTGGAGGCTCTGGGCGATGTCCTTCTCCTGCTCGTAGAACATGGCCCGCTGCAGGCTCTGCGCGATGCTGCTGCCGAGGGCGACGAGGATGTTGCGTTCGTCCTGGGTGAAGCCCTTGCGGTTGCTGTAGAGCAGGCCCATCGCGCCGATCGGGCGGGCCTGGACGATCAGCGGCAGATAGGCCGCCGCGGTGATCTTCAGGTCGGTGATGTGCGGCCACAGCACGGGGTAGCCGGCCGCGAACTCCTCAGGGGACTCGATGAAGCGCGGGGTGAGGGTGCGCACGACCTCGCTCATCGGGTACGGCTCGTCTATCCGGGTGACGAGGGTGCCGGGCACGAAGCTGCCCTCGGGGCCCTCGGCGATCAGCCGGATACGGCCGGCCTCCACCAGGCCCATCACGAGGCTGGTGGCGCCCAGATGGGTGAGACCCTGGGTGTCCTTGAGGACGTCGATGACGTCCTGCACGGTCCGGGCGTGCGCGAGGGCGGCCGTGGTGAGCTGCACGACGTTGGTCTGCTCGCGGCGCGCGTCGTCGAGGGCGGCCGACTCGTCCCGGGCGGCGAGGTCGCTGAGCTCGTCGGTGGCGTCGCGGACGATGCCGACGATCCGGCGGGGGCGGCCGGTGTCGTCACGGCGGATGCAGCCCTGGGTGTGGGTCCAGCGCAGACCGCCGTCGCGCAGCCGCATGCGGAAGTAGGCGCCGTAGTTCTCGCTGCCGTCCTTGATGGCCTGGGCGACCAGCTCGTCCAGCCGGATGGCCTCGTTCGGGGGGACGCGGACGGAGAGGGAGGCGGGGTCGCCGTCGTACTCGTCGGGCCTGAGGTCGAAGATCTCGTGCGCGCGGGCATCCATGTGGAACAGCCCCGAGTCCAGGTCCCAGTCGAAGCTGCCCATGCGGTTGAGCGCCAGGATCGGATCCGGGTGGGCCGGCCAGTCGTCCGGGAGTGACAGGGCGCTCGCTCCCCGATCAACCATGGGCCCACCTTGCCAGCATTTGCCGGATTCTTCGACCCGGGGGGGCTCAGGTTCTCGCGGCTTTTCTTCGGCCCGGGGGACACGGGGAAGGCGTCAGGCATGGACTGGTTCACCGCACCCGAGTACGGGCTGAGCCGGCTGGTGTTCCAGCGGGCGCTGGCCGGTGTGTACCTGGTCGCGTTCCTGACGGCGGCCGTGCAGTTCCGTGCCCTGCTGGGCGAGCGCGGGATGCTGCCGGTGCCCCGGTTCGTCGAGCGGGTGCCCTTTCGGCAGGCGCCGAGCCTGTTCCAGTGGCGTTACTCCGACCGGCTGTTCGCGGGCTGCGCGTGGACGGGGTGCGCGGTGTCGGCGGGGCTGCTGGCGGGGTTGGACGGCCTGGTCCCGCTGTGGGCCGCGATGCTGCTGTGGCTGGTGCCGTGGGCGCTGTACCTGTCGATCGTGAACGTCGGCCAGACCTGGTACTCGTTCGGCTGGGAGTCCCTGCTCCTGGAGACCGGCTTCCTCGCGGTGTTCCTCGGCAACGACGAGGTGGCCCCGCCGGTCGTGGTGCTGTTCCTGGCGCGGTGGATCCTGTTCCGGGTGGAGTTCGGCGCGGGTCTGATCAAGATGCGCGGCGACGCCTGCTGGCGGAAGCTGACCTGCCTCTACCACCACCACGAGACGCAGCCCATGCCCGGCCCGTTGAGCTGGTTCTTCCACCGTCTGCCGAGGCCCCTGCACCGGGTGGAGGCGGCAGCCAACCACGTCACCCAACTCGTCGTGCCGTTCCTGCTGTTCGCCCCGCAGCCGATCGCGACGGCCGCCGCCACGCTGATGATCCTGACCCAGCTGTGGCTGATCCTGTCGGGCAACTTCTCCTGGCTGAACTGGATCACCGTGGTGCTGGCCGTGCCCGCGCTGGAACTGCCCGCCGGCGACCGGTCCGGTCCGGCCGCCCCGCTCTGGTACGAGGTGGTGGTCCTCGCGGCGGCCGCGCTGATCGTCTTCCTCAGCTACCACCCGGTGGTCAACATGCTCTCCCGCCGCCAGGTCATGAACCGCTCCTTCGACCCGCTGCACCTGGTCAACACCTACGGCGCGTTCGGCAGCGTGAGCCGGATCCGCTACGAGGTGGTGGTCGAGGGCACGCTCGAGGACGTACCGCGCGAGGACTCGGACTGGCGGGAGTACGAGTTCAGGGGCAAGCCGGGCGATCCCCGGCGCTGGCCACGCCAGTTCGCCCCGTACCACCTGCGCCTGGACTGGCTGATGTGGTTCGCGGCGCTCTCCCCCGCGTACGCCGGTGCGTGGTTCGGCGCACTGGTGGAACGGCTGCTGGAGAACGACCGCGACACCCTGCGGCTGCTGCGCCGCTCGCCCTTCCCGCCGGACGAGCCGCCGCGCCATGTCCGCGCCCGGCTCTTCCGCTACCGGTACACCACCTGGCGGGAGCTGCGGGAGACGGGCGCGTGCTGGGAGCGGACGTACGTGCGCGAGTACCTGCCGCCGACGCGGCTGGCGGCACGGGCTCAGAGGCCGTAGACGCGGACGGCGGTGGTCTCGAAGACCTGGGCGCGGTCGCCGTCGCCCACCAACCGGCCCATGACGTCCAGCACTTCGCCGTAGCCGGCGACGAGCGTGCACACCGGCCAGTCCGAGCCGAACATCAGCCGGTCCGGGCCGAAGGCCTCCAGCACGATGTCGGCGTACGGGCGCAGGCCGGCGGGGGTCCGGGAGCCGGGGTCGGCCTCGGTGAGCATGCCGGAGAGTTTGCAGACCGTGTTGGGGAGGGCGGCCAGGGCCCGCACGTCGGACGCCCAGGGTTCCAGGGCGCCGGAGGCGATCGGCGGTTTGCCCAGGTGGTCGAGGACGAAGGTGAGTCCGGGCAGGGCGGCGGCCGCCTTCGCGCAGGCGGGCAGCTGGTGCGGGAGGACGACCAGGTCGTAGACGAGACCCGCCTCCTGCACGGCGCCGAGGCCCCGGCGGACGTCCGGGCGCAGCAGCCACTCGGGGTCGCTCTCGCCCTGGACCTGGTGACGGATGCCCTTGAGGTGCCGGCCGCCGGGGAGTTCGGACAGCCGGGCCAGTTCGTCGGCCACGTCCGGGCGGGTGAGGTCGGTCCAGCCGACGACCCCGGCGATCAGTTCGTGGGCGGCCGCGAGGGCGAGGAACTCGGGCGTCTCCTCGGCCACGGTGACCGTCTGGACGAGGACCGTGCGGTCGACCCCGGCGGCGCGGGCCTCGGGTTCCAGATCGGCCATCCGGAAGTCGCGCCGGATCGGGCTGCCCGCGCCGATCCAGTCCTGGTCCCGGACGGACAGGTCCCACACATGGTGGTGGGCGTCGACGGTCACGGCAGCTCCCACACGACGGGCAGGCCGGCGTCCGCGCCCTCGCCTGAGTAGTCGTGCACCACGTCGAGCAGCTCGGCCATCCGGGCCTGCCAGGCCACGTTGACCGGCAGGTTCTCCAGCTCGGCGAGGAGGCGGGCGTAGTCCTCGCACTCCAGGACGTGGAAGAGGTCGGTGCCGCTGCGCCAGATGGTCCAGGAGGTGGCCCCGGCGGCGGTGATGGCGTCCGTGAGTTCCTTCGGGACCTCGCGGTGCGCGGCCTCGTACTCGGCGGTGCGGTCGGCGCGGACCTTGGTGTGCAGGGCGACCCTCATGACACGTCCTTCGCGGGCAGGAGTCCGGTGTCCCTCAGCTCCTCCCAGAGGGCGGCCGGGACGGGGGTGGCGAACTGCTGCGCGCAGTCCTCGGCCTCGGCGGCCGAACGGGCGCCGACCAGGACGCTCGCGACCGCCGGATGGGCGGCGCAGAAGGCGAGCGCGGCGGCGCGCAGGGTGGTGCCGTGCCGCTCGGCGGCCTCCTTCATGCGCAGGGCGGCCCGCAGCAGCTCGCCCGGCGCCCGGTCGTAGTTGTACGTCGACTCGGGCTTCGGGTCCGCCAGCAGGCCGGAGTTGAAGGCCCCGCCGATGACGACCGAGACGCCCCGCTCGACGGCCGCGGGCAGCAGTTCGACGCTCGCGCGCTGGTCGAGCAGGGTGTAGCGGCCCGCGCAGAGCACCACGTCGACGTCCGTCTCGCGGACGAACCGGGTGAGCATCTCGGCCTGGTTCATCCCGGCGCCGATCGCGCCCACCACGCCTTCCGAGCGCAGCTTCTCCAGGGCGGGGTAGCCCTCGCGGAAGGCCTGCTCGGCGTGGTCGTCGGGGTCGTGCAGATACACGACGTCGACGTGGTCGAGGCCGAGCCGTTCGAGGGACTCCTCGAGGGAGCGCCGTACGCCGTCGGCGCTGAAGTCCCACACGCGGCGGTGCGTGGCCGGGACGGCGAAGCCGTTGGCCAGGTCGTCGCCGCCGTCCGAGGAGGGCTCCAGGCGGCGGCCGACCTTCGTGGACACCGTGTACTCGGCGCGCGGGTGCTCGCGCAGGGCGGCTCCCAGCCGCCGTTCGGACACGCCGACCCCGTAGTGCGGCGCGGTGTCGAAGTAGCGCACGCCCCGCGCCCAGGCGGCGGCCACGGTGGCGTGCGCCTGCTCCTCGGTGACCTCGGTGAACAGGCCCGCGAGGGGGGCGGCGCCCAGGCCGAGGCCGGTGACCTGGACGGAGCTGCGGCCGAGGGCGGTCATCGGGTCGCCGCCGGGCGCAGCCGGAGGCCCTGCATACCGCCGTCGACGGCGAGGGAGGTGCCCGTGGTGGCGCCCGAGAGGGGGCTCGCCAGGTAGGCGACGGCGCCCGCGACCTCGGCGGCGCTGACCAGACGGCCGGTGGGCTGACGGGCCTCCAGGGCGGCGCGTTCGGCGGCCGGATCGTCGGCCGCGTCGAGCAGGCGGCCGATCCACGGGGTGTCGGCGGTGCCGGGGTTGACGCAGTTGACGCGGATGCCCTCGCGGATGTGGTCGGCGGCCATGGCGAGGGTCAGCGAGTACACCGCGCCCTTGGTGGCGCTGTACAGCGCCCGCTGGGGCAGGCCGGCGGTGGCGGCGATGGAGCAGGTGTTGACGATCGCGGCGTGTTCCGACCGGCGCAGATGCGGCAGGGCGGCGCGGGCCACCCGGACCATGCCGACGACGTTGACGTCCAGGACGCGGTGCCATTCCGCGTCGTCGTTGTCCTCGACGGTGCCCTGGGCGCCGATGCCCGCGTTGTTGACCAGGACGTCCAGGCCGCCGAGGCCGGCCACGGCGGCCTCGACCGCCGCACGGACGGAGGCGTCGTCGGTGACGTCGGCGCGGAGGCCGAGAAGCGGCTTGTCGACTCCAGAGGGGTCGAGGTCGAGGACGGCGACCCGGGCGCCGCGCGCTGCCAGCAGCTCCGCGGTGGCCCGGCCGAGGCCGGACGCGCCACCGGTCACCAGGGCGCTCAGCCCTTCGAAGTCGCTCACGCCGCGTTCTCCTTCCGCCCTGCGAGGTCGGCGGCCCAGAAGGTGCCGCCCGGGTAGGTGTAGCGCGCGATCGACTCGGGGCGCATGGCCGCCGAGAAGCCCGGCGAGGTCGGGGTCACGTAGTGCCCCTCCCTGATCGCCACCGGGTCGACGAAGTGGTCGTGGAGGTGGTCGACGTACTCGATGACGCGGTCCTCGGTGGTGCCGGTGAGGGCGACGTAGTCGAACATCGACAGGTGCTGGACGAGTTCGCACAGGCCGACGCCGCCCGCGTGCGGGCAGACCGGGACGCCGAACTTGGCGGCCAGCAGCAGGATGGCGAGGTTCTCGTTGACGCCGCCGACGCGGGCCGCGTCGAGCTGGAGGACGTCGAGCGCGCCGGCCTGCAGGAGCTGCTTGAACATCACCCGGTTCTGGACGTGCTCGCCGGTGGCGACCTTGACCGGGGCGACGGCCCTGCGGATCGCGGCGTGGCCGAGGACGTCGTCGGGGCTGGTGGGCTCCTCGATCCAGTAAGGGTCGTACTCGGCGAGGGCACGGGTCCAGCGGATCGCCTCGTCGACGTCCCAGCGCTGGTTGGCGTCGACCGCGAGGCGGATGCCGGGGCCGACGGCGGCCCGGGCGATGCGGCAGCGCCGTACGTCGTCGGCGAGGTCCGCGCCGACCTTGAGCTTGATCTGCCGGAAGCCGGCGGCGACCGCCTCGGTGGCGAGCCGGGTCAGCTTCTCGTCGTCGTAGCCGAGCCAGCCGGCGGAGGTGGTGTAGGCGGGGTAGCCGCGCTCCAGGAGCCGGGCCGCGCGCTCCTCGGCACCTGTCCTGCCGCGGCGCAGCAGATCGAGGGCCTCTTCGGGGGTGAGGGCGTCGGTGAGGTAGCGGAAGTCGACCTGGCTCACCAGCCACTCGGGGTCGGCGTCGGCGAGCAGCCGCCACAGGGGCTTGTCCGCGCGTTTGGCTGCGAGGTCCCAGGCGGCGTTGACGACCGCGCCGATCGCCATGTGCATCACGCCCTTCTCGGGGCCGAGCCAGCGCAGCTGGCTGTCGCCGATCAGGGTGCGGCTGAGGGTGCCCGGGTCGGCGCAGAGTTCGTCGACGGACCGGCCGAGGACGTGCTCGCGCAGGGTGTCGATGGCGGCGACCTGTACCTCGTTGCCCCGGCCGATGGTGAAGGTGAAGCCGTGTCCCTCGTGGCCGTCGGCGGCGTCCGTGCGCAGGACGACATAGGCGGCCGAGTAGTCGGGGTCCGGGTTCATCGCGTCGGAGCCGTCGAGCTCGCGCGAGGTGGGGAAGCGGATGTCGTGGGTCTCGACCGCGGTGACGCGGGGGGTGGTCGGCGGCGCCATCGGTCGGCTCCTCATCTGGCGTGCTCATGCGACAGCCGCCATATTTATCAGACCACTTCCGCCCGGCAACAGCCCCTGACCGGGAAAAGCGAGTGTTATTGACCCAAGTGGTCCGACCACATCGGTGGCTAGACTGCGCGGCACCAGCGACAGGAGAGAGCACGTGGAAGAGCCGCGGCAGGGCACGGGCGCCACCCCCAAGGGCACGGTGACGCAGCGCGCCATCGAGCGGATCAAGGCGATGATCGGCGAAGGGCTGCTGGAACCGGGCCAGCGGCTGCCGACCGAGCGTGAGCTCGCCGCGCAGCTGGGCATCTCCCGCAGTTCGATGCGCGAGGCGATCCGGGCGCTCACCGTGCTGGGCGTGGTGGAGGCGCGGCACGGCTCCGGCATCTACGTCACCCAGCTGCAGGCCGGGGACCTGCTCGAGACGTTCGGGGTGGTGGCCGATCTCTCGCGCGGGCCCCGCCTGGTGGAGTTGCTGGAGGTGCGGCGGATCCTGGAGTCGACGGCGACCGCGCTGGCCGCCGCCCGGATCACGCCCGGGCAACTGGCCGTCGTGGAGGGGCATTTGGCCGCGATGAACGCCACGGACGATCCGGACGAGATCCTCGCCCACGATCTCGCCTTCCACCGCGCGATCGCCGAGGCCGCCGGCAACGAGACGATGGCGGCGATCCTGGAGGGGCTGTCCTCGCGCACGTTCCGGGCCCGGGTCTGGCGCGGCTTCCGCGAGGAGGGCGCCTTCGACCGCACCCGCCGCGAACACGCGGCGATCCACCGCGCCCTGGCCGCCCGCGACCCGGAGGCGGCCCGCGCGGCGGCGGCCGCGCACGTGGGCGAGGTGGAGGAGTGGCTGAGGTTGCAGGTGGGCTCCTGAGCCTCTCGACGCCGGGCGTCGGGCGGGGCAGAGTTCTCCCCACGTACTCGCGAGTAGTGCAGAGGAGCTGCCGTGACCACCTGGGTCGGCAAGGCCGCCGTCGAGATCGCCGCCGCCGTGCGGGAGAAGCAGGTCACCCCCCGTGAGGTGGTGGCCGAGCACCTCGCGCGGATCGAGCGTCTCGACGGGCGGATCGGGGCGTTCCGGGTGGTGCGGGCCGAGGCCGCGCTCGCCGAGGCGGACGAGGTGGCCGCCCGCGGCGATCTTGCCGGACTCCCCCTGGCCGGGGTGCCGGTGGCGGTCAAGGACAATCTGGCCGTGCGGGGCGAGTCGATGCGGGTCGGCTCGGCGGCCACACCGGACCGGCCGGCGGGGGCCGACCATGTGACGGTGGCGCGGCTGCGGGCGGCCGGCGCGGTGGTCGTGGGGCTGACGAACGTGCCCGAGCTGTGCGTCTTCGGTACGACGGAGGGCGTGCACGGCACCGCCCGCAACCCGTGGGACACCTCGCGCACGGCGGGCGGCTCGTCCGGGGGCAGCGCGGCCGCGGTCGCCGCCGGCATGGTGCCGATCGCACTCGGCAACGACGGCATGGGCTCGCTGCGCATACCGGCGGCCAACTGCGGTCTGGTGACGATCAAGCCGGGCCACGGGGTGGTGCCCGCGGGAATCGGCGACGGCGACTGGTTCGGGATGTCGGAGAACGGCCCGCTGGCCACGACGGTCGAGGACGCCCGGCTGATGCTGTCGGTCCTCGCGGACACCGGGTTCGCGGGCGAGGACGGGGAGCCGGGTGCGCCGAGTGTCGCGGTGTCGCTGCGCAGCCCGCTGGCCGGCGTCACGGTCAGCGCTCCGTACGCGGGCGCGGCCCGGGACGCGGCGGGGGTGCTGATGCGGGCGGGCCACCAGGTGCGGCGGGCCGACCCGCCGTATCCCCTCTCCCTGGGCGTCACCTCGCTCGCCCACTGGACGGCGGGCACGGCCGTGGACGCGGCGCCTTACGACCCGCGGCTGCTGGCCCGGCGCACCCGGGTGCACGCCGCCCTCGGCCGGCGTTTCCTGAACGGGGTGCACGGCGGCACGGCGCGGGAGGAGCTGCGCCGACGGCTGGAGCCGTTCTTCGCGGAGTACGACGTCCTGCTCACGCCGGCGCTGGCGCGGCGCTCGCCGCGGTCGGAGCCCTGGCACGAGCGGGGCTGGCTGCGCAATGTGCTGGTGAACACGAACTACTCGCCGCTGACCCCGCCGTGGAACCTGACCGGCTGGCCGGCGATGTCGGTGCCGTTCGGCACGCTGCCGTCCGGTGCGCCGGCCGCGGTACAGCTGGTGGGGCGGCCGGGTTCGGAGGCGGAACTGCTGCGGGTGGCGGCTCGGTTGGAGGCGTTGCGGCCGTGGCGGCGGACCGCGCCGCTGGACTGAACCGGAGCGGTCGTGGCCTGCATGGGCGTGCGCCGGATGTGCGCACACCCATGCGGCGAGCGGTCGGCCGCCAGGGACCCGGCCCGCGGGGTCAGTCCACGCTGGGCAGGATGTGGTCCTCGGCCAGGTCTTCCTCGTAGCCCGCGAGGCGGATCGGGGCGGAGCGCGCCCACACGTCCAGGCTGCCGATCTCCCCGGGCCGGCGGCCGGCGCGCTCCTGGCGTTCCTTGGGGCGTTGCTCGCGATTCGTCTTCTCCGGTGTCACCGCGCACTCCTTATGTGTCGGGTCACCCTCAGGGCGTGCCGGCCAGTCTGCGGTCCGGCGCTGAACGCTCCCTCGGGTCTGGCTGGAGTCGGTGGCGACGCGGTGGTGCCGGTGACTCCCAGGAGAGCTGGCCGTTGTGAACCGGCTTGTCCCAGACGGACGGTGGGTGTGGGTGGCACTCCATCCTGTTGTCCGTCCGACATAGACTAACCAAATGAGCGGGGTACCGCTCGATAGGGCTGAAAATTTGGGGTAACCATGGCGCGTCACTCGCATGTCCTCGCAGGTGAATTGAACCCTTTTAGTCACTGATGCACCTCTTGAGTTCACCCGTCCGGCGTACATCTGGGCGCGTCGCCACCGGTCCGTCGCGCCGTTCAAGTCCCGTTCGCCCGGTCGCAAGCGGGCCATGATCTGCTGACGTACCGAACGGCTGTCTCGCGGGAGGACTGACGCATGGAACTGCGCAGCGTCGAGGAGCTGATGGACCTGCTGTACGCGTGCCGGGGCGTACGGGAGACCACGGACGGCAGGGCCCCCGGGGCCGACCTGCACGACCACGCGCTGCGGACGGCCGCACTGCTGCGCCGAAGTCGCCCGGCGGACAAGGAACTCCAGCTGACCGGGCTCGTCCACCCGATCGGACACCTGCTGCGCCCCGCCGACCCCGCCGGCCGGGCGGAGGGCGCCGCCGACGCGGTACGGCCGCTGCTCGGCCCCCGCATCGCCCGTCTCGTGGCCCTGCACCCCTGGCTCGGCCCCCCTGCCGACGACGACCTCGTCCGCCTCCGTCAGGCCGACGAGGACGGCCGGGCCGCCGGGTTCGACGCGGGAGTCCTCGAGGACTGGCGGACGGTGCTGGAGCTGGTCGCCGAGCGCAACTCGCGTCTCGGGGCTGTCGATTGAGGGTCCGCCGTGAGACCGTACGCCGATGACGTCGTCGTACGGACAGTACGGTCTGCGCGGCAGGGCCGCCGCCGTCACGGGGGCCACCCGGGGCATCGGACGGGCGGTGGCGCGGGCGCTCGCGGACGCCGGGGCGCGGGTGTGCGTGAGCGCACGGGACCCGGACGAGGTGCGGCGGACCGCGGAAGAGCTGGACGGGGTCGGACTCGCCGGCAGCGTCGCTGACCCCGGCCACCCGGAGGCGCTCACCGGCCTGTGCCTGCGCACGTTCGGCCGGCTGGACGTCCTGGTCAACAACGCGGCGACGAACCGGCCCTACGGCCCGCTCATGGCCGCCGACCCGGACGTCTGGCGCGAGGCGTTCACGGTGAACGTCGAGGCGCCGCTACGGCTGGTGCAGTGCGCGTGGCACGGCTGGATGCGCGAGCACGGCGGAGCGGTGGTCAACGTCTGCACGGAGGGCGCGGGCCACGTCGGCCCCGGTGTGGGCGCCTACGGCACGAGCAAGGCGGCGCTGCTCCACCTCACACAGCAGTTGGCGGGTGAACTGGGGCCGGGCGTGCGGGTCAACTCCGTCTCCCCCGGCCTGGTACGGACCGAGATGGCCCGGTTCGTCTGGGAGCCGGGAGAGGAGGAGGTCGCGGCGGGACTGCCGCTGGGCAGAATCGGCGAACCGCGGGACGTGGCCCGGGCGGTGCTGTGGCTGTGCTCCGACGAGGCGGAGTGGATCACGGGGGCGGACCTGCTGGTGGACGGCGGCACGAGAGTACGAGCGGCCGGTACCGCAAGCCGCTACCACTTGCCCGGCGCGTAGTCCTTCAAGAAGACGCCGTACACGTCCTCCCCCGCCTCACCCCGCACCACCGGGTCGTACACCCGGGCCGCCCCGTCGACCAGATCGAGCGGCGCGTGGAACCCCTCCTCGGCGAGCCGGAGCTTGTCGTAGTGCGGCCGCTCGTCGGTGATCCAGCCCGTGTCGACGGAGGTCATGAGGATGCCGTCGGACTGGAACATCTCCTGCGCGCTGGTCCGCGTGACCATGTTCATCGCGGCCTTGGCGGCATTCGTGTTCGGGTGGCCCGCACCCTTGTAGCCGCGGCCGAAGACGCCCTCCATCGCCGAGACGTTCACGACGTACGCCCGCCCGCTCGTCGCCCGACGAGCGGCGGCGGCCATGGCCGGGCGGAGCTTGCTGATCAGGATGAACGGTGCCGTGTAGTTGCACAGCTGGGTCTCGAGGAGCTCCACCGGGGAGATCTGCTCGATGGTCTGCACCCACGTGTTGGTGTCGACGACGTCGGGGACCAGGCCGCCCGCGTCGATCGCGGTGCCGTCGAGGTGCCGGGCGACGCTGGCGTTGCCCGCGACCAGGGCGAGGTCGGCGACCTGCTGCGCGTCGAGGCCCGGGATACCGACGGGCAGCGCGGCGAGCCCGTCGACCGCGCCGGAGCCGAAGGCGCCGATGACGTGGTGGGCGGGCAGCTCACCGGCCGGCAGCGGGGCACCCTCACCGTCGACCAGGGCGGCGTAGGCGGAGGGCAGGCGGCGTACGGTCTGCGTGGCGTTGTTGATGAGGATGTCGAGGGTGCCCGCCTCGGCGACCTGGTCGGCGAGGGCCACGGCCTGCGCCGGGTCGCGCAGGTCGATGCCGACGACCTCCAGCCGGTGCAGCCAGTCCGCCGAGTCGTCCATGGCCTTGAAGCGGCGGATGGCGTCCTTCGGGAAGCGCGTGGTGACCGTCGTGTGCGCGCCGTCCCGCAGCAGCCTGAGCGCGATGTACATGCCGATCTTGGCGCGCCCGCCGGTGAGCAGGGCGCGCTTGCCGGTGAGGTCGGCGCGGGCGTCGCGCTTGGCCCGGTTCAGGCCGGCGCAGTCCGGACAGAGCTGGTGGTAGAAGTAGTCGACCTCGACGTACCGCGTCTTGCAGGTGTAGCAGGAGCGGGGGCGCTGGAGGACGCCGGCGATCCGGCCCGCCTCCGTGACCGAGGACGGCAGGATGCCCTCGGTCTCGTCGTCGATGCGCTGGGCGGAGCCGGTCGCGGTGGCCTCGGTGACCGCCTTGTCGTGGGCGGTCTTGGCGGCCCGGCGCTCCTGGCGGCGGCGCTGCTTGACCGTGCGGTAGATGCCCGCGGTGGCCCGGCGTACGGCGATCGCGTCGGGGTGGTCGACCTCCAGCTTGTCGAGTTCCTCGAGCACGCCGAGGCAGACGGCCAGCCGCTCGGGGTCGATGCCGGGGCCGTGGACCATCTCCTCGGTGGCCGTCGAGCCGTCCTCTGTCACCGTCATCGCGCTGCCGTTCCCTGCTGAGAAGTGCGGCGCTCCGACCGCGTCCGCTTTCGAACGGGGAATTCTACGGAGCGCCGGGCCCCTCCTCCAAACCCGGACCGGTCAGGAACCGCAGGCCGTGATGAGGGTCTCCACCTCGGCGGTCAGGGCGTGCGCGAACCGGTCGAGATCCGGTACGGCCTCGGCGTCGGCGACCAGCCCGTAGTGGACGCGGCCGCGGAAGGTGGAGACGGCGACCGCCAGGGACTGGCCGCGGGCGAGCGGCGCGTACGGGAAGACCTCGGTGACCGGGTGCCCGCCGAGCTTCAGCCCCACGCCGGGCAGGGGCACGCTGGTCACGAGGATGTCGAACCAGAGCCGGGCGGCCTGGCTGACCAGCGGCCCGCCGAGCCGGTGGCCGAGCGCCGGGACATGGTCGGCGAGCAGGGCGACCGCACCCGCGCCCCGGGCGGGTCCGGCGTCCTTGTTGGCGTCCATGGCCGTGCGGACGTGGGCGAGCCGGGCGAGCGGGTCCGGGTCGTCGACGGGAAGCCGTATCAGGTACCCGGAGAGCCGGTTGCCCTGCGGGTGGGCGGTGCGCGGGCGGCGCTGGGAGACGGGGATCAGCGCGCGTGGGCGTACGCCCTCGCTGCCGTCGCCGCGCTCGTCCAGCCAGCGGCGCAGGGCCCCCGCGACGACGGCGATCAGCACGTCGTTGACGGTGCCGCCGACGACCTTGCGGATCCGGTGCACGTCGTCGAGATCGAGGACCACTCCGCCGGTGCGGCGGGTGCCGGTGGGTTCGGCGGCGAGCGCGGGGGTGGAGCGCACACCGAGGGTCGACACGGCGAGGGAGGCGCCGATGTCGAGGGCGCGCCCCACGTCGGAGACCGCGCCGCGCAGCAGCCCGGGCAGCCTGCGCACGTCCGGGACCAGCCCGCGCGCGGGCTGCGCGGGGCGGGGGCGGGGCGTGGGCAGGTCCATGGGGTCCAGGACGGCCGCCGCCAGGGTCAGGGCGCGCAGACCGTCGGCGAGGGCGTGGTGGAACTTGAAGAGGACGGCGAAGGACAGGCCGTCCTCGCCGGGCAGCACATGCGCCTCCCACGGCGGGCGGCCGCGCTCCAGCGGGCGTTCCATCAGCCGGCCCGCCTCGGTCTGGAAGTCGGCGGCGGGCGCGTGCAGGCAGACGTGGTGGAGGGGGTCGAAGCCGGGGTCCGGCTCGCGCACGGCGCCGCCGAAGGCGAGCGAGCGGCGCAGGTCGAACGGCCGGCGCGGGTCGAAGGGCAGTGCGGCGTCGAAGGGCCGCCACACGTCCCGGATCCGCATGCGCAGTCCGGGGACCGCCGCCGCGCGGGCGGCGAGCAGGTCGGCCGCGTGGGCGCCCGCGGTGGGCGAGGGCGCGGAGAAGACGCCGAGGGCCCCGAGGTGCATGGGGTGCTCGGGGGACTCGATGTTCCAGAACGCCAGGTCGAGAGGTGCCAGCAGATCATCGGCGGTCAAGGGTTTGCCTCTCGTCGACGGCGGATGAACGACGGATGAGGCAGCAGTCAACCCCCTGGAAGCGATTACGGTCAAGTACGATCGCGCTACGCACAGTTAACAGCGGATTAAGTTCACGACACCAGGCGGCCCTTCCCCAGGGCGATCACCCCGCCCCTGGAGACCGTGTACAGCTCCGCGTCCCGCTCCGGATTCACGCCGATGGTCGCGCCCGGCGGGACCTCGACGTTCTTGTCCAGGACCGCCCCGCGCACCACCGCACCCCGCCCGACCCGCACGTTGTCGTGCAGGATCGCCCCCTGGACGACCGCGCCCGGATCGACCACCACCCCCGGCGACAGCACCGACCGGGTGACCTGCCCGCGGATCAGGCAGCCCGCACTGATGATCGACTCGCTCGCCATGCCGCCCGCGTTGAAACGGGCCGGGGAGAGCTGGTTGGAATGGGTGTAGATGGGCCAGCTGCGGTTGTAGAGGTTGAAGGCGGGGCGCTCGGCGATCAGGTCCATGTGGGCGTCGTAGTAGGCGTCGAGCGTGCCGACGTCCCGCCAGTAGCCCTGGTCGCGGGTGGTCTCGCCGGGGACGTGGTTGTCGTCGAAGTCGTACAGCTGCGCCTCGCCGCGGTCGGTGAGCTGCGGGAGGATCGAGCCGCCCATGTCGTGCACGGAGTCCTCCTCCTCGGCGTCCCGCTGGAGGGCCTCGATGAGGGCCTTGGTGGTGAAGATGTAGTTGCCCATCGAGGCGAAGACGGTGTCCGGGTCGCCGGGCAGACCGGGCGGGTCGGCGGGCTTCTCCAGGAAGCTCTCGACGATCCGGCCGTCGGAACCCGGGGCGATCACCCCGAAGGAGGAGGATTCCGCGCGCGGGACGCGGATCCCGGCCACGGTCACGCCCGCGCCGCCCTCGATGTGCTGGGCGAGCATCTGGCGCGGGTCCATGCGGTAGACGTGGTCGGCGCCGAACACGGCGACGTACTCGGGCCGTTCGTCGTAGATCAAGTTCAGCGACTGCAGGATGGCGTCGGCGCTGCCCAGGTACCAGCGCTTGCCCAGCCGCTGCTGGGCGGGCACGGGGGTGACGTAGTTGCCGAGCAGGCTCGACATCCGCCAGGTGGTGGTGATGTGCCGGTCCAGCGAGTGGGACTTGTACTGCGTCAGCACGCAGATCCGCAGGATGTCGGCGTTGACGAGGTTGGACAGGACGAAGTCGACGAGCCGGTAGGTGCCGCCGAAGGTGACCGCTGGTTTGGCGCGGTCCGCGGTCAGGGGCATCAGCCGCTTGCCCTCACCACCCGCCAGTACGATGCCGAGCACCGAAGGTCCGCCACGACGCATGGCCGCTCCCCTCACCCTGTTTGGAACCCATGGATGCCCCGTTGTGGGGCCCACTACGCCTGTTTGAGGATCTCCTCGTAGAGCCGGACCGTCCGCCGGGCGACCGCGTCCCAGCCGAACTCCTCCACCGCGCGGACCCGGCCGGCCTCGCCCATCCGGCGTGCGGCCGCCGGATCGCCGAGTACCGAGTCCAGGGCGCGGGCGAGCTCCGCCTCGAACGTGTCGCCTCCGGAGTCCACGGACACGAGCACCCCGCTCACCCCGTCCTCGACGACCTCCGGGATCCCGCCGACCCGGGAGGCCACCACGGGAGTGCCGCAGGCCATCGCCTCCAGGTTGACGATGCCGAGCGGTTCGTACACCGAGGGGCAGACGAACACGGCGGCGTGGGTCAGCAGTTGGATCACCTCCGGGCGCGGCAGCATGCGCGGGATCCAGTGGACGCCGTCGCGGGCACGGCTGAGCTCGGCGAAGAGGTCCCGGAACTCCTGGTCGATCTCGGGGGTGTCGGGGGCGCCCGCGCACAGCACGACCTGGGCCGAGGGATCGATGTCCCGTACCGCGCGCAGCAGATGCGGGACGCCCTTCTGGCGGGTGATGCGGCCGACGAACAGCACGAACGGGCGGTCCGGGTCGACGCCGATCCGGGTGAGGGCGTCGGTGCCGTGGTCGGGCCGGTACAGGGCGGTGTCGATGCCGTTGTGCACGACGTGCACCCGGTCCGGGCCGAGCGCGGGGTAGCAGGCGAGGATGTCCTCGCGCATCGCCGCCGAGACGGCGATCACGGCGTCGGCGGCCTCCACGGCGGTCCGCTCGGCCCAGCTCGACAGCGCGTATCCGCCGCCGAGTTGCTCGGCCTTCCAGGGGCGCAGAGGCTCCAGGGAGTGCGCGGTGACGACGTGCGGGACGCCGTACAGCTCCTTGGCGAGGTGACCGGCGAGGTTGGCGTACCAGGTGTGGGAGTGGACGAGTTCGCGGCCTTCCAGGGCGGCGGCCATGGCCAGGTCCACGGAGAAGGTGCGCAGCGCGTCGTTGGCGCCGTCCAGGGCGGACCAGGAACGGTGGCGCCGGACGCCGTCCGAGCGGCCCTCGCCCCAGCAGTGCACGTCGAGGTCGATCAGCCGGCGCAGCTCGCGGGCGAGGAATTCGACATGGACGCCCGCCCCGCCGTACACGTCCGGGGGGTACTCCCGGGTCAGCAGTCCCACACGCACCCGGAAACCCCCGTTCTCAGCAAATGGTTCCCTTTCATGGTCACCCAGACGGGGCGCGTGGGGAAGAGCGCGGGGGTCGTGTGAAGCAACAGTCACCGCAGACGCCCCCTCCGGGCACCCGGTAGTAGAGGCAGCAGCTGCGGCGGCGGAAGGCGGTCCCGTCGGAGGTCTCGGTGCGGGTGCCGGTGTCCGCGAGGAGGGGGTGGGCGAAGAGCCCGGCGGTGAGGGCACGCGTGCGTGCGGCGGCCTCGGGGCGGCCGTGGGCCGCCGCCCACCGCTCCAGCTGGCGGGCGGCTCCGGCCAGGGCGGAGGCGGCGTTGCCCCGCAGCAGCCCCGGGGCCACGGGGTGGTGGGCGCGCAGAGCCGCCGACAGGGGTTCCAGATGGCCGTCGAGCACGGCCTCGGCGAGCGTGCGGGGGTCGCCGGGCAGGGCCCTGACCTCGGTCAGCCACAGGTCGTCCGGGGCGCCGGCGTCCGGGTCCCAGCGCAGCAGCCGCGGATCGAGGTCGGGGATCCGGCCGTACACGACGGCGCAGCCCAGCGCGGCCGACCAGAGCCGGGCGGCCAGCCCCTGCTGCGCCACGGAGGCGGCGACGCGGCCGTCGGGGGCCCGCAGCGCCCGGGCCACTTTGCCGATCCGGAAAGTCAGGGGATTTCCGTAAACATCCGATGACCGGTTCGCATAGGTGTCCGCCAGGCTCGGCAGTCGTCCTGGCGGGTCTACGGCCTCGGGCAGGACGACGCGCAGGACGGAGAAACCGCCGAGCGGGCGCAGCGCGGCGAGGCCGGGGTCGAGGTCCACGACATGCAGTAGTACCAAGGCTCTCCGGGGTGGCGCTCAGGGGGACCCCGGGGACGTCACCCCTCCGAGGGAGGAGAGTCGGCGTGTCGTACTCCATCGGTAGTAGGACGCATTGCGTGCTCAGGGACGACGACGGGAACAGATCCACGAGGCATCGTGTTGGTTATGAGAGCCGACCGTTCGCCGCGCCGGGCCAGGAGCCCCCGCCTCACGCAGAGGAGCAGCTCATGAGCGCCCTCGCGTTGTCCGTGGTCCTGTCGCTGATCTCCGCCGTGGCGTACGCGTCCGGAGCGATCGTGCAGGAGCAGGTGGCGGTGTCCTCGCCGGGCGAGGAGTACGCCCCGCTGCGCCGTCCCGGCTGGTGGGCGGCGGTCGGGCTGAACGGCCTGGGCGGGCTGCTGCACGTGGTGGCGCTGGCCTACGGCCCGCTGAGTCTGGTGCAGCCGCTGGGCGCGCTGACGATCGTGTTCGCGCTGCCCATGGCGGCGCTGTTCGTCGGCCGCAGGGCCGGGGCGACGGCCTGGCGGGGCGCGATCATGGCGACGGTGGGTCTGGCCGGACTGCTCTCCCTGGTCGGCGCGTCCGACGCGCAGTCGCTGAGCACCCCGCAGCGGGTGAGCGTGGCCGTGGTGACCGCCGGCGCGGTGGTCGCGTTGATGGTCGCGGGGCGGGCCGCGCACCGGCACCCCGCGGTGCGCAGCATGCTGCTGGCCACGGCGTCCGGCATAGCCTTCGGCATGTCGTCGGTGTTCACCAAGACCGTCGCGGTCGACTGGACCGGCGGTGTCTCGGCGGCCGACATACCCTCCCTGGCCGTGATAGGCGTGCTGGCCACGGCCGGCATGCTGCTCTCCCAGGCCTCCTACCGCGGCGCGGGCCTCGCCGCCCCGCTGGCCACGCTGACCGTGATCAACCCGGTGGTGGCGGCCGCGGTCGGCATCACGATGTTCGGCGAGACCTTCCGCTACGGCACCACGGGCACCGCGCTCGCCCTGAGCTGTGGGGTGGTGGCGGCGGGCGGCCTGATCCTGCTGACCACCGAGCGTCTTCAAGGCGGATCCGCAGTGGCCGGGCTTCCGGCTGCGCAGGCCGAACCGGCGTTGACGCCGGCCGCCGAGGACCTGCCGAGGGACCTGCTGCGGCAGCCGGTCACCCCGGCAGGGCAGGAAGAGGACCGGGAGGAGAAGCTGCTCGTGCCGGCCCAGGCCGGGGAACCCCCTTACGGGGAGAGCCCGGCGGCCCCGTACGACGGTCCGGTCGTCTTCCACAGCGCTCTCTACGGCGCCACGTACTTCCCGGTGCCGGCCGTCGACCGGCGCCGGGTGCGCGTCAAATCCTGACGCCGCCGGCCCGCAGATAGGCGAGCGGGTCGACATCCGTCCCGAATCCGGGCCCGGTCCGCACCTCGAAGTGCAGATGCGGGCCCGTGGTGTTGCCGGTGGACCCGGACCGTCCGATGCGCTGGCCGCCGCCCACCGACTGCCCGTCCCGGACGGAGATCGCCGACAGATGGGCGTACTGCGTGTAGCGGCCGTCGGCGTGTCTTATCACCACCTGGTAGCCGAAGGACCCGCCCCAGCCCGCGGTGACCACCTTGCCCGCCGCGACCGCCCTCACGGAGGTTCCGGTGGGCACGGGGAAGTCGACGCCGGTGTGATAGCCCTTCGACCAGGAGGAGCCGGTGGCGTGGTACTGCGTTCCGGTGGCCGCCGTGACCGGGGCGACGAGGGAATGGCCGGTCTTCGCCTTGTCGTCGTCCTCGGTGCGGGTCCTGGAGGCGCTCCGGCCGGCCGTGCCCGCGGTGGACGTGCCGGCCGCGGCGCCCAGCTTCAGCCGCTGGCCCGGCAGGATCAGGTCGGGATCGGTGCCTATGGTGCGCCGGTTGGCGGCGTAGAGCCGGCTCCAGCCGCCCTTGACGTGCCGCTCGTCGGCGATGCCGGAGAGGGTGTCGCCGCGGACGACGGTGTACATCTCGGCGGTGCCCGCCCGGGACTGGGGCGTGGACTGCGGCTGGACGTCCCGCATCGAGGTCTTCGCGGACTTCGTCGACGTACCGCTCGGTGTACTGCTGGTGCTGCCGCTCGGACGGATGTCGGGGGTGTTCCCGCCCCGGGTGAGGCCCGCCCGTACCGAGCACACCGGCCAGGCGCCGGGCCCCTGCCCATCGAGCACCTTCTCCGCCACGGCGATCTGCTGGTCCTTGGTGGCCAGATCCGCGCGCTGGGCGTACTGCTTGCCGCCGTAGGCCTCCCAGGTCGACTGGGTGAACTGCAGTCCGCCGTAGAAGCCGTTGCCCGTGTTGATGTGCCAGTTGTCGGTGGACTCGCACGCGGCCACCTTGTTCCAGGTGTCGACGTCGGCCGCCTGGGCGACTCCGGCGCCGATCAGCGGTATCGCCATGCCGGCGCCGCCCGCCGTGACGGTGAGTGAGGCCCGGTTGATCCTGTTCGGCTGATACCGGCGGTGCCGGCCGCGTACGGCCATGGAGATCCCCCTCGACATGCGTCAGGAGCGGCAAAAGTAAGGGTTGCTAACACGCCGTGACAAGATGGCAATCGGCCGCTCTGGCTTCAACGCGACCTTTCAACGTGCCCGCGAACCGGGCCGGTTGCGCATCTGTCCGAGGCCGGTGGGGGCCGCTGCCGCGTACCTGCCGGGTGACCTGCACCATTGAGTGCAGGATCCCTTTCATCCCTAGGAGCCGACGTCATGAGTACTTCAGCGCAGATCGGCGTGACGGGACTCGCGGTCATGGGCCGCAATCTCGCCCGCAACTTCGCGCGCAACGGTTACACGGTTGCGCTGCACAACCGGACGGCGGCGCGGACGCACGCGCTGGTGGAGGAGTTCGGGCACGAGGGCGCGTTCGTGGCGGCGGAGACCGCCAAGGATTTCGTGGCGGCGCTGGAACGGCCCCGCCGCCTCGTGATCATGGTGAAGGCCGGCGAGCCGACGGACGCGGTCATCCAGGAGTTCGCCCCGCTCCTCGAACCCGGCGACATGATCATCGACGGTGGCAACGCGCACTTCGCGGACACCCGGCGCCGTGAGCGCGAACTGCGCGAGCAGGGCATCCACTTCGTCGGCATGGGCGTGTCCGGCGGCGAGGAGGGCGCACTGCACGGGCCGAGCATCATGCCGGGCGGCCCCAAGGAGTCGTACGACTCGCTGGGCCCGATGCTGGAGAAGATCTCCGCGAAGGCGGCCGACGGGGCGCCGTGCGTGACGCACGTCGGTCCGGACGGCGCCGGGCACTTCGTGAAGATGGTCCACAACGGCATCGAGTACGCCGACATGCAGCTGATCGGTGAGGCGTACCAGTTGCTCCGCGACGTCGCGGGCTACACGCCGGCGCAGATCGCGGACATCTTCCGCACCTGGAACACGGGCCGTCTCGACTCGTACCTGATCGAGATCACGGCCGAGGTGCTGTCGCACGTGGACGGGGCGACGGGCAAGCCGTTCGTGGACGTGGTCGTGGACCAGGCCGAGCAGAAGGGCACGGGCCGGTGGACGGTCCAGATCGCCCTGGACCTGGGCGTGCCGGTGTCGGGCATCGCGGAGGCGGTCTTCGCGCGCTCCGTGTCCGGCCACGCGGCACTGCGGGACGCCTCGCGGGGGCTGGCGGGGCCGAAGGCGTCGGTGCTGTCCGAGGCGGAGGCGGGGGCTTTCGCCGACCGCGTGGAGCAGGCGCTGTACGCCTCGAAGATCGTGTCGTACACCCAGGGCTTCCACGAGATCGCCGCGGGCAGCGACGAGTACGGCTGGGACGTCGACCTCGGCGCCGTCTCCGCGATCTGGCGCGGCGGCTGCATCATCCGGGCGGCCTTCCTGGACCGTATCCGGTCGGCGTACGACACCCGGCCGGACCTGCCGAGCCTGCTGTCCGACGAAACCTTCGCGGCCGAGATCGCCGCGGCGCAGGACGACTGGCGTGAGGTGCTGGTGTCCGCGACCCGTCAGGGGGTGCCCGCGCCCGGGTTCTCCGCGGCGCTCGCCTACTACGACGCGCTGCGCGCGGAGCGGCTGCCCGCCGCGCTCACGCAGGGGCAGCGGGACTTCTTCGGGGCCCACACGTACCGGCGGGTGGACCGGGAGGGTTCGTTCCACACCTTGTGGGGCGGGGATCGGTCGGAGGTGGGTGCGTAGCACCTGCTGAGCCGGTGGCTCCGCAGGGGCGCGGGCGCGGGTGCGGAGGGTTTG
Source organism: Streptomyces sp. NPDC002588 (assembly GCF_040295925.1). Classification (NCBI taxonomy): domain Bacteria; kingdom Bacillati; phylum Actinomycetota; class Actinomycetes; order Kitasatosporales; family Streptomycetaceae; genus Streptomyces; species Streptomyces sp. NPDC002588. Next base: position 383,330 of record NZ_JBEOWF010000002.1, read on the forward strand.
ACCGCACCCGCGCGGCAAAGCCGCATGCCGACACCGCCCCGCGCCCCTGAGCGGGGCGCCGCCGTCTCAGGTCAGCGGCGGGCCCGGTTCCGGGTTCGGGACGGGTTCCGGGCCCGGCGGAACGGGAGACGGCGACGGGGTCGGATCCGGGGCCGGCGGGGGCTGCGGGGGCGGTACCGGCGTGGGGTACGGGTCCGGGGGTGTGGGCGGGAGGGGGTCGGGGGGTGGATTCGTCATCGTGTCCTCCGGCCGGTCGGGGTTGGCTCTGGAGTACTCCCCGCGTACCCGACGGCGGCCCGGACACTCACCCGGGCTGGGGCGGTCAGAAGCGGCCGGGGTGGGCGCGCAGCCAGTCCTTGGCGGCGGCCAGCAGCCCCGGGTCGGCCGCCGGGGCCTCCTCCGGGTGGCGGGCGGCCCACCGGACGACGTACGGGCAGAGCGGGGCGACGGGGATGCCCTCGCGCGCGGCGATGCCGTACAGCTCGCGCGCGAGGGAACCCGCTATGCCCTTGCCCTCGTGGGCCGGCTCCACGATGGTGTGCACCGGGACCAGGGCCGGTTCGGGCGACTCCAGGACGAAGTACTCGATGCGACCCACGACCTCGTCGCCGTCGCCATGGGCTTCGAGGCGGCCCGCCGCCCGGTCGTCTCGGATCTCGATGTCGCTCATGGGCACTCCCGGTGCGCTCGGTGTGTCGGTCAGGCGGACACCGCTTGCGGGCTGCGCCGCTGGTCCGAGCCCGGTACCGGCTCCGCCGGGTCGGCGCCCAGGGCCACGATCCGGTTGTCACCGTCCACGTGCACGACCCGCGGCGACAGTGCCCGCGCCTCGGCGTCGGTGACCTGAGCGTAACTGATGATGATCACCAGGTCTCCGGGGTGGACGAGATGGGCGGCGGCCCCGTTGATCCCGACGACGCCAGAGCCCCGCTCGCCCTCGATGACGTACGTCTCCAGCCGCGCCCCGTTGGTGATGTCGACGATGTGGACCAACTCGCCGGGCAGCAGGTCGGCGGCGTCCAGCAGATCGGCGTCGATGGTCACGGATCCCACGTAGTGCAGGTCGGCCTGGGTGACGGTGGCGCGGTGGATCTTGGACTTGAACATGGTGCGCAGCATCAATGCACTCCTGGAAGTCGGCTCCCTGCCGGCTTTATGCAGGTCAAGGGCGTTCTTCACCTTACACGGGCACGTCGGTCCCGAAGAATGTGAGGAACATCGCTCACCTGTGACGAGGAGGATTCCTGCGCCCTCTCGGAATGGGCCGGGAATGATGCTGCTCGGATGCCGGCTTGTCCGGCTGGGCCTCGCGATCCTGGACCCATGCTGGTCATGAGGGTTCTCCCAGGACGGCCAGGGCCGCGTCGAGTGCGGTAGGGGTGGTGGTGGCGTGAATGCTGAAACGTATGCGGCCGTCCCCGTGCACAGTCGCCGTCACCCCCGCCGCGTCGAGCCGTTCGTGGACGGCCGGGGCGTCGCCGCGCGGAATGCCCACCACGACAAGACCCGCGCGTTCACGCGGTGAAACGGGCGACAGCACCGGCATGCCCGCGGCGAGGAGCCGGTCGATGAAGGCGCTCGCCATGTCCTCGATGCGACGCTGGACGGTGGCGACCCCGACCGATTCCAGCTGTGCGAGCGCCGTCGCGAGTGCCCCGGCCGCGAACGGTGATCCATTGGTCGTCGAGAATCTCTGTGCGCCGGGGAGCGGCTCGTGGGGCACACCGTCGTAGTGCGAGGGCCTTTCGACACCGGTCCAGCCGCCAAGAGTCGGCCGCAGGCGCGCGAGGCCTCGGGGGGACAGTGCCACGAAGCCCGTGCCCCACCCCGCTCTGAGCCACTTCTGACCGCCGACGACGAGTGCGTCGGCCAAGGTCCAGTCGGCGTCGACGACACCGAATCCCTGGATGCCGTCCACCACGAGGAGGCGGTCGCCGATCGCGCAACGGATGCCGGCCAGGTCGGCGCGGACGCCGGTGCGGAAGTCCACCGCGCTGACCGCCACCGCGACGGTGTCCGGCGTGAGGGAGGCCGCCACACGTTCGGGCGTCACCGGCGCGAACTCGTCCCCGGGCACGGCACGCAGCGTGCGCACGGTGGTGAGCCCCGCGTCCTGTGCCCGCCACCACGCGTACAGGTTCGAGGGGAACTCCGCGGCGCTGACGAGCACCGCGCCCCGCGGCAGCCCGAAGGCGATCTGGAGAAGGCCGAACGACGTGCTGGGCGTCAGCGCCACCGCGCCGCGGTCGAACCCGGTGAGGCGCGAGACCGCGGCGAGAGCGTGCTCGTCCTGCGCGTGCAGTCCCGCCGGGGGAACACCGGCGCTCGCGTCGGCCGTGAGCCGGCCGATCGTCTCCACGACCGCGCGCGACGGTGGTCCGTAGCTGCCGAAGTCGAGGTAGCCGGCCGGCTCGGCGAAGGAGGCGAGGTAACCGTCGAGCTCCGCCGTCATGCGAGCATCCGCCGCGTCATCGGTGCATCGGCGGCGGCCGCGTTGACGGCGGCGGCCTCCGCCCGGCTCAGCAACCCGGCGGCCTCCCACTCGCGCGCGGTGGCGGCCACCGCCCGCAGGAACGCCGGGCGGCCGGCGAACGGAGCGGCCGCCCACAGTCTGTCGAGGAACGTCGTGCCCTGTCCGTCGGCACGGTTCTCTGTGCCCGTGTCCGTGCCGGCGAACGCGATCCGCGGCTCCTCCCGGCGGAAGTAGGCGTGGTACGAGTCGGTGTCGCCCAGGTAGAATGGCTCGAACGGCACGCCGCCGGCCGTGAAGGTCATCGGCCGCTCACCCGCCTCGACGGCGGCGGCGAGGTCACCGGAGAGCTTCAGGGAGCCGTACCACGACATCGGCAGGGCCTGCCGGCTCTCCGACTTCGCGACCAGTGCGACGGGCCCGTAGAGCAGGGCCTGCAGACCGGGGTCGTCGAGAGCCCGCTCGACGCGCAGCCGGAACGGGAAGCGGACCTCGACCCGGTCGCCGTCCCGCCAGGTCCGGGCGACGCTCGCGTACCCGTCGCGGCCCACCCGTACCGTCTGCTTCCGGTTGTTGATCCTGATCGTGAAGCCGGACCGTGCCCACGACGGCACCCGCAGGCGCAGGTCCAGCCGGCCGCCGCCGGCGATCGTCAGGGTGGTGGTGTCCGACCTCGGGTAGTCGCCGTGCTGGGTCACGGTCAGTTTCCGCTCCGCCCACCGCAGGGTCGACGGGACATACAGGTTGACGTAGAGCGCGTCGCCGCGGGCCGACCGGAAGTAGATCGAGTCCTGGTACTTCGTGTGGTTCTCCAGCCCGGTGCCGCCGCAGCACGTGCCGATGTTGCCGTACTCCCGCCGCACGCCGGGACCGACCGGCACCATGTACGTCACCAGCGGGTCTTCGGTGCTGTCGGCGTCCTGTCGGGAGGCGAGGATCTGGTTGACCAGCGTCTTCTCGTAGTAGTCGAAGTACCTGGCGTCCGGCGCGTGCAGGAACAGCTCCCGCGCCACCTTGAGCATGTTGTACGCCGCGCACGACTCGGCGTTGGTCGTCGTGGCGATGCTGCCGGCGATGGCGTCCCGTGCGCGGAAGACCTCGCCCTGGCCGGTACCGCCGTGCACGTAGGTGCGGTGCGGCACGACCATGTCGAAGAAGTTGACCGCGGCCGTCCGGTAGTCCTCGCCACCGCCGTTCTCGAACAGGCGCAGATAGCCGAGGAACTGCGGGATGTGCTGGTTCGCGTGCCTGCCGTCGAGACTGTCGGTGCCGGCCACGCAGTTCGTGAGCAGAGCGGTGTTGTCGAAGCAGCGCGCCGTGGTCAGGAACGTGGTGTTGCCGGTCAGCGCGTACAGGTCGGCCATGACCTCGTTCATGCCGCCGTACTCCCCGGCGATGTACAGCGACCACATCCGGTCGAGCTGCTCGCGGGGCAGCGCGCCGAGCCGGCTGTGCACCCACTCCCCCATCCCGGTCGCGACGGCGAGCGCCGTCGTGTTGCCGGCGAGCGTGTGCGCGTCGAGCAGGCCCCGCATGATCTTGTGGCAGGTGTAGTACGGCGCCCAGATCGCCGGGTAGGTCGCGTACGACTCGAGCTGGATGAACTGCGTCTCGGGGTAGGCCGCGAGGAAACCCGGGTGGCTCGGGCCGGGGGCGCCGCCGGGGCCGGTGACGACCGTCGCGTGCCAGGCGCGGCCCGAGGAGTCGGCGACCGCCGAGCCGGACGTCTCGTCGAACCGGTACCAGGCGAGGTTGCCGTGCGTGCCGCCGTCCGCGGCCGAAAGCGCGGCGATCTCCGTCGCGTCCAGGGCTCGGTCGTACAGGTGGAACTCGTCGACGGTGCCCGCCAGGTTCGGGTCCCCGAACTGGGAACGGCCGATCCAGTTGTTCTTCGGGGCGCCCAGATCGGCCGGTGCCAGCGTCATCGCCGTGTTCGTGCCGGCCACCGCGCCGTCGACGTAGAGAGTGCCTGTCCCGCCCGAGAGGGTCACCGCCAGATGGACCCACCGCCCGACCGGCACCGGCGCGGTGCCCCGGATCCGTTGCTCGCCCGAGCTGCCGCCGGTGGTGATCGCGAAGCGGGGTCCCGCTCCGTCGTCGGCGGTCAGGAACATGTAGGTGCCGGTGCCGGTGCCGAAGTCGAACACCCGCGACCAGGTTCGCCGGTCGGCGAGCCGCACCCACACGGCGACGGTGAACGTGTCGAGGCCGTCCACGGTGGCGTCGGGCAACCCCACGTACTGGCCGTCGCCGGTGAGTTCGAGCCCCCCTCCGGCCCGGCCGGCCGACCACACCGGCGGCGGGGGTGGTGTGCCCGGCCGGCCGACCTGCGCGGTCCAGGCGTCCTGGCACTCCTTGAGCCCGGCGACGACGGCGTCGAGCTTGTCCTTGAACACGGCCTCGCCGGTGCCGGCCCACGCCTGGGCGAGCATCGAGAGGAAGTGGCCGCTGTAGTGCCCACGCAGGTTGCCCGTCGCGTCGTCCCACCCGCCGGGCGGCTCGGCGCCCACGGTGTCCAGTCCCGCCGCGGCGCGGAAATTGCTGAGCACACGGTCGACGGGGTACGCCCGGGCATGGGCGAGCACGCGGTCACGTTTCTCGGTGAACAGGCTCGTCCCGAGGGCAACCTGGTCGAGGGAGAAGGGGACGGCCCGCCACGACGGCGGAACCGGGAGGCGGTTGACCCGCGACCGGTCACCGGCGGCGGCCGGCCCCACGGGAGCGTCGGTGGCTGCGGCCGCGGCTGAGGTTCCGCCGCCCGCCACGCCGACCACCGTCGCACCGGCGGCCACCGCTCCGTGCCGCAGCAGCCGGCGGCGGGACATCTCACTGGGGTTCATGTCTGCGTTCACTCCGGTTCCGGGTCCGTGAAAGGGGCGGGATGCTCACAGCTGCGGGGGCAACGTCACCCGCTGGACCGCTGTGGTGTTTCCGGCGCGGTCGGTGGCGATGAACTCAAGGGTCTGCGGTTCGTCGCGCAGCGCCCTGGTGAACGGCTCCTGGTAGACGCCCCAGAACGTCTCCGGGGTACGCCATTGGACGTGGTCCACGCCGGACACGTCGTCGGCGGCGTGGAGGGTCACCTCGACGTTGCTCGGTCCGAGCGGACGGACTTCGGCACGCACCGACGGGGGCCGCGTGTCCACGGCGACCTCGCGCGTGGCGTGGACGACCCGGCCGGAAGCGTCGGTGGCCCGGCCCCGGAGCAGGTACCGGCCCTCGCCGTCCAGCGCGAGCACACCGGTCGCGGGCTGCCATGTGCCCTCGCCCACCGCGGCCTCCACAGTGGCCGGCGAGAGCGAGGTCACCGTGAAGCCCGGCTCGCGGGTGTACCAGCCGGACGGGGCGCGGTCGCCGGTCACCTCCACCCGGACCACCGGCAGCGGGTCCCCCACGCCGACGTCCGCCGGGAGCGACCACTCGACGACATCCTCGACCGGCTGCCCGTCCGCGGAGGTCACCCGGGTCACGCGCGGTACGTCCGCCGAGTCCGGGCCGACCACACCGCGGCGGGGCACGGCCGGGCTGTCGAGGGTGCTCGCGGCGGCCGCCATGAGCACCTCGACCGCCTCGTCCCGGCTCAGCAGCCCGGACCGGGCCGCCCGCACCACACCCCGGTGGACGGCGGTGAAGAACGCGGCGACATCGTCGTATCCGCCGTCCGCCCACAGTCCGGTGAGGAACGACCAGCCCTCGGCGTCATGGCGGTCGGGCACCGCGGGCACGCTGTCCAGGAAGGCGATCTCCGGGTCGGCCAGGCGCAGGTACATGTGATGGCGGTGGTCACCGCCGGACCAGGCCGGTTCGAAGGTCCGGCCGAACACCGAGACCAGGTCGCCGTCGGTGGTGTGTCCGGCGATGCTGCCGTCGAGACGCCGGTGGGCGGCCGCCGTGACCGGCAGGGTGGTGGTGGCGTCGTCACGCGCAAGCAGCACCGTGGGGCCGAGTTCCAGGCTGACCAGCGTGGGGTCGTCGGGGGTTGGCACCAGCCGCAGGGGCATCGGCAGGTCGAGCTCCACGGTGTCTCCGGGGCGGAAGTCGCGCCGCAGCGTCACGAATCCGGTGTCCGGCACCGGCACCTGAACGCCGTCGACCCGGGCGCCGGCTGCCCAGGGCGGGATGCGCAGGTGCAGCTCACCCGGGAAGGCGAAGCCGAACTCGAGTACCGCCTTCCCGTCGCGGGGGTACCTGGTCCGCAAGGTCACCTGCCCGTCGGCGTGGCGCAACCGCGACGGTACGTACTGCGTCACATACAGGTGCCCGGGTGCGTGGAACCACACCGATTCCTGGTGCTTGACGTGGCTCTCCAGGCCGGTGCCGCCGCAGCAGGTGCCGACGTTGTCGTACTCGCGGACGGCGCCCGGGTCCACCGGGTACATGTACAGGACCTCGGGGCTGGTGGCCGATGTGACGTCCGCGCGGGAGCCGACGATGTGGTTGAGCGAGGCGCGTTCGGCGTAGTCGGCGTACCGGCTGTCGAGGGTGTGTCCGAACAGCGAGCGGGCGATCTTCAGCAGGTTGTAGGTGGCGCAGGTCTCGGCGTTGCGCCGCTTGACGAACCCGGCCACTGTGTCCGCGGGGCCCCACAGTTCGCCCTCGCCGGTGCCGCCGTGCGCGAAGGTCCGGCCCGGCACGATCTGGTCCCAGAGGGCGACCACCGCGTCGAGGTAGCGGCGGTCGCCGGTGGCGTCGTACTGGTCGAGGTGCCCGACGAGCATCGGGAGATGCTGGTTGGCGTGCATGCCGTCGAGCACGTCACGGCCCTCGACCGCGGCGTCGAGCAGGCTGTCGACCTCGAACGCCGCGGCGGTGCGCAGGAACGACGGCTCGCCGGTGATCCGGTGCAGTTTCACCATGGTCTCGTTCATGCCGCCGAATTCGCCGGCGATGTAGAGCGACCACATGCGCTGCAGTTGTGCCCGCTCCAGCCGCAGCACCCGGTCGGCCACCCAGTGCCCCATGCCGGTGGCGATCTCCAGCGCAGGCTTCGAGCCCGTCAGCTCATACGCGTCGAGCAACCCCGCCATGATCTTGTGGCACGTGTAGTACGGCGCCCAGATCTCCCCGTACGGAGCCAGTTCCTCCAGCCGCGAGAACTGCCACTCGCCGTACGCCGCCAGAAATCCCGGATGGCTGTAGCGCCCGGTCGCCGCCAGCGCGTCACGCACCTCGGCCAGGCCCGCGACCATCTCGTGCGCCCTGCTCAGCAGGGCTTCCTCGCCGGTGGACGCGTAGGCGAGCGACAGCATCGACAGGAAGTGCCCCGCGTAGTGTCCGCGCAACAGGCTCGCCGTGGGCGCCAGGCCCGGTCCGGGGTAGTCGGCCTCGGACCACGCTCGCTCGTCGGCATGGCCGAAGTCCTCCCAGGTGCCGGGCGGCAGCGCCCCGTGGGTGTCGAGCCCCGCGTTGGCGCGGAAGACCGCGAGCACCCGGTCCACCGGGAACACCCTGGCGAGATACAGCATCTGGTCCCGGGTCCGGGAGTGCACGCCGTCGAGCAGGTCCACGTCCCGCAGGGCGAAGGGTTGGGCGCGAGTCATCGGGCCGCCCATTTCTCGAGTCCGGTGGCGTCGATCGGCAGCGCGTCCGACAGCACCTCGTGCCCGGTCCCGGTGACCAGGAGGTCGTCCTCCAGGCGGACGCCGATCCCGCGCAGTTCCGGGGGGAGGGTCTCGTCGTGGGCATGGAAGTACAGACCGGGCTCGACCGTCAGCACCATGCCGGGCCGCAGCGGAGCGCCCTGGTACCGCTCGTACGACGACGAGCCGCAGTCGTGCACGTCCAGGCCCAGGTGGTGGCCGATACCGCAGACGATGTAGCGGCGGTGCTGCTGGCCCTCGGGTGCGAGGGCCTCGTCGACCGAGACCGGCAGCAGCCCCCAGTCGTGCAGTCCGCGGGCCAGCACCTCCATGGCGGCGAAGTGGAAGTCGGTGTAGGTGGCGCCGGGGCGTACCCGGTCCATGCCCGCGCGGTGCGCGGCCTCGACCAGGTCGTGCACCCGGCGCTGGACCGGTGTGAAGGTGCCGGCCACCGGTACCGTCCGGGTCACGTCCGCGGTGTAGAGGGAGTTCGCCTCGACGCCCATGTCGAGCAGCAGGGTCTCGCCGGGCCGGACCGGGCCGTCGCAGCGGACCCAGTGCAGGATCGGCGCGTGCTCGCCGGAGCCGACGATGGTGCTGTAGCCGGGCCCGTTGCCGAAGGTGCGGGCGTGCCGGTCGAAGGTGCCCTGCAGCCAGCGCTCCCCCAGGCCGTCGGCGACGGCCCGCGGGATCTCGTCGGCGACGGCGGCGAATCCGGCGACTGTGTGGTCCACGGCCTCACGCAGCTGTGCGATCTCCCAGTCGTCCTTGATCATGCGAAGGTCGGAGAGCACGGTGCGCACCTCGTCCGGCCGGCCGTCGTGCCGCTCACCGATGTCGTCGGGGTCACCGACAGGCCGCACCGGCAGATCCAGCGCGGCCGACCACGCCGCGAGTCCCGCCGACGGGCCGACCCACAGTTCCCCGTGCGCCGCGCTGGCGTGGAAGTCGCGTTCGCCGGGCCGGGCCGGAGCGGGCATGTACAACACCGCGTCGTGGCCGCCCGGCCGGGGCTTCATCACCAGGACCGCGCCCTCGACCTGGCACGAGGTGGCCCACAGGAAGTCGCTGTCCACCCGGAACGGGTAGTCCGCGTCGCCGTTGCGGTGGCGGGCGCGGCCCGCCGCCAGGACCAGGGTCCGGTCCGGCAGGCAGGCGCTCAGCCGGGCCCGGTGCTCGGCCGCCGCCCGTGCCGCGGCCGGAGTCACCGGCGCCGGGACGTCGCGTTCGGCCCAGCCCTGCCCGATGCGGGCCAGGAAGCCGGGGCTTTCGTCGGCCAGCCGTGGCGGCTTCGTTCCCGCGTACGGCGGGGTGGTGATCTCGGTCAACGCTTTTCGCCTCCTCTGTCGCGGACCATCTCCCGCAGCCGGCGCAGCACCCGGCCGTCGGCGATACCGTCGTGTTCGTACTCGTTGGTCACCCACGTCTGCGCGTTGCCGATCCGGGTCAGGGTGTCGCGCTGCAGCCCGGCGTCGACGAACACGTCGTCGGCGTACACGGCGGCGGCCAGCGGGACGTCGTTGGCCGCGAGCCGGTCGAGGTCGTAGAGCGGGCTCCAGGTCTTCTGCTCGGCGAGCTCGGCCATCGCGGGCGCGAACGGCCGCAGCGCCCGGATCTCCTCGAACATCCACGGAAACGTCATCTCGGAGGTGAACAGCAGCGGCCGGCGGTCCTCGGCGAACTCCGGCCGCCGGTCGCGTTCACGCTGGGCCGCCCAGCGGAAGGGACCGTTCGCGCCGTCGCCGTAGATCGACTCCTGGAGGGTCCAGAACAGCGGGTTCCCCGCGTTCGACGTCTTGACCAGCACCGTCTCCAGGAACCGGCCGTCGATCCTGCCGTCCTTGCGGATCGCTTCGGAGACCAGCCAGTGCAGGCGCTGGTGGCCGGCTCCGAAGCCGAGTTCCCCGCCCAGGGTCTGGAACCGGCGCACCGAGAGCGGCGAGCCGTCGGGCAGCGTCACGTCACCGGCGGCGAGTCGGTCGGCGATCGCCGCCACCGCGGCGATGTCCTGCGGGTAGCGCCGGTAGAAGTCGGCGGTCTTGCCGGCCACCCGGTCGAACGTGCGCCGGTAGACCTCTTCCGCATCGGGCGGTGTGCCGGGGATCCCGCCGCAGACGTAGCAGGCGGTCAGTGCCTCGGGGGCGTGCGACAGGTAGGTCAGGGTGATCCACCCGCCGAAGCTCTGCCCGAGCGTGGCCCACCGTCTGCCGTCGTAGGCCCGTGCCCTGACGTGTTCGAGGTCGCGCACGATCGAGTCGGCCCGGAAGTGCAGCAGGTGGTCCGCGGCCGCACGGGCGTCGGGGAAACCGGCGATGTCGGTTCCGTCGACCGGGGTGCTGCGCCCGGTGCCGCGCTGGTCGACCAGGACGACCCGGTAGTGCCGCAGTGCCTCGGTCAGCCAGTCTCCGATCGGGGCGGGCCGGGGGTTCGCGCCGCCGGGGCCGCCCTGCAGATAGGTCAGCAGCGGCAGTTCGTCGTGGCGGCGTTCGGGGTCGGTGAACTCCCGGACGAACAGCTCGATGCGCTCGCCGCCGGGATCGGACCAGTCCAGTGGCGCGGCGACGGTGAACTCGCGGACCCAGGCGCCGGGCAGGGGGTATTCCAGCGGGTTCATGCGGTGGCTCCGGTCGAGTTGCGTCGGCGCGCGTCCCACTCGGGGCGGATACGCGGCACGGCGGCCAGCAGTGTGCGCGTGTACTCGTGCTGCGGATCGTCGAAGACCGCGTCCCGCTCACCGGCCTCCACCACGCGGCCGGCCGTCATCACCGCGACGCTGGTGGCGATCTGCCGGACCACGGCGAGGTCGTGGGCGATGAACAGGCAGCCGAAGCCCTCCTCGCGCTGCAGTTCGCGCAACAGGTTGATGATCTGCGCCTGCACCGAGACGTCGAGTGCCGAGACCGCCTCGTCGCAGACCAGTACGCGCGGGCTCACGGCGAGCGCGCGGGCGATGCCGATGCGCTGTGCCTGCCCGCCGGAGAACTGGGCGGGGTAGCGGTCGACGTGGTCGGGGTCGAGCCCCACCCGTTCCATGAGCGCTCGGGCGACCCTCCGGGTGCCTCCGGGTATCGGCCGTTTCTGGTAGCGCAGGGGCGCGGTGACGATGCGCTCGACGGTGTGCCGGGGGTTGAGCGACGAGAACGGATCCTGGAAGACGACCTGTATGTCGCGGCGTATCTCCAGCAGGTCGGGCCCGTGCAGGGCGGTGATGTCGCGGCCGTCGAGGTGGACGGTGCCCGACGTGACGTCGACCAGCCGGGCGGCGAGCCGCGCGGTGGTCGACTTGCCCGACCCGGACTCCCCCACCAGCGCGAGGGTTCTGCCCGCGTGCAGGTCGAAGGAGACGGAGTCGACCGCGGTGAACCTGCGCGCGGGGCGCAGCAGGCCGGCCGTACCCGCCACGGGGAACTCCTTGACCAGGTCCCGGGCCCGCAGCAGTGGTTCGGAGCTCATGTGTCGCCTCCCAGGGTCTGCAGTTCACCGATCTCGTCGTCGATCCGCGGGACCGCTTCGATCAGCGCCCGGGTGTACGGGTGCCGCGGGTCGCAGAAGATCTGCTCGGCGGTGCCGGACTCGACGACCTTGCCGTGCCGCATGACGATCAGCGTGTCGGCGACCTCGCTGACCACGGCGAGGTCGTGGGTGATGAGGATGAGCGCGGCACCGGTGTCGCGGCGTACCTCGGCGAGCAGTTCGAGGATCTGGGCCTGGACGGTGACGTCGAGCGCGGTGGTCGGCTCGTCGGCGATGATCAGGTCGGGCTCGGTGCTGAGCGCCATCGCGATCATCACGCGCTGGCGCATGCCGCCGGAGAACTGGTGCGGGTACTCGTCGACCCGGCGGGCCGCGTCGCGGATGTGCACGCGTTCCATCGCCTCGATCGCCACCTTGCGGGCTGTCCGGCGGCTGACGCCGGAGCGGTGCGACCGGTAGGCCTCGGCGATCTGCGTACCCACCGTGTAGTACGGGTTCAGCGAGGAGAGCGGGTCCTGGAAGACCATCGCGATCCGGTCGCCGCGAACGGCTCGCATGCCGCGTTCGTTCAGCGTGGTGAGTTCGCCGCCGTCGAACTCGATGCTCCCGGCGCGGGTGGCGCCCTTCGGGAGCAGCCCCATGATCGCGAGACTCGTCATCGACTTGCCCGAGCCGGACTCGCCGACGACGCCGAGGGCGCCGCCGGGCGGTACGGCGAAGTCGATGGCGTCGACCACCGGTACGCCGTGGAAGGCGACGGTCAGGCCGCGGACGCGCAGCAGGTCGCTCATGACGCCGCTCCCACTCCGACCCGCGGGTCGATCGCCGAGTACAGCAGGTCGACGGCCATGTTGCCGACCACGACGAAGAACGCCGCGAGCAGCGTCACCGCCATGATCACCGGCTGGTCGTTCTTGGTGATGGAGTCCGCCGCGAGTTTGCCGACGCCGTTGAGCCCGAAGACCGTCTCGGTGATCAGCGCGCCGCCGAGCAGGCCGGCGAAGTCCATGCCTGCGATCGTGACGATCGGGGTCAGCGCGGGCCGCAGGGCGTGCCGCCGCCACACCAGGTCGGGCCGCAGGCCCTTGGCCCGCGCGGTCCGCACGAAGTTCTCGTCCAGGGTGTCGATGACGTTGGCCCGGGTGAGCCGGGTGTACGACGAGGCGTAGCCGATCGCCAGCACCGTCCAGGGCATGATGAAGTTGAGGAACCACTGCCCCGGGTCGTCGGCGAACTGCACGGCCTGCGGGAACGGCAGCCATTGCAGCCACACCACGAGCACGTACTGCAGCGCGAGGGCGAGCACGTAGTTCGGGATCGACATGCCGCCGAGGGTGAGTCCGGCGATGAACCGGTCGGCGAACCTCCCTTCGCGCACGGCGCTGAGCAGACCGCCGAGTACGCCCATGACCAGCCAGAGCACGGCCGCGCCGAGGGCGACCACCAGGGTCACCGACAGCCGCTGCACGATCATGTCGGTGACGAGCTGGGAGGTCTGGAAGGAGTAGCCGAGGCAGGGTGCCGGGCAGTGCACCGTGGACGGGCCGCTGCCGTAGTCACGGCCTGCGAACAGCCCTTGCAGGAAGTGCAGGAACTGGGTGAGGAACGGGTCGGTCAGGCCGAGGTTGGCGCGGATCTGGTCGATGCGCTCCGGGGTGCAGTTCTTGCCGCAGATCTGCACGGCCGGGTCCGGCGACAGGGCGAAGAAGATGATGTAGGTGAAGAGGCAGACCAGGAACAGCACCAGCAGCATGCCCAGCACGCGGTGCACGACGTAGCGGGTCATGAGCGGCCCCCCGGCTGGACGGCGGCCCGGATGTGGTCGCCGAGGACCATGAAGGACAGCACCAGCAGCGCCAGGAAGACGCCCGGCACCAGGAAGTACGTGGGGACCACCGCGTACCAGCTCACCGAACTGGAGATCATCTGCCCCCAGGACGGCGTGGGCGGTACGAGGCCGACGCCGAGGAAGGACAGCCCGGCCTCGGTACCGATGTAACCGGGTACCGCCAGGGTCACCATGACCAGGACGGTCGAGCGCAGGTTGGGCAGGATCTCGGTGAACACGATGGCGGTGCGGGAGGCCCCGGACGCCCGGGCCGCCTCGACGAACTCGCGCTCCTTGAGCGACATGGTCTGTCCTCGCACGATCCGGGCCAGATAGGGCCAGCCGAACAGCGAGATCACCAGGACCAGCAGGTACTGCCGGTCGTCCGCGGGCAGTGCGGACAGCACGGCGATCATGAAGATGAGCGCGGGGAACGCCATCAGGAACTCCATGACCCGCGAGATCAGCATGTCCGTGCGACCGCCGAAGTATCCGGCCAGCAGGCCGAACACCATGCCGAGCACCGTGGTGAGCAGCGTCGCGGCGAGGGCGATGAGCAGTGAGGAACGGGCGCCGTAGACGATCCGGGCGAAGATGTCCCGGCCACTGCCGGGCTCGACACCGAGCCAGTGCGACCCGGAGATGCCGCCCCAGGACCCGACGGGTGTGCCGCCGAGGTCGGGGTCGATGGCGCTCTGGTCGAACTCGTAGGGGTCCCAGCCGCTGACCCGGACGATGAGCGGTGCGAACACCGCCATGAGCACGATCAGTGCGATGTAACCGAGGCAGGCCACGGCCGCCGGGTCGCGGAGCAGGGCGCGGGCCACGCTCCGGCGGGGGGCCGGGGCGGCGGCGGTGCCGACGGTGCCCGGTGCGGACACCTCCGGCGCCTGTGGGCCGGTTGACGAGATCGTCATGTCAGCCCTTCGCCGGGTCCTTGAGACCGATGATCCCGTAGTCGACGTCGCCGCTGGGAGCGATCACCCCCGCCACGTTGGCGCCCGGCAGGTAGATGCGGTTCGCGACGTTCAGCGGAACGAAGGGAGCCAACGCCATGATCTTCTTGTCCAGCTCGCCCCAGGCCTTGTTCGCGGCGGCCAGGTCGGTCAGCGCGGTGATCCGGTCGATCTCGGCGTTGACAGCGTTGTCGTCGAGCTGGGAGAGGTTCTGGTTGCCCTTGGCGGTGATGTGCCGGCCGTCGAACAGCGGCGGCAGGAACGTCGACGCGCTCGACGCCCAGTCCGGGCACCAGCCGGTGATCGCCGCGTCGTGCTGCTGCGACGGTGTGCCGATCGTCTCGTAGTAGGTCGACGCGTCGATCACGTTCAGCTTGACCTCGATGCCGACCCGCTTGAGCGCCTGCTGGATCGCCTCTCCCTGGCGCTGGTCGATGTCCTTCGCGCGTATGTCCAGGGTCATCGTGAAGCCGTTCGGGTGGCCCGCCTCGGTGAGCAGTTGCTTGGCCTTGGCCACGTCACCGGCGTTGTCCGCGCTCGGATAGGGGTCGTAGTCGACGTGCCCGGAGACCGACGGCGGAAGGAGGCTGTTGGAGACCGTCGCGAGCTGCGTGCCGCCGCTGGCGTTGAGCACGGAGCTCTTGTCCACCGCGTAGTTGACGGCCTGGCGCACCTTCACGTCGTCGAGCGGCTTCTTCGTCGTGTTGAGACCCATGTATGTGAGACAGGTCGACGGCGCCTTGACCGTCCGTGCCTTGAGCTGCGGCGTCTGCAGACGGGCCAGGGTGGCGGTCTGGACGCTGCCGGAGATCACGTTGATGTCGGTGCCCTGGCCGGCGATGAGACGTTCGTCGATGGTGGCGCCCTCGACGCCGATGGTGAAGCGCCACGCATCGGGGTAGGCCTTGCGGACCTTGTCGCCCTTCGCGTCCCAGTGCGGGTTGCGCTTGAGCTGGATCAGGCTGCCCGGGGTCAGTTTCTCCAGATCGTAGGGACCGGAGGCGACGACGTCCTTGATGAACGAGGTGCCCCCGCCGGTGCCGACCGGGAACGGGGTGCCGCTCGGCATGGACAGCGCCGCGTCGAACTCGGGGTAGGGCGCCTTGAGGTGGAAGACGATCGTCCGGTCGTCCGGTGTCTCGATCGTCCGCAACTCGCCCGAGCGGTACGGCCCCTGATAGCCCTTCGGCGCATCGATCAGCTGCTTCAGGTACGGCGCGCCGATGCCGATCTCCGGGTCCCAGCCGCGGCTGATGCCGAACTTGACGTCCTTGGACGTGATCGGCGCGCCGGTGTCGAACTTGATGCCGGCCTTGAGCTTGTAGGTCCAGGTCAGACCGTCGGCGGAGACCTTGCCGAGGCTCTCCGCGAGGTCGGGGACCATCGCGTTGGGGTCCTTGGCGTCGTTGGGTGCCTTGGTGACCAACTGGCGGTACAGCAGGCGGTACAACGCGTTGACGCCGCCGTCGAAGCCGCGGGACGGGTCGAGATAGGAGAAGTCGGTCGACTGCAGGACCTGCACGGTCCCGCCCTTGACCGCGGTCCCGCCGCTCCCACCGCCTGCGCCCGTGGACGAGGAGCCGCCACCGGTGCATGCCGAAAGGGCGAGTAAGCCGGCCGCCAGCCCAGCGAGTGCCGCTGAAGACGAGGTTCTCTTCAAGGGGTCCTACCTTCCGGTCGGGTGCGGGCAGTCCGGCCGTCCGGATGAGCGGGACGGGTGACGGGCAGGACGGACCAGCGACTGAGTGGGGAAACGGTGAGCAGAGGCGCCACGAGTTCCGGTGGGCACGCGAACGGAGCAGCCGCGACCGGTCTCACGGGGCGATCGGGATCTCTGCGATCCCGGCCACTGGAGGAGACAGTAATATGTGACACCTCTCCGGAGAAGGGCTCACGCCAGAATTTACTGCGCCGACATTTCGGTTCACGGGCGCGCGCCGACAGCCCGCCCGGCTCGGCCGGGCGGGCTCGTCACATGGGGCGCCTCAGTCCTCCGAGCGGCCGTTCCACCAGCCGAGGACGTGTCCGATGTGGGCGGTGAGCAGGGTTTCCGCGCCCCGCCCGTCACGTGCCTCCAACAGGTCCACCAGGCTGTGGTGCTCGGCGGCCGAACGGGCCAGCTCCGCGGTGCCGATCATGTCGGCCAGGCCCACCATGCGGGTCTGCTGGCGCAGGTCCTTCACCATCGCGACCAGCCGGCGGTTGCCGTGCAGCTCCAGCAGTCGCAGGTGGAAGGCCATGTCGGCGGCGAGATAGGCCGCCAGATCGGCCGCTACGGCCGCATCGACGATCATCTGGGCCCTGCGCCGCAGGTCGGCCACGGCCTCCGGTTGCAGTGCCCGCGCGATCTCCCGCATCGGCGGCGCCTCCAGCAGCTGGCGCAGCCGCACGATCTCCCAGAGGTCCTGCTCGCTGACCTCGGTGATCCGGAAACCCTTGTTGCGCACCACGTCGACGAACCCGCGTCCCTGCAGGTTGAGCAAGGCTTCACGGACCGGGGTGGCGGAGATCCCGAAACGTGTGGCCAGCGTCGGCGCGGTGACCAGAGTCCCCGGGGCGAGTTCGCCCGAGACGATCGCCGCGGCCACCGCGTCCTCCACCGCGCCGCGCAGGCTCGCCCCCACCGACACCGGGCCGATGATCGATGAACTCATCCGCGCCGTCCTCCCACAACTGACATGTCACACCTCGCCAACCATCGTCGGCCGAGCCAGTGCTGAGTATCGCACTCGCCGGCCGTCACAGATGCGAGGGTCACGTCGGCCTCAGAACTCGAAACCCGCCGGGTAGGGGTCGGTGGGGTCCAGCAGGTACTGGCCGATCCCCGTCACCCAGGCCCGGCCGGTGATGGTCGGCAGCACCGCGGGCAGGCCGCCGACCGTGGTCTCTCCCACCAGTCGGCCGGTGAACCGGCTGCCGATGAAGGACTCGTTGACGAAATCCCGGTGCAACGCCAGCTCACCGCGGGCGTGCAGTTCGGCCATCCGCGCCGACGTGCCGGTTCCGCAGGGCGACCGGTCGAACCATCCCGGATGGATGGCCATGGCGTGCCGCGAGTGCGCGGCGTTCGAACCGGGCGCGATGAACTCCACATGGTGGCAGTGGCCGACACCGTCGATCTCCGGGTGCTCGGGCGGTGCCGACGTGTTGATCGCGTCCATGATCGCCAGCCCCGCTCCCAGGATCTCGTCCTTGCGCGCGCGGTCGAACGGCAGCCGTACGTCGTCGAGGTCCACCATGGCGTAGAAGTTCCCGCCGAACGCCAGGCTGTACCTGATCCCGCCGAGGCCGGGCACCTCGATGATCTCGTCGAGCCGGTCGCAGTACGCGGGCACGTTCTCCAACGTGACGCTTTCGGCGTGCCCGTCCTTGACCTCGACGTTGGCCACGACCAGCCCGGCCGGGGTGTCCAGCCGGATGGTGGTCACCGGCTCGACGACCTCGACCATCCCGGTCTCGACCAGTACCGTGGCCACCCCGATCGTGCCGTGCCCGCACATCGGCAGGCACCCGGACACCTCGATGTACAGCACACCGAAATCCGCGTCGGGGCGGGTCGGCGGCTGCAGGATGGCGCCGCTCATCGCCGAGTGGCCGCGCGGCTCGTTCACGAGCAGCCGCCGTACGTGGTCGAGGTGTTCGACGAAGTGCAGCCGCCGCTCGTTCATGGTGGCGCCGGGGATCACCCCGACGCCACCGGTCACGACCCGGGTCGGCATGCCCTCGGTGTGCGAGTCGACGGCGGAGAACAGCCGCGACGAACGCATCTCAGACCCCCACCGTGCGGTGCGCCTCGAGCGCCGCGACGGCCCGTCGCATGTCGGCGCGCACCTGGGCGTCGTGCTCGGCGCTGAGCGGGCCGCGCGGCGGGCGGCACGGGCCGCCGTACCGGCCGACCATCTCCATGCCGAGCTTGATGGCCTGCACGAACTCGGTGCGCGAGTCCCACCGGAACACCGCGACGAGGTGCTTGTAGAGCTCCCGGGCCTGCTCGAACCGGCCGGCGAGCATGTGCTCGTAGATCGCCACCGACTCGGCGGGGAAGGTGTTGGGGAAGCCGGCGAACCAGCCGACCGCCCCGTCGGCCATCAGCTCGAACAGCACATCGTCGGCGCCGGCCACGACGTCGATGTCGCACCGCTCGGTGATCGCGAAGAGCCGCCGCACGTCCCCGCTGAATTCCTTGATCGCGGTGACGTTGGGCAGCTGGGCGATCTCGGCCACCAGGTCGGGGACGAGGTCGACCTTCGTGTCGACCGGGTTGTTGTAGATCATGATCGGCAGCCCGACCTCGTCGATCTTCGTGTAGTGCTCGACGACCTGCTCATGGCTGGCCCGGTACATCGTCGGCGGCAGCGCCAGCACGCCGTCGGCGCCGTCCTCCGCGGCCAGTTCGGCCCAGTGCCGGGCCTGGTGCCAGCCGGGCCCGTGCACCCCGGCGACCACGACGCCGCGTCCGCCGACCGCTTCGACGGCGACCTGGACGACCTTGCGCCGCTCCTCGTCGGTCAGCGCGGAGTACTCGCCGAGCGATCCGTTCGGACCGACGCCGTGGCAGCCCTCGTTGATGAGCCAGTCACAGTGCTCCGCGTAACGGTCGTAGTCGACCTCCAGTCCGGAGGGAGCCGAGGGGTTCTCCTTGAAGGGCAGCGCGGTGGCGACGATCACTCCGCGCAGATCGGTCGGGGCGGAACTCATGGAACGTCCTCTCGGTTACTGGCCCTGGTCGAAACGGAGAGTTCGCCCAGGCGTACGGGGATGGCGATCGGTCGGTGGGCGGTACGGCCCGGGTCGAGCAGGCCGGGCCCGTTCGCGCCGGCAAGGATGTCCTCGACCGTGCGGCCGCAGGTGCGGCCCTGGCACAGGCCCAGGCCGGCCCGGGTGGTCAGTTTGAGCGAGCGCAGCCCGCGGGATCCGGTCAGGTCCGCCGCCCGGCGCAGGGCGCCCGCGGTGACGTCCTCGCAGCGGCACACCACGGTGTCGTCGTCCACCCAGGCGCGCCAGCCCGGGCGGATGCCGTGCGCGGCGGCGAGCCGCGCGGCGAACTGCCGGAAGACCGCCCGCTCGCGGACCGCGCCCGGTGCGGGCACACCCCCGGCGGCGACGGTCCCGGCGATCTCGCCCTCGGCCAGGGCCAGATCGGCGCCGCCGATGCCGGTCAGCTCGCCGGCGGTCAGGACCTGGGGCACCGAGGTACGCTGCCGCTCGTCGACGGTGACCGCGCCGTCCTCGTCCACCGCGCAGCCGGCCGCGATGGCGAGCTCGGTGCGCGGGACGAAGCCATGGCTCACGCAGACGGCGTCGACCTCGATCCGTCGTCCGGTACCGGGGATCGGTGTCCAGTCCCGGGTCAGGCGCGCCACGGTCACCGCCTCCACGCGATCGCTGCCGTGCGCCGCGACGACTGCCGCCCCGGTCCGGTACGGAATGCGGCGGGCGGCCAACTGGCGGGCGTACCCGGCCAGTTCACCGGCCTTGTGCCGAGCCGCGAGCAGCTGCCACGGCCGACTCGCCCAGCCGCCGGCGAGCTGCGCCGGGCCGGCCGCCTCGACCACACCCGCGACGTCGGCGCCGATCCGCAGCAGGCTGGAGACGACGGGCAGCAGGAACGGCCCGGCACCGGCCACCAGAACGCGGCGGCCGACGGCCACCCGCTCGCCCTTGGCCAATGCCTGCGCCGCCCCGGCGGTGAAGACGCCGGGCAGGTCCCAGCCCGGGAAGGGCAGGGTGCGCTCGTACGCCCCGGTCGCGAGCACCAGGGCCGCCGGATCGTAGGTGCGCGGCTCCCGCCCCTGCCCGTCCGGCTCGCCGACGAACACGTGGACCAGCGGCGGGGCGCCGTCGCGCCGTTCGACGGACCAGACGTGTGCGCCGGTCACGACCTCGCAGCCCTCGTCGGCCAGCAGTCCGTCCCGCATGGTGACGAAGCGGTCCCAGCCGTGGTGCCACAGCCGCTCGCTCGTGTCGGCGCGTCCGCCTGGCAGATGCCGCCAGTACTGCCCGCCGACGTCGTCACCGGCGTCCAGCAGCACGACCCGGGCGCCGTGGCGGCGGGCGGCCAGCGCCGCGGCCATCCCGGCCGGTCCGCCGCCCACGACGAGTACCTCAGTCACGATCGTCCTCCTGCAGCTCGACCTTGTCGCCGTCCACGGCCCGCCGCTGGCAGGCCCGCACGTCGCGCAGGCCGTTGACGGTCACCAGGCAGTCGAAGCAGGCGCCGATGCCGCAGAAGACACCGCGGGGGCGGCCGGTGCGGGTACGCCGCCAGGCCACCCGCCCGTCGGCCAGCAGCAGCCCGGCGATGCTCTGCCCGGCCAGGCCTGCGATCCGTTCCCCGTCGACCTCGATATGAATCCCCGTCATCGGGCGGCCCCTTCGAGATGCGGCAGCAGGGTGGGACGGTCCAGTCGGAACTCGGCGGCCAGCGGATCGACGGGGTCGTCGGCATCGTCGAGGAGTTGGTCGCGCAGCAGCTCGGCGGTGGCCAGGCTCAGGCCGATCCCGGCGCCCTCGTGCCCGGTCGCGTGCCACAGACCGGGCAGCCGCGGGTCGGCACCGATCACCGGCAGATGGTCCGGGACGAACGGCCGGAACCCTCCGTACGCGCGCATCACCTGCGTGTCGGCCAGGAAGGGGAACAGCAGCAGTGCCTTCGCGGCCAGCGCGACGAGCACCCGGGCCTCGATCCGCTCGTCGAAGCCGCGGCGCTCCCGGGAGGAGCCGATCAGGACGGTCCCGCCGGCGGTCGACTCGACCACGCTGGAGACCTGCAGGTCGGCCGCGCCCGAGCCGACCGCGCCCACGTAGTCGGCGTCGTACACCTTGTGCCGCACACGCACCGGCATCCGTGAGGTGACCAGCACCGTGCCGCGACGCGGACGCACCGGGAGGAACACACCGAGCCGCTCCGCGACCGGGCCGGACCAGGGCCCGGCGGCGAGCACCACGGCGTCGGCGGGCAGAGTTCCGGAAGCGACCCGTACGCCGACGAGCCGACCCGACGACAGCACCGGCCCGGTCACCTCGACGCCCTGGTGTACGCGCGCGCCGTGGCGGCGGGCCGCGGCCAGCAGCGCCTCGGTCGCGGCCACCGGCTGCACCTGCAGGTCTTCGGGGTAGAACACCGCGGCGGTGTGGTGCGGTGTCAGATCGGGCTCGAGCTCATGAGCCCGGGCGTCGTCCACCGTCTCGGCCAGCACCCCGGCGCCCCGCTGGGCGTTCGCGAACGCCGACAGAGCCTGCGCGCCGGCCTCTGTCGTGGCGACCACCAGGCCCCCCTTGCGTTCCAGTTCCAGGCTGGGGAATCCGGCGGGGAGCTCGTCGCGCAACTCGTCCTCGATCCGCGCCCAGGCCGCGAGCGAACGCTGCGCCAGCCGCAGCTCAGGGCCCGGCTCCTTGTCGGACACGAGCAGATTGCCCTCACCGCCGGCGGAGGTTCCGCCGGCGGTGGGGCCGCGATCGACGACGGTCACGTCGCAGCCGGCGCGGGCCAGGGCACGGGCGATCGCCGCGCCGACGATGCCGGCGCCCACGACAACGATCCGAAGAGGAGTGGACACATCAGTACTATGTCACATGTCCCATTGCGGCGGGAGGCCTTGATGCACGTCTCCGAACAGTGGTCACCGTGTCGCGCTGTACCCTGTGGGACCCCAGCCACACCTTCGAGGGCATCGGCAAGGGCCTGGGGATCCGCAAGCGTTCCCTGAGGAAAGCGCCGGGCCCGGCCGGGGTGGGCACCGCATGGCGCCCACCCCGGTTCGCGGTCGACGGGTCAGGCGGCAACGGGTTGTGGATCGGCGACCGGAGTCGCCAAACGCCCTGCGCGGTGCAGGCCGTACAAGGCGGCCGCGCAGGCGAAGCCGAGCACGCACAGGCAGATCCACGGCAGGGCGGGCATTCCCGCCTCGCGGGCGGCGTCGAGGGCCGCGCCGGTGAGGAGGTTGCCGAGGGTGATGCCGATCCCGCAGATGGTGTTGTAGAGCCCGTAGTGCGTGGCGACGAGGCGGTCACCGGAGAGCCGGACGATGGTGTCCATCTCGAAGGGGTACGCGATCATCGTGCCGACCGCCGGCAGCAGTGCGGCGAGCGCGGGCGGCACGGCGGCCAGCAGCCACAGGCCGGCACCGGACTCGGGGACGGGCACAGCAGTGGCCAGCAGCAGGGGCACGAAGGCCAGACCCATGGCCGCCAGTCCTCGGGCCGGCGCCTGGCCCGGCTCGTAGTGGGCCTTGCACCAGGCGGTCACCCTGGTCTGGCCGACGATCGTACTCAGCCCGGAGACGGCGAAGAGCGCCGCCACCGCCGCCGTGCCGAACTCTCCGTCCCCGCCGACCCGTCGTACCTCCAGCGGCAGCGCGAGGTAGACCTGGAAGGAGAGGACGTATGAGCCGATCATGGCGCCGGAGAAGAGCAGGAACGGACGGTTGGCGAGAATGCCGCGCCACTGGGTGAGGACGCCATCGCGGCCCTGGTTCTCCTTGCCCTTGGGGTCCTCGGCGCGCCGCGTGGGCAGCGCACGGATCTGCACGACACTGAGCAGTGCGAAGATCCCGGCGGCGACCAGGCAGGTGATGCGGAAGTCCACCCCGGTCAGCACCATCCCGACAAGCGGGCCGAGCAGGACTCCGGCCTGGTAGAAGACGTTGAACAGTGCGAACGCCTCGACCCTGCGCTCCCCCGCGTCGGCAGCGAGATACGCCCGGACCGCCGGGTTGAACAACGCCCCGGCAAGCCCGGTGGCAGCGGAGGCCACGATCAGCGCGGCCAGCGAGTCGACGAGGCCGAGCGTCGCGAAGCCGACCGTGCGCAGCACGCATCCGGCCACGATCAGCGGCTTGTAGCCGAACCGGTCGGCGAGCGTCCCGCCGACGAGGAACATGCCCTGCTGGCTGAAGTTCCGTACGCCTAGGACGAGTCCGACGACCCAGCCGGCCAGTCCGAGCGTGCCGGAGAGGTGAGCGGCCAGGTAGGGCATGAGCATGTAGAAGCCCAGGTTGATGGTGAACTGATTGACCATCAACAGCTGGACGCTGCGTTCGTAGGTGCGTACCTGTGCGAGGGTGCCCTTCACCGGCTCTCCTCCACGGACCCCAGGGTGAGCGGATCGATCACGGTGGTGCAGCGCGTCCAGTGGTCCACTTCCTTCTCGTCCACGCGCCCGATCACCTCGGGTTCGGGAGCGGGAGGACCGTCGAGGAGCCCGTGGGCGGCGCAGTAGTCGTCGTCGAAGACCGTCCCGAGGTAGCGCTGCGGGCCGTCGGGGAAGATCGCCGCGATCCGGGTGTCGGCGGGCAGGGTGCGGGCCAGCCAGCCGGCGACCAGGGCGACCGCCCCCACGCTCCACCCTCCGGTGGCGTAGTGCGAGCCGGCCACTGCGTGGTCGTGCCTCCCCCGGGGGTGCACCCGGGTTTCCACGGGTGCGCCCGGCACCCGTGGCGGACCACGGTGGACAGGTCACAGAGCCGGGCCCTGGCGCACGATGATCCAGTCCCGGCGGTCCAGACCACCGGGAGTGGGGAAGATCGTCATGCGCTTGTCCAGCATCGACGTCGTGTCGGAGCCAGGCTCGTCGAGCGTGGGTACGACCGCCGACGCGACGACGACCGTCATTCGCTCCGAGCCCGAGGCCGCAGCGGACTTCGAGAGTGTCCGTTCCCTGCTGTTCAGGATCGCCTACCAGACGCTGGGGCGCACCGCGGACGCCGAGGACGTCGTTCAGGACGTGTGGGTCCGCTGGCAGGGCGCGGACCGGGCGCAGGTGCGGGATCGGGTCGCGTTCCTGGTGACCATCACGACCCGGGTCGCGCTCAACGCGGCAACCTCGGCCCACGCTCGTCGTGAGGTCAGTGCCGGTGGATGGATTCCGGAACGCGATCTCGCATCCGTCGATCCGGTGCGGGAGGCCGAACGCGGGGAGGCGCTCGAGTTCGCGGTCCGGCTCCTGATGGAACGGCTGTCCCCCGTCGAACGCGCCGTGTACGTACTTCGCGAGGCGTTCGAATATCCGTTCCGCGAAATCGCCGAAACGCTCGGGCTCAGCGAGGTCAACGCGCGGCAACTGGCGCTCCGGGCGCGCAGACATCTCGCCGACGAACGGCACAACCCGGTCGATTCAGCGGAGCGAGACGGGCTGCTCGAAGCCTTCCTCCACGCGGCGCGAGCCGGCGACATGGCGCACCTCATCGATCTGCTCCAGGGGCTTGACGCCTTGTCGCAGCCCTGTTGATCCATCCTGGTAACCAGGTGGCTACCAGCAGTTCACGAGGCCTTTGCCGGGCTCCGACGGTGGTTGTTTGACTGATTGACCGGGCCGCGCGCGCGTGGTGCATGATGGGGACGACCCGGGATGCTCAGGGTCTGGCACCCTTGACCTGCGCGGTGGTGGTGAATGTCGAGCGGCACTCCTCGGCGCGGGCTGCGTGGCCGGCGTGACGAGTGCCGGGCGCTGGACCAGGTGGTGGCCGGCGCGAGGGCGGGACAGAGCCAGGTGCTGGTGCTGCGCGGCGAGCCCGGGGTCGGCAAGTCCGCGTTGGTGGAGTACCTGGCGGGGAGCGCCACAGGGTGCCAGATCCTGCGGGTCGCCGGCGTCGAGTCCGAGATGGAACTGGCATTCGCCGGACTGCACCAGCTGTGTATGCCGATGATGGGACACCTCGATCGTCTTCCCGGCCCGCAGCGTGATGCCTTGGCCGTCGCGTTCGGTCTGAGTGCGGGGAGCGCGCCGGACCGTTTCATGGTCGGGCTGGCGGTGCTCAGCCTGCTCGCCGAGGTGGCTGAGGAGCAGCCGCTCGTCTGCGCGGTGGACGACGCCCAGTGGCTCGACCGGGTCTCCGCGCAGACCCTGGCCTTCGTCGCGCGCCGGCTGCTCGCGGAGCGGGTGGCGTTGGTGTTCGCGGTGCGTACCTCGACGCCCGCTCCGGCTGACGACCCGTGGGGTGCGCTGCGGGAGCTCGTGGTCCGGGGCCTGCGCGGCGACGACGCACGTGCGCTTCTGGACTCGGTGGCACCCGGGCGGCTGGACGAGCGTGTCCGGGACCGGATCGTCGCCGAGACCCGCGGCAACCCCCTGGCTCTGCTGGAATTGACACGGGGGTTGACCGCGGCGGAGCTGGCCGGCGGGTTCGGGCGTCCGGACGCGCGGCCGCTGGCGAGTCAGATCGAGCAGAGTTTCCTGCGGCGAATCGTTTCCCTCCCGGATGCGGCGCAACGGCTGCTGCTGGCGGCGGCCGCCGAGCCGGTGGGGGACGTGCCCTTGTTGCGGCGGGTGGCCGAGCGGCTCGACATCGGCGCGGACGCCGCGGGGGCGGCCGAGGCGGCGGGGCTGATCGAGTTCGGTGCGCGGGTGCGGTTTCGTCATCCGCTGGTGCGCTCGGCGGCCTATCGCGCGGCCGACCCCGGGGTACGCCGGGACGTGCATCGCGCGCTGGCCGAGGCGACCGATCCCGAGTTCGACTCGGATCGCCGGGCCTGGCATCGCGCCCACGCGGCGGTCGAACCCGACGAGGCCCTGGCGGGCGAGCTGGAGCGCTCGGCCGGCCGAGCCCAGGCCCGCGGCGGTATCGCGGCGGCGGCCGCGTTCCTGAGACGTGCGACCGAGCTGACGCCCGATCCGGTCAGACGCGGAACCCGGGCGGCTGCCGCTGCGCAGGCATCCTTCGAGGCAGGGGCCCCCGACGCGGCGCTCGAACTCCTCACCGCCGCGGAGATGGGCCCGCTGAACGCGGTGCAGCAGGCCCGGCTGGTCCGGCTCCGCGGCCAGATCGTCTTCGCGCGCTATCGCGGCGGTCAGGCCCTGCCACTGCTGCTCGACGCGGCCGGCCGACTGGAACGCGTCGACGACGGGCAGGCGCGCGAGGCGTATCTCGAAGCGATCGGAGCAGCGGTCGTCGCCGGTCGTCTCAGTGGCCGTGCCGAATTGCGGGAGGTGGCCGAGGCCGCCCGTGCCGCACCGCGCGCACCGCAGCCTCCGCGGCTGACGGACCTCCTTCTCGACGGTCTGGCGACGCGGTTCACCGAAGACTACGTCCAGGGTGCGCCGCCGTTGAAGCTCGCGCTGCGGGCGTTCCGGCAAGCCGCCGAACGGGGCGAGGGCGACGTCATGCGCTGGCTCTGGCTGACATGGCTGGTCGCCAGTGACCTGTGGGACGACGAGACATGTCAGGAACTGACCACGTGCGCGGTCCGGACGGCTCGCGAGACCGGCGCGCTCAACTTCCTTCCCCTGGCCCTGTGCTACCGCGCCATCCAGCATGTGTATGCCGGGGAGTTCGACCTCGCCTCGGCGTTGATCGACGAGTCCGACACCATGACGGAGGTGACCGGCAACTCGCCCCTCAGGTACGCCACGGCATTCCTCCTGGTCTGGCGCGGCGACGACGTCCGGGTGGCGGAGTGGATCGACGGCCATGTCCGGGACGCAGCGTCCTGGGGCGAGGGGCGGGCGATCGGGCTGGCCGATTACGTGATCGCGGTGCTGTACAACGGCCTGGGCCGCTACCAGGACGCCCTGGACAGGGCCGAACGGGCATGGGAGCACGAGGAACTGGCGGGTTTCGGGTTCACCCTCTTCGAACTGGTCGAGGCGGGTGCTCGCAGTGATGCCCCGGAGGCGGCCGCGGCGGCCCTGCGCCGGCTCGAGGAACAGGCCGAGGCCAGCGGCACCAACTGGAGCTTGGGCGTCGTGGCCCGGTCGCGAGCGCTGCTCAGCGACGGTCCGGCCGCCGACCTGCTGTACCGCGAGGCCATCGAGCGCCTCGAGCGCAGCCGGGCCGCCGTCTACCTCGCGCGCACCCATCTGGTGTACGGCGAGTGGCTCCGCCGCGAGAACCGGCGAGTCGAGGCGCGCGAACACCTGCGCACCGCCTACGAAATGCTGCACGGCTTCGGAGCGAGTGCCTTCGCCGAGCGGGCCCGTCGCGAACTCCTGGCCACCGGCGAGTCGATACGGCAACGCGCGGTCGACGTACGTGAGGCCCTCACCGCGCAGGAAGCCCAGATCGCCCGACTGGCCGCCGATGGGAAGACGAACTCCGAGATCGGCGCCGAGTTGTTCATCAGCCCTCGCACGGTCGAATGGCACCTGCACAAGGTGTTCACCAAGCTCGACGTCAAGTCGCGGAACAAGCTCCGCGGAGCACTGGCCGACGCCTGATGGTCGAGAGTTGGTTCGACGAGCTTGCTCTCGGTGGACACCTCGCTTCATTCCTTTTCGGAGCGGAGCATCACGACGGGACACACATGGCCGCAAGGCCGATGCAGGCAACCGTGACCGTCCGCTGACACGCCGAACCCTGTGCCCCGCGGTGCAGCCAAGGCGGAGCCGCTTCGTGCCGGGAGGGCTTCGTCACGCCTGTCAGCCGATGGCGTCCACCCGGGCAGGGCAAGAGGAGAGGGGGCCGTGCGTCCGGCAGATCTTCTCGGTACAGCTGACGTACAGAGCGCCCAGGTCGGCGTCCGACAGGCTTGTCAGCAGGTCCTCCACGCGCTTGCCGGCCAGCGCCGCGGCACGGTACAGCATGAGTGCAAGGTCATCGATCGCGGCTTCCTCCACGGAGGAGGCCGTGCGGCCGGGCGTGGGGTCACCGACACGACGGCGTTCCATTCCGTTCGCCGGTTCGCGCACATTCACAGCAGTCATGGCAATTCTCCTTCCAGTTCCAGGGCACGTCGGTGCCCGGGTGGCCCCGCCGCCGTCCTTGGGTCAGACCCCTTTTCCACATCCATGGGGCTCCGGCTCGCAGCCCCTATCGATACGGCTCACCAGGGCTGCCCAGGAGTTGATGGACGATTCTGTCCATGTCCAGGTGCCGTTCCTCGGTACCGACGGGCACCACCGCGAGCGTTCGCCGCAGGAAGGCGTCCAGGGTTCGCGCCGAGGCTGTCACGACAACCGCCTCCCTGTCCCAGTACGGGCGCAGCGCAACGCACACCCTGCTCACCCACGGGTGTCGCGTCGGCCAGACCTGGATGTCGCCGACGCCGGTGAGCCCTTGCTGTCCGTTCAGGAGGAGATCGCGGCCGAACACCCACCGCACCGTTTCGTCAGCACATAGGTGGAACGTCAAGGACACCGCATACGGATCGGCGCTGTCGTAAGACAGATCAACCATCACGGGCCGATCCACCCCCTCGGCGACGACCAGACGGACAAGCATCCGGCACACCACCGGAGTGAGACTGTCAGGTTTTCTCATCACATCACCGCTCGGTAAACCGGTGCGATCAGGGGAGACGCAGGGACACAGGGGAGTCGCCATCGTGCCCACCCGCGTGAGTCGTGGGCACGATCCTGCACAGGTTCGGAAACGACATCATCAGTTGAACGACCCGCAAATCTTCCGACCCGTTTTCGCAGTCGTCCCATGTCAGTCTCGCCGTCGAGATCAAAGCCTCGCATCAGTCATTTGACTTGTTCGAGGCCTTGGCCTCGACGGCGGCACCGACCGTTCATGGCGACGGAGCCGGGCGAGTCCCTCAGGTTTCCACAGGCCGCGGCAGCCAAGTGTTCGCTGAGAGGAATCAGATTTGACGGGTGCCGGAAGCCAGCCGGCGATGAACTGGGCGTTCCCGCCATGGTGCTGGTGTCTTCCGGACCACCACGGGTCGGCTTTGTCGGGGCCGGGGACGGGGCGGGGGCGGCGAGGTCAGGCGGGTACCGCCGAGGAGCCCAGCGCCCGCCTGCCCTTGCGGGTTCGGGGGGCGATCCGGTGGTCGTGCAGCAGCCGGGCAAGGTGAGCAAGATCGTTCCCGCCAGGAGCCTTGCACCTGCCCGAACTTGAGGACGACAAGGGCCGCGGCGCCGACGGCGCGATCACGGCTCCGGTGTCGGCGGTTCCTGGGCTGGTTGGCCGGCTGCGGGATGGCGTGCGGCCGTGCGCGCGAGGCTGTTTTCGATCCGTTGCAGACAGAGCAGTGCTTCGGCGTGCTGATCGGGATCGAGGGTGCTGGTGGTTGCGCCTTCGAGTTCGGCCCAGAAGTCCTCGACCTTCTGGCGCAGCGCCTGGCTGGCGGGGGTCGGTTCGATGATGACCGCTCGTCTGTCTTCGGGGCAGGGGCGGCGGCGGACGAAGCCGGCGTTCTCCAGGCGCTTGATGCTGCGGTTCATGGTGGCGGCATCGGAGTCGAGCAGACGTACGAGGTCGGTCTGCCGCTGGGGGCCGCGTTCCCACAGGTGCATCATGACCAGTTCCTGGCCGAGGTGGAGGCCGAGCGGGCGCAAGAGCTGTCCGCCGATCATGCGGTGCAGGCGGGCGACGCGGAAGATCGCATGGCTGACAGGCCCCGCTTGGGCGGCACCAGGCACCGGCACCGAGGCGGTGGTGGGCGTCGTTGCGGACGGCCGGCTGCTCCGTCCGTCCCCGTCAGGGGTCCGGCTCACGGTAGAGCTCCCTTCCGGATGAACTGGGCCGGACAGCAATCCGGTTCCCGTCTCGCCATACGCAATGAGGATAACGCTCTCCTGTGCTCTGTTGCACCCGGGTGACGTCGAGGGTATCCGCACGTTGAACCGGGTGGGGCAGTGGGTGGCGCGGCTCATGCGTGAGGACGGGAAGGCGTCATGTGATTTCCTTGTCCGAACAAGTAACGGCATACTCGGGGTCCTGCATCGAGAGCGAGCCGCCGGTCCGGACCGCCCTGGCTGAAGGAGAAAATCATGACGACCGCGTTCGAGCCGATCGAGCTGGGCGGCAATCGTCTGGCCAATCGCATAGTGATGGCGCCGATGACCCGTAGCCGCGCCTACGGGCCGGGGGCCGGTGCGACGGAGCTGATGGCGACGTACTACGCCCAGCGGGCCGGCGCCGGCCTGATCATCACCGAGGGAGTCCAGCCGTCGGCGATCGGTCAGGGCTACCCCGACACTCCGGGCATGCACTCCGCCGAACAGGTCGCCGCCTGGCGGCAGGTGACCGACGCGGTGCACCGCGAAAACGGAGTGATCTTCGCGCAGTTGCTGCACACCGGCCGCATCGGGCACCCCAGCCTGCTGCCCGACGGCCTGGTGCCGGTAGGTCCCTCCGCCGTCGCCGCGAAGGGACAGGTGTACACCCACCAGGGCTTCCAGGACTTCGTCACGCCGCTGGAGCTGGCTCACGACGAGATCGTGCAGACGATCGCCGACTTCGCCGACGCGGCGCGCAACGCCATCGCCGCCGGTTTCGACGGGGTGGAGCTCCATGGGGCGAACGGCTACCTGATCCACCAGTTCCTCGCCCCCAACGCCAATCAGCGCACCGACTCATGGGGCGGCGGCACCGCCGGCCGGGTGCGCTTCGCCGTCGAAGTGACCCGCGCCGTCGCAGAGGCCATCGGCGCGCACCGGACCGGCATCCGCGTCTCCCCCGGGTCTCCGGGCAACGACATCGACGAGGCAGACCAGACGGACCTGGAGGAGACCTACACGGCCCTGGTGGCCGGTCTCGCCCCACTGGGCTTGGCCTACCTGCACGTACTGGAGGGTCCCAACCGGAGCATGACCGGGCGCCTGCGCAAGGACTGGCCCGGCACCTTCGTCCTCAACCCCCATACGTCCCCCGGGCCCACCGACCACCGCTCACTCGGACTGATCGAGGACGGCGCCGCGGACATGCTCGCCTTCGGCGCGCTGTTCGTGGCCAACCCCGACCTGCCCCGCCGTCTCGCGTCCGGCGGCCCCTACAACGAGCCCGACCGGGCCACCTACTACGGCGGCGACGAGCGCGGCTACACCGACTACCCGTCCCTGCCCGCCTGACCGCCCCTCACCTGAAGCCCGGCATGACCAACGAAAGGAAAATGTGATGCGAGTCGTGCACGTGACCGAGTTCGGAGGACCCGAGGTGCTGGCTGCGGCCGAGGTGCCGAACCCCGAACCCGGCCCCGACCAGGTGGTCGTCGCTCTGACGTTCGCCGACATCCTCTTCCTCGACGTCCTGATCCGCAACGGCGGATGGGCGACCCGGCTCTTCGACCGCACACCGCCCTTCGTACCCGGCACCGGCGGCGTCGGGACCGTGATCGCAGTGGGGTCCGGAGTCGACTCCGCCTGGCTGGGACGCCGGGTCCTGGCCGCCGCCGAGACCGGCTACGCCGAACAGATCGCCCTCCCCCTGGGACAGATCCTCCCCGTGCCCGACGAGGTCGACGACCAGACCGCGGCAGCCCTGCTGCACGACGGTGCGACCGCGGTCGGCCTGGACCGTCTCGGAGAGCCGAAACGCGGCCAGTGGGTACTGATCACGGCCGCCGCGGGAGGAGCCGGGTCGCAGTTGGTCCAGCTGACCGCGGGAGCCGGAGCCCGCGTGATCGCCGCGGCGTCCACCGAGGACAAACGGGCCTTCGCCAAGAAGCTAGGCGCCGAGCTCACCATCGACTACACCCAGCCCGACTGGGACGACCAGGTGCGGACCGCGACCGGCGGCGGAGTCTCCCTGGCCTACGACGGCGCCGGCGGCGAGCTCGCCGCGGCCGCGCTCTCCACGATCGTCGACGGTGGCCGACTGGTCTCATACGGCACCACGAACGGCTTCGCCTCCCCCGATCCGGACGACGTCACCCGCCGCCGCATCGAAATCATCACCCCCGTCGCCTCGGGCACACTCACCGACGAGCACCTGCCCAACGCCGCGCGGGCCCTGGCCCTCGGCGCCAAAGGACGACTGCGCCCAACCATCAGCGCGGTGTACCCCCTGGTGCAGGCAGCCGACGCCCACCGCGACCTCGAAGCGCGCAAGCTGACGGGCAAGGCCCTGCTGGCGATCAACTGACTCCGACCGGCGGCGCGCGCACTCCTCCACCGCATGCCGCCACCTCCATGAGGGGTTGGCCGTTCTGGCGGCAGGGGCACCGGACCTCGCCTCCGCGCTGGAGCGCACGAAGGCGGCCGGGCTGACACAGGACTGGCCGGCCGAAGACGTCCGACACCGCCCAGCCAGATCCGCGAGCTGCCGCGCGAGGCTTCAACAGGATGGCCGAGAGCCATACTTACCCATGCGGGGGACCATCCCGTGACAGCGCGTTACGGGAGAGGCAGTCATCCGGTGAGCAGCGACAACCACGGAGTGGGAAAGGCCGAGGTACGGCTCAAGTGGGACCCGAGTCCCTGGAATCAGCCACCTCATCATCTCGACATCATCGCCGCGACCTACTCGGCGGACGCCCCCTTCGGGCGGCCGGTGTACGTCGTCCACTTCGACAGCCGCTCACCGGACGGCACCATCAACATGAGCCGGCACAGCCAGACCGGCCAGGGCTTCGGCTACGTCGAAGCGATGACCCTGGAGCTCGATCGCCTCGCTCCCTCCTTCGCACGGGTGGTGGTGGGTGTGGCGATCCACCAGAACAGCGGCCCCAAAACCTTCGGTGACATATCGAACGCCGGAGTTCTGGTTGTCGAGGGGTACACGGAGCTACTGAAGGACGACTTCGCACAGCTCTCCGGATACACCGCCGCGACGGTCGCGGAGTTCACCAGGGACGCCTCCGGAACATGGGAGTTCCACGAGATGGTCCGAGGATTCGACAGCGACCCCGTGATCTTCACGGCCGAGATGGGCAGCACCCCGCAGCCCTGACCTCGCAGCAGCGCGGAGAGCGTACGACCGTCACGGTGGCCCTCATGAATTCCTGGAGAGACGTACGCGACTACGAGCGGCCATCTCCCGCAGCGAGGCCCACGTCCTGTGCCACCAGTGGCTCGCCGACGGCACAGTTCGCGTGCATGAGGAAACGCAGGACGTTCCGGTCCGCGACGAGCGCGGCACAGGCACCGCGTGCGGCATCCAACGCCGCTTCGGGAGCCAACCCCGCCCCGCCCGACGCCGGCGAGTGCGCGACCAGCGTTTCGGTCATGACGACGGACACGTGGTCGACCGCAAGACCCGCAAGAACGCCGGTTACACGTCCCCAACCTCACAGGGCAATACACCTGGTTCGAGGAGCAATTCGACTCATCGATAGCCTGCATCACCATGATGCGCGCTTGGATCCTGCCGATGCTGCTTGTGCTCAGCGGCTCAGCCGTCGCGACCGGGCAGATCTTCGAGGGGAGGCCCGGCACAGCCGCAGCGCTCCTGCCGGCGTTCCTGGCGCTCGCCGGCGTGAGCTCACCCCTGATCTTCCCGAGGTCGATCGGTGCGCAGGAGGCACAACGCCGCAGCGCGGTCGACGGCCGACCAGTCGTCTTCTGGCGGCCGGGCTGCAAGTACTGCATACGACTGCGCATCCGGCTGGGCCGCAGCGCCCGCCGGCTGCACTGGGTCGACATCTGGCGCGACCCGGCAGCAGCCGCGGCGGTGAGAGCAGCCAACGACGGCAACGAGACCGTGCCGACCGTCGTCGTGGCGGGCCGGCCACACACCAATCCCGATCCCGAATGGGTACGCGAACAGCTCTCCCCTTCAGCGTGATCAGAAATCACGGCCTACCGGAGAGGCTGTGCTGTGCCACTGAAGACTGAGCGTGTGTCATCAAGATCTGAGTGGCCTGTGTCATTCGTGGTCGCCGAGGCGCGGTCACGAGTCCCCCGGTCGACGACCGGATCGCATCGGGAGGCGGCGGCACTCTGTCGCATCGTCAGGTGCCGGAGTGCCAAGGGCTCATTCAGCAGCTACCCCGAGCCGCTCGGCCAGGAAGGCGATGATCTCGTTCCGGGCCTGCATGGTGGGGTGACCGTCCTGGTCGACGAGGTGTGCCGTGACGACGCTGTGGGCGCAACCGACGACGTCACGGAAGAAGGGCGGAGGGTTCGTGTTCGCCGTCTCGGCTTTGAGCACGCGGCCGTCGAATGCGTCCCCGAGCAGCGCTCGGTAAGCCGCGAACCGCTGACCAGTGCACCACCTGTCGTTGTCGAAGCGGTAGGCGAGAACCTTCAATCCCTCTCGCGCGACGCGTTCAGCCACGGCGGCAGCGTCTTCGTCGCTGATCTCCAGACCGGCGGGATCGTCCAGCGGAAGCGACGGATGGTTGACCACTGGTGCGATGACAGCCGGTTCGAGCGCCATGGTCAGGGCGAAGTTGCCGGTGAAACAGAGACCGACGGCGCCGACACCGGGCCCGCCACGCTCGGCGTGCGCCAGGCGGGCGAGGCCGCGCAGCCATGTGACGACGGGGCTGGTGCCGCCACCGGCGAAGGCTCGGAACTCGGCGCTGACGCAGGCGCGTCGAACGACGGTCTCGCGTGCCTCGGCGAGCGGATAGGCGCCGTCGACGCCGAAAAGAGAGGGCAGGTAGACGGAGAAACCGGCATCACGCACCCACCGCGCGAACCGCGCGACGTCGGGGCTGATACCCGGCATCTCGGGCATGAGGATGACTGCCGGTCCCGACCCGGCAACGTACACGGTCTTGTCGAGGTCATCGACGCTGACGGCTCTCCGTGAGAAGTCGTCCAAGGGGTCGCTCTGTCCTCGCATGATTGTCATGACCGAGATGATGACGAGGGGCCGCCCTTCTGAGAAGCGGCGGCATCGCCACGTATCCCGGTAATATCGCCACCCGTTCGAAGGTGCCGGAGGGGCCGTATGAGTCCGCTGCGCGTCGGTGTGCTGGCCTACCCCGGCTGCTTCGCGTCGGAGGTGTTCGGCGTCCCTGACCTCCTGGCAATGGCAACTCACGTCGCCGCGGCGCAAGGGGCGGTTCAGCCGGCCTACGAGGCGTCGGTCATCTCGCCCAGGCGTCGTGTGATCGCGGCCGGCGGCTCGGTCCTCGACGTCTCGGCGGTTCGCCCGGTGGACGTCCTGATCGTGCCGGGATTCGAGCTTTCGCCCACGCTCGATCTCGACGCGACACTCGCAAACCTGGGACCGGAAACAGCGTCGATTCGATCGCTGGCGGCCTCGGGGACCGCTGTCGTATCGATCTGCGTGGGCGCCTTCCTGGTCGCTGAAGCCGGGCTGCTCGACGGCCGCCGAGCGACCACGTCCTGGTTGTTCGCGGATCGGTTCGCCCGCCGGTACGCCGACGTGCGCCTCCGCCCGGAGAGCTTGGTCGTGACCGACCGGGGGGTGACGACCACAGCGGCCTTCAGCGCCATGTACGACTTCGCCCTGCAGCTCATCCGCGAGCACGACGGCCCCCGCGTCGCCCGTGGCACCGCGCGTATCGCGCTTGTTGACGATGCGCGTTCCACGCAGGCTCCCTATGTCGACCCGGGGCTCCTACCCACTGTGGGCAGGGAGTTCTCGCTCAGCGTCAAGCGGTGGCTCGACCAGAACCTCAGTGCTCGCTATGACCTGCCCACCCTCGCCCAGGAGTTCCACGTAAGCACGAGAACCATGCTCCGCCGCTTCGGCGACGAAGCCGGCGAGACGCCAC
This sequence comes from Streptomyces sp. NPDC002588, assembly GCF_040295925.1. Classification (NCBI taxonomy): domain Bacteria; kingdom Bacillati; phylum Actinomycetota; class Actinomycetes; order Kitasatosporales; family Streptomycetaceae; genus Streptomyces; species Streptomyces sp. NPDC002588. The sequence continues at coordinate 418,931 of NZ_JBEOWF010000002.1, forward strand.
TCGCGTACCTGCAGACCGTCCGGGTGCGTCGAGCCAGACACCTGCTGGAGACGACCGACAGGACCGTCGCGAGCATCGCCGCCGACGTCGGGTACGGCGACCCTGGGGCGTTCAGCGACATCTTTGCCAGACATACGGGCCAGCGGCCGAGGGAGTACCGCGCGATATTCCAGGACAGAGGCGCCCGCAGACCCAAGCGCACCGAGGTCAAAAGACAAGCTGACGACTCGCCTGACGCAGGACGTTGCTGAGGTTGTCGTGCGGACGTGCGGAGGTGGGTCGGAGGGAGAACCGGCCCTGAATCGTGGCACGCCGCCCTGTCCCCCAGCATGCCCCTCGCCGTGGCGGTGTACGGCCCTTCCATGACCGACTCACCCAGCGGACCGGCACTTCAGTCCCTGTGCGTCCCTTCCCTCTCAGCCGCAGGTACGCCCAGGACCCACGAGACATACCCCCTAGGGGTAGGGTTTCAGCCGACATCTGAAACACCTCGGGAAGGGGTGGGTCCATGGAAGCGATCGGGCACGCGTTGTCCATTGCCGGGTCGATGACCTGGGAGGTCACCTGGGCGCTGATCCTCGGCTTCACGCTCTCCGCCGTCGTGCAGGCAGTGGTGCGCCGCTCCACGGTCGTACGGCTGCTCGGCGACGACCGGCCACGTACCCTCGCCGTGTCCGCCGGGCTCGGCGCGGCCTCGTCCTCCTGCTCCTACGCGGCCGTGGCCCTGGCGCGCTCCCTCTTCCGCAAGGGCGCGGACTTCACGGCGGCGATGGCCTTCGAGATCGCCTCCACCAACCTGGTGATCGAACTCGGCGTGATCCTGGCCCTGTTGATGGGCTGGCAGTTCACGGCCGCGGAGTTCGTCGGCGGCCCGATCATGATCGTCGTACTCGCCGCGCTGTTCCGGATCCTCCTGCGCGAGCGGCTCCTGCGCCGGGCCCGGGAACAGGCCGAACGCGGTGTGGCCGGATCGATGGAGGGCCATGCGGCGATGGACATGTCCTTGCGGGGCGAGGGCGGCTTCGCGCGCCGCCTGTTCTCACGCGACGGCTTTACGTCCGTCTCGCACATCTTCGTCATGGAGTGGGCGGCGATCCTGCGTGACCTGGTGGCCGGGCTCCTGATAGCGGGAGCGATCGCCGCCTGGGTGCCGGACGAGTTCTGGCAGACGTTCTTCCTGGCGGACCATCCGCTCGCCGCCAAGCTGATCGGGCCGCTCGTCGGACCGCTGGTGGCGATCGCGACGTTCGTCTGCTCCATCGGCAACGTGCCGCTGGCCGTGGTGCTGTGGAAGGGCGGGATCAGTTTCGGCGGCGTGATCGCCTTCATCTACGCCGACCTGCTGATCCTCCCGATCCTCAACATCTACCGGAAGTACTACGGCACCCGGATGGCCGTGTTCCTCCTGGTCACCTTCTTCACGGCGATGGCGGTCGCCGGGTATGTCGTCGAGTTCGTCTTCGGTGGACTGGGTCTGGTCCCCGACCAGGCGGACGCGAAGATCCCCGAGGAAGGGATCACCTGGAACTACACCACCTGGCTCAACATCGCCTTCCTGCTGTTGGCCGCGGCCCTGCTCGTTCGGTTCTGGCGCACCGGCGGCCCGGCCATGCTGCGGATGATGGGCGAGGCGCCCGACGGCGCTGAGCACGAACACGGCCACACCCATGGGCAGAACGGACATCACCAGTGAAACGTCGTGCCCACGGCTTCGCGGACCAGGCCGTGGCGGGAACGGCAACCGGTCACCCCGTTCGACGAGCAGACGCGAGTTCAGAGCCTCCTCCACCGCGCACCACGTCGCGCTCGACGATCGGCGAGTGTTCGTCGCGCATACCGCGGAGCAGCTCCGGCATGGTCCAGAGCTTCGCAGACGTCACGGGCACGGAAGGGGACCGGTGGCGTTCGTTGAGGACGGCGAGGGTGCGGGGGTCGTACCTGCGCCGCGGGGGCACACCAGCACGCCATCCGGAGAAGACCGACGGTCGAGTCACCCGAGCCTCCGGCGGGCCGGTGGCCGTAGCCCCCGTTGAGCAGGTCGGCGCCGACGAGGGCGCTCGCGACCGGCCACCGACCCGACGCCTCACGGCCCCACGATCAGAAAAGAGGCCGCCGGCCGGCTGTCAGGCGTTGGAGAAGCGGCCTGCCTGGGCGAGAATCTGCTCCGGGTCGTCGGTCGGCGGATAGATCCAGATCGCGTTGATGCTGTGCTTGAGGCTCTTGGCCTCCTGCCCGGTCAGCGCGATCCTGCGGTCCCAGCCCTCGGTGAAGACGGCGCCTGCGGGGCCGAGGTCGAGGCAGGTGACGTAGGGGTCGGGGGCGAAGGGCAGCATGGCGTTGCCCAGGAGGTCGGCAGCCACGTTGTGTCCGGCGAACTTACCCATGGGCAGGGCGTGCTGGCAGGACTGCACCGTGGAGTAGCCGTCTTCCGCGGGGGCGAGCGCGGTGTCGCCGGCCGCGTAGACGTCGGGCACTCCGACGACCCGCAGATACGCGTCCACGCTGAGGCGTCCCAACCGGTCGCGTTCGCCGGGGATCTGGGCCGTGAGCGGGCTCGCGGCCATACCGGCCGTCCATACGACGGTCCCCGCGGGGATCACCTCGCCGTCCGAGAGGGTGACGTCCCGGCGGGTCGCCGATGCCACGGTGCGTCCCAGGCGCCGCTGGATCTTCAGTTCGTCGATCGCGTCGTGGATGTTCGGGCGCGGACCCGGACCGAGTTCCGGGCCGACGACGTCGGCGCGGTCGACCAGCACGACCCGGACGTCTTCCGCCGCGCCGTGGCGCTCGGCGACCGCGCGGAGCCGTTCGCTCAACGCGGTGGCGATCTCCAGGCCGGTGAAGCCGGCGCCGACCACGACGGCGGTGTAGCGGCCCGGGAACGAGGCCTGTTCGGGCAACCGCCGCAGGTGGCTGTCGAGGGCGGCCGCCGCAGCGAGGGTGTCGACGTCGAAGACTTCCTGCGAGCCCGGAAAGTCGGGCTGCACGAGTTGACTGCCCGTGGCCAGCACCAACTTGTCGTAGGCCAGGTCCAGTTCCTCGCCGGCGCGTCCTACGGCACGTACGGTGTGCGCCTCGGCGTCGATCCCTGTGACGGTCGCCGTGATGCGGCGTACACCGATCGGGCCGAGGACACGGTCGAGGGCGACCCGCATGCCTTCGGGGGCGTCCTCGTACAGGCGGGGGCGGATGACCAGATCGTCGCCGCCACTGACCAGCGTCACCCGTATGTGATCGCCGGGGCTGCCTGCCTCACGGGCGGCGCGTACGGCTCCTGCCGCGCTCCACACGCCTGCGAAGCCGCCGCCGATGATCAGGACATCCTTCATGGACTTCTCCGTTTTCGAAGGTCGAGAGTGCTGAGCCGGCGACCCGCGAACAGGGGCCGCCTGCGGCGGGCCTCCCGCAGGGCTCGCACCGAATAACCTGGACATTACATATCCTGGATATTCAATGTCAAGATCTTCTAGCGGGGCCGCCTTCGCTGCCGCACGGAAGTCGCAGGTCAGCGGCCATTACCACGCTTCGATACCGGACATGTAATGTCCGTAATATGCGAATGGCTAAAGGTGTCGAGTGGGCCCTGCACACGCTGCTGAACCTGGACATGATCGGCGGCGGGCCGGTGGGCAGCGGGCAGCTCGCCGACGCCCACGGCCTCTCGTCCTCCTACCTCAACAAACAGCTTCAGCAGCTCGCCCGAGCCGAGCTCGTGGTCTCCGTGCCCGGGCCGCGCGGAGGATTCCGTCTGGCCAGGCCTCTCGAGACCATCACCCTCCTGGACGTGGTGGAGGCCATCGAGGGGAGCACCGGGCTCTTCCACTGCACCGAGATCCGCTGCTCCGGCAAGATCGGCGAGCTGTCACCGCCGCCGACAGGCGCATGTGCCGTCAACGCGGCCATGCGCCGGGCGGAACAGGCATGGCACCAAGCGCTGGCCGCCCAAAGCCTTGCCGACATCAGGGCGGAGTTGGACCGCTCCCCGATGACCCGGCACGTGGTGCGCTCCGCGCTGAGCTGAGCACGCGAAACGACGCGGCGACCACTGCCGGGCGCGCCTGCGACCGCCTCCGCGTGTTCCCCGGTCCCCGGCCGAGCGCCGGAGGACGGCCACCGTAGGCACGTCACGGCCCCATCGGCACTGCAGCACCAGACGTTGCCGCTGCCGTCGGGCATCGCTCCGGAGCGACGCGTCACACGGCACGCCTGCCCGGGCTCCATCGCGCCGACGGCCGCCCCCTGTCATCGCCTGAAGGTCGCTCCTCCGCGCGCTCCAGCGCTGAGCCGTGCGCAGCTCATGTCCCGCCGCGCCGGTCCCGGACGTCCGGCCCCAGCGCCGGGGCGTTGAGGGCTCCGAGCATACGACGGAGGTGAGCACGTACCTGTTCCTGCTCCTGGGGCAGGAACGGCTCCAGGGCCTCCTGCTCACACGGTTCGAGCGCGGTCTCGCCCCGCAGCGCCAGTGCCTCGCCCGCGGGTGTGACACACATTTCGACGATCTTCCCGTGAGTGGGATGGGGACGCCGCTCGACGAGCCCACGCTCGACCAGACCGCCCAGTGCCGCGCCCATGGACTGGGCCGTGACGCCACAGCGGCGGGCGAGTTCGGCGCTGGACATCGCCCCGTCCCGGCTCAAGCGGACGAGCGCGCTGAACTGCGCCTGGGTCAGTCCGAGCGGGCGCAACGCCCGTTCGAGGCGCTGCGCATAGGCCTGCGAGAGCTGCCAGATCAGGTAGCCGATGCGTTCACCGGGATCCTTCACCGCCATCGATGCCCTCCATGTGTAAGGTAGCTTATATAAGTTAGCTTACACGATGAACCGAGGAGCCATGCACAGCACTGACACCACGAGTCAAAGTCATCTCCCTGACCCCGACCCTGGTCCAGGGCGACACCGCCACCATCCAGGAGCGCAGACCGACGCCCCGCCCGAACTGCCGGGGCTGACCGGTCCGCAGGCGGTGCTCAAACCCGTGATCACGGTGCTGACCATCGGTCTCGTCTTCGTCAGCGTCTTCCTCGCCGCCTTCCATACGCCCCAGGCGCACCGACTGCCGGTCGCGGTCGCCGCATCCGACAAGACCGCGGCGCTTTTCGACGTCCGGCTGCAGCGCGTCTCGCCAGACGGCTTCCAGGTCGACCGGTACCCGGACAACGCCTCGGCCCGCCTGGCGGTTGAGCACCGCCAGGCCTATGCCGCGCTGTTGGCCGACGACAGCGATCCCATGATCGTGTACGCGGGCGCCAACGGCCCCGCGGTGTCCGCGCTGGTGGCTCCGCTCGCCAGTCCGTGCGCCCCGGGCTGTCAGCCGGCGGACGAGAAATGGCCCGTGGTCGACATCCTTCCGCTCTCGAGCGGGGACAGCCGGGGCCTGTCGGTCTTCTATGCCTCGTTCGGGCTGGTGCTGGCAGGATTCCTCTTCGGCCAGGTGACCTACCAAGTGGCACCGCGCCTCTCGTTCGGGCAGCGCGTGAGCAGTCTGTTGCTGTTCGCGGTCGTCGGCGGGCTGGCGACCGCACTCATCGCGAGTACGGCCTTCGGAGCCATACCCGGTCCCTTCCTGGGCGTCGCGGGGCTTGTGGCGCTGATGGCGGGGGCTGTGGCGGCAGCCACCATCCTCTTGATCCGGATCTTCGGCCCGATCGGGGTACTGCTGGCGTCGATCTTCATGCTGGTGATGGGAAACGCCAGCAGCGGTGGCGTGCTGCCGCCCGAATTCCTGCCTGACTGGCTGAAGCCCCTCACCTCGGTCATGCCTCCCGGCGTCGGCGTCCGCGCCCTGGACGGGCTTGCCTACTTCCACCACGACGGGCTGGTCAACGGTGTCGTGGTGCTGTCGGTCTGGATCGCGCTGTGTGTCGCGGCACTGTTCCTGCTCGACCGGATCGCCGCGTCTGCCGCGATCCTGCACGCCGCGAAGCCGTGAGGGCGACCAGGGACGAGTCCGTCGGAACTGCTGAGCGTTCCGACCGTCCTGAGCACACCGTGTTTCCGCGAAGGCACACTGTCTGCCCGCATCCCTCGATGACAGCTTCACCTGCCCGCCTGGGCCGACGGTGTCACACATCGTATGGCTGCCCGGTCCTAGTGGGGAGACCAATCCGATTCGGTGCCGTGCTGAGAAAGGTGGATCATGAGGGTTTCTCGTCGCCGAAGGCCGGCCTCATCGGGGCACTTGGGCCTCAGCGAGGCGGCATCGAGCAGGCCACCCGTGGACCCGACGTCGGCCGGACTGAGTGCCCTTCCCCGGCCGGTGGCCGTGGTGGTGGGCGCCGGTGGCGTGCTCGGAGCGGCGCATGTCGGTGTCGGATACGCGCTGGAGCAGCGCGGATTCGTCCCTGACCTGATCGTCGGAACCTCGGTGGGTGCCCTCAACGGGGCCATCGCGGCCGCCCACCCCGACGGGGCCGCGCCGTGGCTGGAGCACGTGTGGACCGGGTTGCGTCGCCGTGAGGTGTATCCGCTCGGCTACCTGTCCTCACGGGCCGGCATCTTCACCGATCGCGGCCTGCGTCGGCTGATCGCGCGGGCCGGGCTGCCGTCGCGGATCGAGCAGCTGACGGTCCCGTTCACCGCGGTGGCCATGGACCTGGCCACCGGGGCTCCGGTACTGCTCGACCGCGGAGACCTCGAGTCCGCGCTGCTGGCCAGCGCGGCCATTCCCGGGATGCTGCCCCCCGTGGACCGTGAGGGCCGGACGCTCGTCGACGGCGGGGTGATCGCCTACGTCCCGGTGCTGGCCGCCCGGCAGGCCGGGGCGGCCAGCGTGGTGGTGGTCGCGGCCGGGCCGGAGAGCTCGCCGCTGCGCCCCACCAGTCCGCGCCGACGGGCCGGCGCGGTCGCCGCACGGGCCGGGCTGCTTCTGTTGCACCACCAGATCGAGCGTGATCTGCACGAGGTGTCCCGGCACATCCCGACCGTCGTGCTGCCGACCGGCATCGAGACCTGGCCTGCCCCGTGGGACTTCGGCCATTCCCAGCGGCTGATCAGCACCGCGTGCCGCGCGGCGGGGCGCTTTCTGGACGGGCTGAGCATCAACGGGCCGGGGCTGTACCGGGTCGACGACCCTTCAGCGGCATCCGCCGGGCCGGGCGAGGCATCATCGTCTTCCACAGTGGGGGTCAGCCTGTGAGTACCATCGCGTTCCTCAACATCGGCATGCACGGGCATGTCAACCCGACGCTGCCGGTCGTGGCCGAGCTCGTTCGGCGCGGTCACGCCGTCACCTACCACACCCCGCCGGCGTTCCGTGGCGAGATAGAGGCCGCCGGCGCGACCGTTCGCCTCTACCCCGGGGGCGACCAGCCGCTCCCCGATCCGCCCACACCGGTCACGTGGATGGAGGCGCTCGCGAGCTCCGCCGTCCGTCTGCTGCCCGCTGTGCTCACCGACATGCGCCGCGACCGACCCGACTTGATCGTCCATGACAGTGCCTGTTTGTGGGGCGCGGTCGCCGCCCGCGAACTCGGGGTGCCGGCAGCCTCGTCGTTCACCACGTTCGCCCTCAACCGGCATGTCCCCAGCCCCACCCACGGCTCATGGAACCTGCTGACCACGGCGACGGCTCAACCCCGCAGTGTCCAGGGCTATCTGCGGTCCCGCTGGGCGCTGCACCGCCGCTTCGACGCACGGGGGCTGCCCCTGCTCGACGTGGCGAACATCCGTCGACCGCTCAACCTGGTCTACACCTCACGGGCGTTCCAGCCCGCCGTCGAGGAATTCGACGAGTCGTATCGGTTCGTCGGCCCGAGCATCGGCGCCCGGCCGGTCGACGCGTCGTTCCCGGCCGATCGGCTGCAGGACCCGGTCCTCTACGCCTCGCTGGGCACGGTGTTCAACGCCGACCCACAGCTGCTGCGCGGCTTTGCCACCGCGCTCGCCCCGCTGGGCGGAACCGTGGTCGTCTCCACCGGGCAGACCGATCCCGACGCACTCGGGCCACTGCCCTCCAACGTGCTCGCCCGCCGCTTCGTCCCACAGCCGGAGGTGCTGGCCCGCGCGGCGCTGTTCGTCACCCATGGCGGGATGAACAGTGTCAACGAGGCCATGTACGCCGGGGTTCCGCTGCTGGTGGTCCCGCAGGGTGCCGACCAGCCGATGGTGGCCCGACGCGTCGTCGAGCTCGGCGCCGGCCTGTCGATGCGCACCCAGGACGTCACAAAGGACTCGGTGCGGGTCCTCGCCCGGCGCCTGCTTCACGAGCCCCGGTTCCGAGCAGCCGCGAGCACCCTGCGGGCCGCCCAGCGCGAGGCGGGTGGATACCGGCGTGCCGCCGACGAACTCGAGCGGTACCTGCAGAGGGCCGGCCAGGTCGGTCCGTCGGCTCCGGCGGCTCCGTCGCTCCGTCACAGCGAGGCCGAGTGATGTCGCCCGCCGTCGTTGTCCTGCTGCTGTTCGCCGGAGTGTCCGAGACGGCCGGACGCATCCTGCCTCTGGTGGCGCGCCGTCCCGGCATGTCGCGGGTTTTCGTGGCCGGGTTGCTGCCGGCCGCCGGCCTCGTCGAGGGTGCCGTGTTCGCGCTGTGGCCGCTGACCGCGTGGACCCTGGCCGAGTTGGTGCCGTCCTCTCCACCGCCGGGCTCCGGCTTGACGTGGACACCCGGCCTGGTCGCCCCGCTGGTGCTCGCCGGCGTCCTCGCGTTCCCGTTGCTCGGGCCCCTGCTCCACCTGCTGCTCTTCGTGGGGGTCGGAGCCGGTCTGGCCGACCCCCTCGCCTCCGCGACCGGGCTGGGCTGGTGGAGCGCCGCCGGTTGCCTGGCCGTCGCCGGGGTCGGACTCGGTGTCGCCGTAGAGGCCGTTCGGCGCCTGGTCGTGCGGATCAGCGCGATCGAAGAACGCGAGTCGATCGCATGAACGATTTCCTGCTCTGGGTCTGCGCGATAGGGCCGGCTCTGCTGGCCGAAGCTCTCCTGGCCCGCTACGAGGTTCTGGCCTACGGCGCCGGCTGGCGGTCCCCTGCCACCAGGCTGCCGGAGGGAGTGCCCTATGCCCGTGGTGCGGCCCCCGACAGTCCCCCGGGTGCCTACCTGGTCTACCTGGACGGCATCGGCAAACGCCGCATCCGTGACAGCCGGGACGGCGGCCAGCTGGTCAAGGCCCTGATCGCCGGAGCGCCGGAGCTGCGGGTACTGGGTCAGGTGCAGCCCTACTCGCCACTGGCCGACCCCCTTGCCGATCGGCCGGTGTGGGCATGGCTGCGCCGCCACATCGGACTGCTGCTGTTCCTGCACAATGTCGTACAGACCTTCGTGGCCGCCGACCACCGCTACCGCCCCCTGTACAACCGGGCCGTCGGCTCTCAGATCGCCACTCAGCTCCGACTCGCCGGCTACCGGCCCGACAGCGGTATACCCGTGGTGCTGCTCAGCTACAGCGGCGGCGCCCAGGTCGCCACCGGAGCGGTCGACGAGCTGTACACCCGGCTGCACTGCCCGCTCCTGCTGATCACTCTCGGCGGGTTCCACAACGGCGCCAACGACCTTGCCCATGCCGAGCACCTGCATCGGCTCACCAGCGCGAGCGACCGGATCGAGCAGGTCGGCAGCTGGATCTTCCCGCAGCGCTGGCGGCTGTGCCGTCATAGTGGATGGAACCGGGCCGACCGTGCGGGAAAGATCACCGTGCATCGGCTCGACCCGGCCACGCACGTCGGGCCGCGCAGCTACATCAGCCCGACGGCTCAGCTGCCCGACGGCCGCAGCCACCTTGATCGCACAACCGACACCGTGATCGGGATCATCCGCGCCCATATCGGTGCGACCGCGGCGCAAGGCAACCCGTTGCCATGAGGGGCCCGGCCGGAGTGTGCAGCGTGGAGTCGTCCGCCACCCTCGGCGACGGAACCGGCCGGAGGCCGGGTTGAGGGACCGCGGGCAGCGGATCGTTGTCTCTCGATGCGAAGACCGAGCAAGCCCTGCTTGTGCGACAGATGTTGTCACTCCTGTGACACTCACCTGCTCATTGTCACAATCATGGTGTGAGTCCTGTCGTATGTAGTGCACGTACACGGGGTCACCCGACCCCTCGACGGGAGGAACCGGAATGAGAGTCGTTGTCGCAGGGGCCACGGGGCTGATCGGCTCCCGGACGGTTGCCAGGCTCCGTGACCATGGTGTGGAGGTCGTGCCCGTCTCACGCCGTCACGGTGTCGACGTGATCACGGGGACCGGTCTCGACGAGGCCTTGCGAGGCGCCGAGGTGGTGGTGGACGTCACCGACGCGCCCGCCCGCACCGAGGAAGCCGGTCTGCGGTTCTTCCGCACCGCGACGGCCAACCTCCTGGCCGCGGGGGCCTCGGCGGGCGTCGAGCATCATGTGGTCCTGTCGGTGGTGGGAACCGGGCGGCTGCGGTCGGGCTACTTCCTTGCGAAAGAGTTGCAGGAGTACCAGGCAGGGCAATCCCCGGTCCCTCATTCGATCGTGCGTGCCGCCCTCTCCTTCGATTCCCTCGAGGCCATGGCCGTCGCGGACACGCGCCCGGACGGAGTGCACGTCGCGCCTGCGCTGATCCGTCCCGTGGCGACGGACGACGTGGCTGCCGCCGTCGCGCATGTGGCTGTGGGACTGCCGCTGCTCGGCAGGCTCGAGGTGGCCGGCCCTGAGGAGTACCGCCTTGACGACCTCACGGCGAAGCTCCTCGCCGCCAAGGGTGACGCCACGAGTGTCGTCTCCGATCCGCACGCCCGGCTCTTCGCCGCCCAGGTGGGGAAACGCGCGCTGCTGCCCGAACCGGGTGCCCACATCTGTCACACGACATTCAGTGCGTGGCTCGCGCAGCGCTGACGCACACGGCCCCGACGGCACTCTCGGAAGCCGCCCGCGCCCCGCCTGCCGCGGTTGCGCAAACACCACGGAAGTCCCGGGAGGAGGCGCCGTCACTGCGACGGCTTCACCCTGGTAATCAAATCCGCCCCGGTCCGCCATCACGAGCAGTAGCCGGCACCACACAAGTCACGACAGAGTCTTATTTGCTTGCGCAACCACACCGGTGCAGCGATCCGGAGACGTAATACCATACGGCTCGAAGTATCCTGACCGGGGAGCTGCCATGGCGAAGAGCAGTTCAAGAGCCGGACTCCTCGGGCGGCAGAACGAGTGCCAGGCCCTCGACGATCTCGTGGCGGGTGCCAGGGCGGGGCGCAGTGCGGCCCTGGTGCTGCGCGGTGAGGCAGGCATCGGGAAGACCGAGCTGTTGCGATACCTCCTCGATCGTGCCACCGGATGCCACATCGTCAGGGTCGCCGGCGTCCAGTCCGAGATGGAGCTCTCCTACGCCGGCCTCCACCAGCTCTGCGCTCCTCTCCTCACCGGCCTCGACCAGCTGCCCGATCCGCAACGCGACGCACTCTCCACGGCGTTCGGGCTGCGTGCCGGTGTTGCCCCCGACCGGTTCCTCGTGGGCCTGGCCACCCTGAGCCTGGTCGCGGACGCGGGAGGCAACCAGCCGCTGGTCTGCCTCGTCGACGACGCCCAGTGGCTGGACAGCGCGTCTGCCCTGACCTTGGAGTTCGTCGCCCGCCGACTGCTCGCGGAATCGGTCGCGCTCGTGTTCGCCGTCCGTGAGCCCAGCGCCGGCGAGGCTTTTGGCAGCCTCCCCGAGCTGCCCGTCACGGGGCTGACCGAGCGAGACTCCCGAACACTCCTCGACTCGGTCGTCACCGGACCGCTCGACCAGCGGGTACGCGACCGCATCGTCGCCGAGACACGCGGCAACC